>JBKPCR010000028.1:0-4128 GCA_046727435.1 bacterium | reverse complement strand
TTGATGCCGCAATAGTAGACCGTGAGGGCCATTAGAAAGCGAAATAGGTCACGAAATCGCGTGCTGTCGGCCAGGGTGTGACGGAGGCGTTGGAAACCGATGGTGAGGGAATGTTCGCCCAGACTCCGTGGCACGGAGACGGCCCGCTCCTTTAGCCACAGGAACGTCGGCGCGGCTGCCAGAGCAAACGTGCCAGCGACAATCAGCATGGTCACGGGGACATACTGCGCGGCGTCGAATCCGTTATGCTGGGCCCACGAGACGTAGGCCAAACACACCCCGAGTACCGTCAGGCCCCCGAGATATCCCACCGCCCAGCCATAGGCCGATACTCGGCCCATGCTGCCCTGATTGCTGATTTCGGGGAGGAAGGCAGCGATCAGGTTCTCACCCGTGGCAAAGGTGAGATTTGAAAGCACTACCAGGGTCATGGCCAGCCCAACATCCCCCGGACCGGTGAGCGCCAATAAGGCGGTGCCCAGGATACAGCCAATGGTGGTGACGAGCAGAAAACGCTTTTTTGCGCCGTAGTAGTCGGCGATGGCTCCTAGCACGGGTGCACTGACCAGAACCAGGGCATTGGGAATGCTCACGGCCACGGTCCAGAGCAGTGTGCCCGTACCTTCCGGGAAACCCGCTGCTCTTCCCACCACCACCCCCACAAAATAGGCATTGAAGATCGTCGTGAGAACGACGGTGGTATAGCCAGAGTTAGCAAAGTCGTACATCGCCCAGGCGAAGAGCTCACGGCGGGGGGCGATAGTGGGCACCAGGAAGTCTCCTGTTCACCCTCGCCCGGAGGGAAAGGGAATCGAGGGGCCGGCCTCGAATTCCGACGCCAGATCCGGCTCGTGGCAACATTCGAGCATTTGGGCTCGGGCCGCATCCCGTAGAGCAATGGCGGCCGTCCAGTCGCTCCCCTGCGGCATAATCGGGGCGCCGATGGTCACCGCAACCGCGCCTCGACGTGGAAACCACTGCCCGGCGCGCAAGATGGAGCGGGTGCCGGTGATGCCCATCGGCACCAGGGGCACGCCGGTCTGCGCCGCCACCACGAAGGCGCCCATGCGAAAGGGCCGCAGCCCAGGCGCACGCCCGAAGGTTCCCTCTGGGAAAAAGAGCATCGAACGACCTTGGCGCACGGCTTGTCGCACACGATCGGTGTCTTCGACGCCGCGCTGTGGGTCGAAGCGTTCGACAAACTCGGTCCCGAGACGCCGGAACAGGATGCGCGCAAAGAACTGCTCAGCGAACTCCTGCTTGGCCACAAAGCTGATCGAGGTCGGCAGCACTGCGACTAACACCAGGGGATCGAGATAACTGGCATGATTGACCACAAGCACACAGGCTTGGTCGCGGGGGAGATGATCCAGCCCACGGACGCGTACCGGGAAGCCAAAGAGCCGCAACAGGAGCTGTGATAGGCTTCGGGCGACGGCTTTGCGCCAGGACAGCACAGGCAATAGCGCCACGGCACTCCATAACGCGGCGGCCCCGATGCCGAGCATGCTCCAGGCGTAGCCCACATAGAGCACTTCTGTCACACTGCGCCATGCCTGGCGCAGGCGCGGCAGCACTCCCGCCCAGGCCAAGCGTGTCACTTGCCACCACACGGCGCGCTGTGGCCGACCGATGTCGCCCTGTTCATAGCGCTCGCGGCAAGAGGCGCGACGCACCTTGCCGCTCGACGTCTTCAGCACCGTTTGCGGGGGGGCCAAGACCACATCGTCGGCAGGGGTGCCCAGCAAATCGATGATCATGGCATCGATCTGCTGGCGCAGATGTTCCTGCGCCTTGGCATCGGTCTCCCGAGTTTCCGCCACCACGACCAGGCGTTCCGTGCTGGACGCGGGATCGGTACTACCGAAGGCGGCGACACAGCCCTTGCGAATGCCGGGAAGATCGCCCACGGCCTCCTCAAGCTCCTGCGGATAAATGTTGCGCCCGGCACGAATGATGAGGTCTTTGACCCGTCCGGTCACATAGATATCGCCGCCGGCAATATAGGCCAGGTCACCGGAATTCAGCCAATCGCCGTCGAACAGGCGCCGGGTATCCTCGGGGTTCCGGAAGTAGCCGCTGGTCGCTGACGGGCCCTGGAACTGGAGATGGCCGACCTGCCGCTCAGCAACCTCATAGCCAGTGGCATCGACGATGCGGATTTGATGCCCGGGCAATGGGCGTCCGCAGGACACGAACCGCAGCGCCGTTGAGTCATCCTCGTCGGCAGGGATAGCTTGCCCTGAACGGGTGAAGGGATCGCGTTGGACACGATCGAGCCGGACACCACGGCCGGGCGGTGGAAAGGCCGCACCCAGGGAGGATTCGGCTAGACCGTACACTGGCGTCATGGTCTGAGGTCGAAAACCATACTTGCCAAAGCGCTCGCAGAAGTGCGTCACGGTCTCAGGACTGATGGGCTCGGCGCCGTTCAGGGCTATTTGCCAAGAGCTCAGGTCCAGGCCCTCGATGTCGAGAGCATCGATGCGACGCAGGCAGAGCTCATAGGCAAAGTTCGGCGCCGCCGAGATCGTGCCGCGATGTTGGTGAATAGCCCACAGCCAGCGCTGCGGTCGGGCGAGAAATGCCAGGGGCGACATCAACACCAGAGGGCAGGCATAGTACAGGCTGCCCATACAGGCGCCGATCAGACCCATATCATGGTACAGCGGCAGCCAGCTCACGAAGGTTTCGCGCGACGTCGTCCCAGCTACCTGGCCCATGGCGCGGATGTTGGCTAATAGATTCGCGTGGCTCAGGATCACTCCCTTGGGCGTGCCGGTGCTCCCCGATGTGTACTGCAGGAACGCCATGTCCTCGGGCTGTAGAGTGGGCGCGACATGCCCATCCCCGCCGCTGGACAGCTCCTGCACGGTGACGATGCTCCGGAGCCGTTCGACTTGCGCCCCCAGCAATCGCGCCAGTCGCTGTCCTTCTGCCACCGTAATGAGGATGGAGGCCCGAGCACTGTCGAGGATGCTGGCCTGACGACGGAGGTGATCCTCGATTTGTGACAGCCGCGCTGGCGGATAGAGCGGGACGGGGACGCCGCCCGCCAGCAAGACGCCGTAAAAGCTATAGAAAAACTCCAGACTGGTCGGCAGCATAATGGCGACCATCTGCCCGTGTTGCAGTCCACGCTCCTGCAGCCCCGCCGCGATGGCAACTGCCCCGGTGTGCAATTGGGCATAGCTGATCTCTTCAGCCACATCTTGATCGCCGTAGAAGTAGAGATGCGGGCGGTTTGGATGCGCCTGGACATGCCAATCCAGCACCTCGACGAGCGTGCCAGCCCGGATGGGAGGGGTGTCGACCTCCGAGAGGGGCAACGTTTTCGCCGGTCTGGCGTCGACCATGCGACTGCGCGCGCCGGCCGTGGTCAGAGCCCGCAACAGGTCACGCGGCGTTTCCGCCGTGGCCAGCAATTGGTCAGGTAACTGCACCGCGAAGGCGCGCTCAACCCGTTGTAGCAACTCGACGCGCCCGAGGCTGTCGAAGCCTAACTCCCGTTCGAGAGAGCTATCCAGGCTAGTGGACACGAGGCTCTGCCGATGCGGGTGCAATTCGAGAGCGACGGTTTGGATTACTTCAAGCAGGGCGTCGGCTGAGGCATCGGTGGGCGGGACAAGATCCGGCTCATCTCGTTGATCGGCCATCACCTCCTCCATGCATTCAGGTTACAGCTCTACTTCCCCAAGGAATACCATCTCGCGAGGGGTCGGGTCAAGCTGCTCTGTAGGTGCGCGCCAGAAGTTTGAATAAGGCCCGTGCTTGGGATATGGGCATCCTTTGGGCTCATGGGCGGGGTTGCATTGAGTTGCAGTGGATAGAAGTAATATGCCCCAATTTGGCGCTCCGACTGGCTGGCGCCAAGCTTCCCAATGGCGAGGAACTGCTCCGTTGAAACGTTCTGCTTCACCACTAAGGCCTTGATGCCAATTCGAGGAGTTAAACCCTCAGAAGAGTCTTACCACTCGCAGCCCAACCTCACCAAGAATGGCAGGAATCGCCTTAATGGTTCGGATGTCCTTATCTTTCTCCTCGTCCGGCAATTCCGACCAGGATACGAGGTCGGGATGGTCAGGTTGTTTAATACGGCGCTCTTGCATCCAGCGTTCGTGCTCCATG
>JBKPCR010000027.1:0-18319 GCA_046727435.1 bacterium | reverse complement strand
CGGTAATGACGGGATGTCGGTCCACTTCAGCTCATCCGGCGTGGCCATCATGTGGGCACCGGATTGCGCCCACGCGGTGGGCACTCCCAGACAGCTGAGCGCGAGCGTGGCGTACAGTGCCACCAGCAGGTATCTCATGGTCTTCTCCTCTACATGCCTCGGTTGGAGCCAGTGAAAGCTGACAGCAGGGTCAGAATCGTGTGCGCCGTCGGTTCATCGACTCCCGCGGCCCGCAGCCATGCGTCCACTTCCATCTGTTCGGCATACCGCGCCTGCGCGTCGACGATCAGCCCGATGCCTTCGAGCGCCGCCACCGGGTGCGACTCGCTGTAGACGTATGTCTTCCTCGGGGTGCGGGGTTTTTCCCGACGATTCTGATAGGCGCGCTTCTCGGGGTCTTCCGCGCTCAGGCGGTCGATGAGCACCACGCGTGCCTCGTGTGTGGCCACACGGACCATCTCCGCTATGGCCACCTTTGCATGGGGGAAATAATGGAAGGCCAGCTTGCTGGTGAACAGGTCACACACATCATTACGGAAGGGCAACGCCTCGGCATCCGCCTGACAGAAGGCGGTGTTGTGATGACCTCGCGGCCGCGCCAGCGCGTGGGCCTCATACACCATGCGGCGGCTGAGGTCGATCCCATAGACCCACTGGGCACTTGGGGCGAAGGCGCATGCGAGGAATCCCGCCCCGCATGCCACATCTCAGACACGCCGCCCCGAGGTGGGACCCGCCATGCGGACGATCAGCTCCAACAACCCCTGATCGGCCATGGCGCTGGCCTGTGTATAGTGGGCCACTTGCCGATCAAATTGGGCGCGCACCTGCGCCTGCACCGCATTCGGTTGCTGGTCAGTCATGAGCATACCCTCCAACATATTGAAAGACCATCATGAAGAAGTCTTATGGTACGCGTCACCGCAGACCGTGACAAGTATTTTCTTCGCCACGGGAGGGCATGACAAGGGTGCCCAATCCAGAGGAAGCGCTTGTAGTCCCGGAGATCGGTCGGGGTGATGTGGGCCGGGGTCAGCTCGTCCCCAGTCGTGTCCCTGAACCAGCGGGCGAAGGCCGCCAAGTCGCAGGGGTAGTTCTTGATCGTCAGGGGACAGCGCTCCGCACGGGTGAGGTGGTGGACGAAGTCCTCAACCACGTGGCGTCCCACAGCGCTCCTTTCCGATGGCACGATGTTATACGGCGAGTTTTTGACGTGGTTTGAGATATTACCGCAGCTTCCCTCCCGTAGGTCCTAACCTGCCCGCAAACATTCCTGCTAGGCCATTAGGGGTTCCTGGAGTAACGGAGCAAAAAGCGTCGATCCGTTGTAAGTGATTGTCTTGGTTATTTCCCCAATGATATCCCTAGGGTTACCTCTGAGGGCACAATGGCCATCACAGCGCCCGTGGAAGAAAACCGCTTTTGCAGGCGAGAATCAACGCTATGCGCTGAGAAAATCAGGAGTTTATACCCATAATAGGCGTGGGAAGTAACCCTCGTTTTCCTCCACAGCGTCTCCCGTTGATGCACGGATCGACGTTTCCTGTACGCTTGCTACGGGAACCCCAGCTGGAGCGATAGGAACGGTGCAGTCTTTGGGGCCAGCATGGTTATCCTCCGTGGAGTATCCGCGAATCGTCTATACGGATTTGAACCGTTTAATCTGCAAAACACCTCTCGTGGTGGCGGCATCAGGCCTCGCGGCTCAGTGGATCACCTTGCTCGCCTGGAAGAGGAGGGATGGAAGAATCGTCAGACCGAGCTGCTCGGCCGTTTTGAGATTGATGACCAGGTCAAATTTCGTGGGTTCCTCGATGGAGAGATCAGTCGGCTTGGCACCCTTCAGGATCTTGTCCACGTAGACAGCGGCGCGCCAGTAATTCTCAGCATCGTTAGATGTATAGGACACGAGACCACCCACTTCTACGAATCGACTTTCCTCGTACATCGACGGCAGTCGGTTCTGTATGGCGAGATCCGCAATCCGCTTCGGGTTGCCGTACCGGATGAAGTCGTTGGCACTAGGCATCCCATCACTGACCACTCGCTTGAGTCACCATCCATGCTGTGCCTGCCCCTCGGCCTCTGTTGACAGGTGCGCAATCTGCTGGCCGATTGTTGCTAGAACAACAGCTCTAGGCGGCATGTCCTCTTGCGCGGGCATCTACTGAAATCGCTTTCATGGATTATTTGCACAATCTTACCGACACTTACCTGTAGCAAGTTGGCATCCGGGAACATTGGCACTGACTGTGCACCGCCTCCTGACCCACGCTGTCCACAGCCAGTGCTGCTGGCGCGACGCTATTCGCGTCGGTTGTCGCCACCCAGACCACTCTAATAGCTGAGATTGCCAAAGCAGGCGCAACGCCGCTTGCCTCTGAACGGAGCTGCTCGCTGAAGATGAACCTTAAGAGAAGCGACACGGAACACGTTCGTATGACGGAGCCAGCGGTCAAGACGTCGGAGGTACCCCAGCGGGAATGGCAGACGCCACAGACGCGGCGGGATTTTTTGGCGGCCTCAACGAGAGGGGTGCTGGCCCTTCTGCTGGCCGGTCTGCCGCGCGGCTGGGTGGGTGGGGCCTATGCTGGGGATGCGCCGGAGACTCCCAATGTCCGCGTTGGTATCATCGCGCTCACCGACTGTTCCTCCATCGTCATGGCCCATGAATTGGGGCTCTTCAAGAAATATGGCATCGAATCGACCATTTCTAAGGAAGCGTCCTGGGCAGTGATCCGTGATCGCTTGACCCTCGGCGAGAACCAGGCGACACACCTCCTCCTCGGTATGCCGTACGCCTCCACCATGGGGCTATTGGGGTCGCCGGTGAAGCCGATGATCATCCCTTTCTACCTGAACCGCAATGGCCAGGCCATCACGCTTACGAAGGATCTGTTGGCCAAGGGGGTCAAGACGCCGCAGGCGCTCAAGCCGCTGGCCGAGGAGGCCAAGCGTGCCGGCAAGCCGATGACTTTTGCCATGACGTTTCCCCCTGGCACACACGCCATGTGGACCCGCTACTGGCTCGGGGCTGGTGGGATCAACCCGGACAAAGATGTCACGCTGATCACGATTCCGCCGTCCCAAATGGTGGCCAATATGAAGGTCGGCAAGATGGATGGCTTCTGCGTTGGCGAGCCGTGGAATGCCCGGGCCATCGCCGATGGGATCGGCTATACGGCCGTCACGACACAGCAGATCTGGCGCGATCATCCCGAAAAGGTCCTGGGCTTCACCGAAGAGTTCGCTGAGAAAAATCCGAAAACCGTGAAGGCCATTCTTCGGGCCCTGCTGGAAGCCAGCCAGTACATCGACAAGCTGGAAAATCGACCACATGTGGCTGAGGTGGTGGCACGCCCCCAATACATCAACACGCAGAAGGAGATCATCTTGGGGCGTCTACTGGGGCAATACGATTACGGCGATGGACGCCCGATGGAGCAGGATCCCTACTACATGACCTTCTTCGACCGGCACACCAATTTCCCCTGGAGGTCCCACGGGGTCTGGTGGCTCAGCCAGTTCCGACGCTGGGGGATGGCAAAAGAAGAGGTGGACTACAGCGGTCTCGCCAGCCGTGTACATCGGCCGGATATCTTCCGCGAGGTGGCCAAAGAATTGGGCGTCGAGGCACCGGACGCGGACATGAAAAAGGAAACCCTCTTCGACGGCGTCGAATTCGACCCTGCGCAACCCGAGCAATACGTCCGGATGTTTGCCGTCCATAACCTGAGCTAGGAGTGAGCAGGCATGAGCCACCGTTTCGACCCGTTGCCGTACCTCCTGCCCCTCGTTGGGATTGCCCTGGTCCTCCTGATCTGGACTTTCCTGAGCCATACTGTGGCCCCCGATCTGCCATCGCCGCTGAAGACCTGGGATGAATCGAAAGACTACGTCCTGCGACCGTTTTTCAAGGATGGGGAGATGAATCAGGGGATTGCGCGGTTCGCTGTGCTGAGCCTGGTGCGGGTGGCCAAGGGGTTTCTGGTCGCCATTGTGGCGGGGACGTTGCTGGGTTATCTGCTCGGCCTTTCGGTCTCTTTCTATCAGGCCTTCGATCCGGTAATCCAGGTATTGCGGCCGATCTCGCCCCTGGCCTGGCTTCCCCTGGGCTTGGTCATCTTCAGACAGTCAGAGCCGGCGGCGGTCTTCACCATTGCCATCTGTGCGATGTGGCCCACAGTGATTAACACCGCTGTGGGGGTCCGCAGTATCCCGCAGGACTATCTGAACGTCGGGCGTGTGCTGCGGCTGTCACGTGCGAAGATGCTCCGCAAGGTCATCATCCCCGCCACGCTTCCATACATCTTCACCGGCTGGCGGTTGTCGCTCGGGATTGCCTGGCTCGTCATCGTGGCCTCCGAGATGCTCACGGGTGCGCCCGGCATCGGCGGCTTTCTCTGGCAGGAATACAACAGCCTCGTCTATTCCCACATCCTACTGTCGATCATCACCATTGGCCTGATCGGCTTTCTCTTGGACCGGTTGATGGGGGTGGTGGAGCGGCGATTCCGGGTCGTCTAACCGAGGAGGCGTATGGCATTCCTCAAGCTCCAGGATGTACGCAAGTGCTATGAAACACCTAAGGGTCGCTACCTGGTGCTGCAGGGAATCGACCTTGCCGTAGATCAAGGAGAGTTCGTGGCCATCGTCGGCTACTCCGGCTCGGGGAAGACGACTCTCCTGTCGCTGATCGCCGGCCTCATCACACCGGATGAGGGGGAGATCTCGCTCGATGGGGGGCCCATCCAGGGACCGGGGCCCGATCGCGGTATCGTCTTCCAAAATTACTCGCTCCTGCCCTGGCTGACCGTTTTTGAGAACATCTACCTGGCGGTCGACGCCGTGTCCTCTGAACTCTCAACCCACGAGAAACGCCTACGGACCGAGCAGTGGGTGCGCCTGGTGCATCTGGAGGAGGCCATGGCCAAGCGGCCGCATCAACTCTCGGGCGGCATGCGCCAGCGGGTCGCCGTGGCGCGTGGGCTGGCCACAAACCCCAAGCTGCTCTTGCTGGATGAACCCCTCAGTGCGCTCGATGCCCTCACTCGCAGCATACTCCAGGATGAACTCGCCCGTATTTGGATGGAGCAGCAGAAGACGGTGGTGATGATCACCAACGACGTGGAGGAAGCCATTCGGCTCGCAGAGCGGATCTATCCCTTAACACCAGGGCCGGGAGCGACGCTGGGCCCCGAAATCCCCGTGCCAATCCCCCACCCCCGCTCCCGACGACTTCTCAGCCTCGACCCGGTCTATCAGCGGGTCCGGCGCGAGCTCACCGAGTTTCTCATCAAAGCCCGTAACCGCAGGGGCACGTCTGGCCTTGCATCTCCCACACCACCTGAGGTGCTGCAGTAATGAATGAGCGCTTCCTGGAGCTCACCAGACTGGGCAAGACCTACGCGACGCCAGACGGCCCGGCGGTCATCGTCAAGGATTTCAATCTGCACGTGTGCGAAGGAGAATTTGTCTGCGTGATCGGTCACTCGGGCTGTGGCAAGTCGACCGTGCTGTCGATCGTCATGGGCTTGAACGAACCCACGGAGGGAGGCGTGATTCTCGCGGGACGTGAAGTGGTTGGCCCCGGCACGGATCGCGGCGTCGTCTTCCAGACACCAGCGCTTCTCCCCTGGCTCACCGCGCGCGGCAACGTGCTGCTGACTGTGGAGCAGGTCAACAGCCGACACGGCCGCGCGGAGCGGCGCAAGCTGGCGGACCATTACCTCGCGCTGGTCGGGTTGGCGGAGGTCGCCGACCGGTATCCCGACGAGCTGTCAGCAGGAATGCGCCAGCGGGTGGGCATCGGCCGGGCCTTTGCCCTGGAGCCGAAGGTTTTGCTCCTGGACGAGCCGTTCAGCCTCCTCGACGCCCTCACTCGCATGGAGCTGCAGGAAGAGCTGATGCGGCTATGGGCGGAAGATCGCAAGACTGTACTGATGGTCACTCACGATGTCGATGAGGCCCTGTTCCTGGCCGACCGCATCGTCATGATGACCAGTGGCCCAGCTGCCACCATTGGAGAGATCCTGGCGATCCCCTTCCCCCGACCCAGGTGCCGTGTGGATGTGCTCAACCACCTCAATTACTACCAATTGCGTGACCACCTCATCGCGTTTCTGGAAGAGCGCGCCGTTATGAGGGCTTGAGCCATGCCAGAGTGGGGACGGACCCAGTGCCCCTATTGCGGGGTGGGCTGTGGTCTCTTGGTGCAGATCCAGGCTGGCGAAGTTGTGCGGGTGAAAGGCGATCCCGACCATCCCGCCAACTTCGGGGAGGTCTGTGCCAAGGCGGTTATGCTCCCTCGGGCCCTCAACACCCCCGACCGACTCCTCTACCCCCATGTGCGCTCCCGCCGGGATCGGCCGCTAACCTGCGTGCCTTGGTCGACGGCGCTCAAAACCGTGGCGCAATCGTTCCGCCGCATCATCGCCGAATATGGCCCGGATGCCGTTGCAATCTATGGCTCGGGTCAACTCCTGACTGAAGATTACTATGTGGCCAACAAGCTGGCCAAAGGGTTTCTGGGGACGAATAACTTCGACACCAACTCACGCTTGTGCATGGCGAGCGCTGCCGTGGGTTATCACACCTCCCTGGGGTCCGACGGACCGCCCGTAAGCTATGCGGATATCGACCTGGCTGACTGCTTTTTTATCATCGGCAGCAACATGGCCGAGTGCCACCCGATTGTGTTTCGTCGCCTCAAACGCCGCAAGGAGCAGGCACCAGATGAGGTGAAGGTCATCACCGTCGATCCCCGGCGCACGGAGGTGGCGGACATCGCCGACCTCTACCTACCGATCCGTCCGGGAGCCGATATCGCCCTCCTGAACGCCATGTTGGCGGTGATGGTCGAAGAGAGGCTCATCGATCCGGCATTCGTTGCGGCGCATACCCAGGGATGGGATGCACTGCAGGCGCTGCTCATGCGCTACACACCGGAAGCCGTGCAAGAGGTCTGCGGGCTGAATGCATCGCGCATCCGAGAAGCAGGCCGCCTGTTCGGGCGCGCCCGCGCCGTCATCAGCTTGTGGAGCATGGGCATGAACCAGAGCACGGTCGGTGTGGGCAAGAACAATGCCCTCATCAACCTGCACCTGGCCACCGGCCAGATCGGCAGGCCAGGCGCTGGACCGTTCTCGCTCACTGGACAACCCAATGCCATGGGAGGACGTGAGGTCGGAGGCCTGTCGCACTTGCTACCGGGCTACCGGTCGGTCCTGGACCCACAGCATCGGGCCGAGGTGGCGACCCATTGGGGTATCCCGCCCGAACATCTCTCCGCCAAGCCTGGTTATTCGGCGGTGGAGCTGTTCCAAGCGCTTACTGAAGGCAAGGTCAAGGCCGTCTGGATCATGTGCACCAACCCTGCCGTCTCCATGCCCGACCTCGACCTCGTGGAAAAGGCTCTGCGTCAGGCAGAATTGGTAGTCGTACAGGATGCTTACCACCCGACTGACACTACGCAGTTTGCCGATGTGCTGTTGCCGGCTGCCCAGTGGCCGGAAAAGGAAGGGGTGATGACGAACTCCGAGCGCACCCTCACGTACCTCCCCCGCCTTGCTGTGCCACCCGGGGAGGCACTTCCCGACTGGCAGATCATGACCCTATTCGCGCGCGAGTTGGGATTGAAAGAGGCTTTCCCCTTCGAGCGCAGCGAGGAGGTCTTCGAGGAGTTCAAACAGTTAACGCAGAGGCGACCGATGGATATCACCGGGGTTACGTATGCACGGCTAAAAAGGGGGCCCGTGCAGTGGCCATGCCCGGCGTTTGACCACCCGGGCACGCCACGACTGTACACCGATCGGCGCTTTCCCACGCCGAACGGTCGCGCCCACTTCATTCCGGTAGAACATGCCGACCCCGTCGAGCGTCCCTGCCGCGAGTTTCCACTCGTCCTTACAACCGGCCGGGTCAAGAACCAATGGCATACCATGACCCGCACCGGCAAGGTGGAAAACCTCCTGCAGAGCTGTCGGGAGCCGTTTGTGGAGCTGCATCCTCAGGATGCCAGACGCTATAGGGTGCAGGATGGAGATTTTGTGGAGCTGACCTCCCGGCGCGGAAAGCTGGTGGCCCAGGCCAGGGTGACCACTGCGATCGCCTCCGGGATCTGCTTCGTGCCGTTCCATTGGGGCCGGAGCATGGGCTTTTATATGTGCGCGAATAACCTCACGCTCAACGCTTACGACCCCGTCTCCAAGGAACCCGAACTGAAGGCCGCCGCCGTTCGGGTGAAAAAACTGGAGGATGGACCATGAACAAGATCGAGGCGCTCAAAGCGGAAAAAGATGGCCTAGACATCGTCAGGGATATCCCTGACTTCGCGCAGCAGGGCTGGGAAGCCATTTCTGAAGCGGACCTGGAACGCCTGAAGTGGAGCGGTGTGTTTTTCCGCAAGCACACCTCGGGGTTTTTCATGATGCGGGTGCGCATCACCAATGGCATCACCGATGCGACCCAACTGCGGACCCTGGCCGGGATCGCGGCCGAATTCGGGCGCGGGCGCCTCGACATCACAACCCGTCAACAGATCCAGCTGCGCTGGCTGCGCATCGAGGATATCCCGACGGTCTTAGCCCGGCTCACGGATGTTAACCTCACCAGTCTCCAGACCGGCATGGACAACATTCGCAACATTATCGGTTGTCCAGTCGCCGGGCTGACGCCTACGGAGCTGTTCGATGCCTCCCACGTGGCGCGGCAATTCACTGCCATGTTCGTGGGGGATAAGGCCTTTACCAACCTCCCCAGGAAATTCAACGTCACCATCACCGGTTGTCGCGATAATTGCACCCACGCCGAAACCCAGGACCTTACACTAGTACCGGCCACACAGCTGCAGAATGAGGTCGAGGTCAAAGGTTTTAACGTCTTCGTCGGCGGCAAGCTGGGCTCGGGGGGCTACCGCATCGCCTCCCCCGTAGATATCTTTGTCCAGCCTGAGCAAGCCGCGGAGGTGTGCCGGGCGATTGTGCTGGTCTTCCGCGACCACGGGCCGCGCGAGGCCCGCAACAAGGCGCGCCTGGCGTTTTTGTTAGAGAAATGTGGGGTTGAAACATTCCGGACGGAAGTCGAGCGCACTCTAGGGAGTCCTTTGTCTCCGGCCGGCATCGATGCGCGCCACCACCGCAGTACTGACCATGTGGGGATCTTCCGGCAGACAGGGCAGGGGCTCAACTATGTGGGGCTTTCCGTGCCTGTCGGCCGCCTCACTGATGCACAACTCTTCGAGGTGTGTCGGTTGGCCGAGCGATACGGCACGGGCGAGGTGCGGCTGACGCCGGGTCAAAATGTGATCATCCCGCATGTATCCGACCAAATGCTAGGCGAGCTACTTGATGAGCCGTTGCTGCAAGTACTGCGCTATGACCCATCGGCGATCATGCGGGGGCTAGTGAGTTGTACCGGCATCGAGTTCTGCAACCTCGCCGTCATCGAGACCAAGAAGCGCGCCCTAGAGATTGCCCGCACCCTTGAACAAAACCTCGGTGCGGTCAAGCCTATCACCATCGCCTGGTCTGGGTGTCCGGCCGGCTGCGGCAACCATCATGTGGCTGACATCGGTCTGCAGGGCACCAAGACCAAAGTGGCTGGCAAGGTGGTCGATGCCGTGACGATCTTCGTGGGTGGCAAGTCGGGCAAAGGAGCACGCCTGGCCGAGAAAATCATGGAAGATGTCCCATGCGATGAGCTCCCCGCCGTGCTCGAACAGCTCGTGCGCTATTATCCCCGAAAATCCGCCTTGTAACGGCCCAAGCGTGTCATGCGCCCGTTCCAATCGCGCCCCGATGCAGAATCGCGCCGTAGCAGTCGGTATCAGTCGGTTGTGGGCGAATGTGGAGTTAACATTAGACATGGGTACCAGCGTGATGATATTCGTGGGCACCAAGGAGGTGCCCCCTGCCCTGGAGGCAAACGTCGCCCATGGACCAGAAGACTCAATTTATCACTGATTATTGGCGTGATCGCCTCTCCGTAACTGAGCTCTGTACGCTGTACGGGGTCAGCCGCAAGACTGCGTACACATGGATCGACCGCTATCTCACGCACGGCCCACAAGGCCTCGAAGAGCAATCGCGTCGGCCCAGCACCTTGCCCCGCCACACGCCTGACCACGTGGTGGCGGCGATCCTCGAAGCACGGCGCCGGCATCCATCCTGGGGCGCGAAGAAGTTGGTGTCGATCCTCAGCACACGCCATCCCCGCTGGCCCTGGCCCGCCCGCTCGACGGTCTGTGACATCCTCAGCCGCCACCATTTGGTGCCCAGGAGGCGCAAGCGTCGCGCCATCGGGCATCCGGGCAAACCCCCCAGCCCCATGACTGCACCCAACGAGGGATGGAGCGCCGACTTCAAAGGGCACTTCAAGACCGGGGACGGCCGCTACGGCAATCCGCTGACCATCACTGATGGCTGCAGCCGCTTCCTGCTCGGGGGCGGAGCCCTCTCCTCCACCCGTGTGCAGGAGGCCAAGCCTGTCTTCACGCGTGTGTTCAAAGAATTCGGCTTGCCGCAACGCCTCCGCACCGACAACGGGGTGCCGTTCGCCACCAACACCCTCGCCCGGCGGTCCCAATTGTCTGCGTGGTGGGTGCGCCTGGGCATCCTGCCGGAGTTCATCGAACCCGGTAAACCGCACCAAAACGGTCGCCACGAGCGCATGCATCGCACCTTGAAAGCCGACACCGCCCGCCCGGGGCCAACCTGCGCGCACAGCAACAGAAGTTCACCCACTTCCGCCAAGAGTTCAACCATGAACGTCCACCCAAGGCGCTCGACATGCGTACACCGGCCGCCTGCTATGAACCCTCCCCCAGGAAGATGCCTACTAAACTTCCACCGCTTGAGTCCCCTGACTGCTTCGAGGTGCGCTACGTCAGCGCGAATGGTGGCATCCGTTGGAACCGTCCCTGGGTCAACGTCTCACACGTCTGCGTCGGAGCCTATGTCGGCCTTGAGGAAATTGACGATGGGATCTGGAATGTTTACTTCGGACCCCTTAAACTTGGCCGGTTGCTCGAACGTCATCTGCGCATCGAAGATGCCTATGGTAGACCGAAACGACGCCGGTGACTGTTACCTATGTCTCCGGACTTTTTTGTTAGCTATCTCTCCGGCCGATCAGCTACGTTTCGTCACTTGAACTTATTTGTCTTGACCCTTTCGGGCCTCCAGCCATTTCTGCAAGGATTGAGGACTTTCTCCCGAGTGCCGACCGGCCAGCAGGCCTACGACGGTCAAATCTTCGTCTAGCTCCGGCCAATGGATATATGCGCCATCCCCAAAGATCTCAAAATGACTGCGCTCCCCAGGTGTGCCATGCCACAGACGAGGGTACCAGACCAGGGGCACGATGATGGTCCGCCCATCCACGAGGTCTACGGTTAAGGCGTCCTCAGTGACGGTCACTGATTGAGCCCGAGCCTCCTGTATCTCAACGGCCGAAGAATTCATACCACCTCTCCAGAAATGTCTCACGATGTTCATGGGCAAGCTTCGCGATTTCGTTCAGCTCCGCCCGATTAAATCCTCCCGCCCGTTCCAGTACCATAGGATCCAGCCAGAATTTGGCTACCATATTCTCGCGTCTCACATGAATATGAGGAGGTTCACCACGATCGAGGGAGACAAAGAAAAAACGGTACGCACCTAATCTCAGAACCGTTGGCATTTGTCTTCCACCGAGATTCTACCCCGACGCCAAAATCATCTTCAATCCTTCCCCAAGCGAACCTGTCCAGGTCTGACTGACTTGGCCGGCTAATCGGAATAGGGAGGGGCCTCACGGCCTCCCCCACCGGGTCGCCGGGGGCAGTTACCCGCCCCCGGCTCCCACAGAACGTGGCGTGCGGATTTCCCGCACCACGCTCTTCAGACACGGCTTGACAGCCCAGCGTAGCTCTTGATCCGTGTCTACGGGAGAACAAGCGTTGGTCGCTGCAACGGCTACGCCCGCTTCATCTGTTGGCATACGTCCCCACGGCTCATCCCCTGCCGACGGCGACTCCTGAGCATTTGACGCCAGTAGCGCTCCCCGTTGGCAGAGAGGCGCTGAAGGCTTCGCCAGTGGCCCGCGACGCCAGAATAGGCCTCGTGGCCACGCAGGGCGTGGTTGAGCTGTGCGACTTGTGCGTTACGCGGTTCGTGTCGAAGACGCTGCCGCCGCTGATGAACGTTCGCCAGACGGCGCCGCAGGCGCGTCTTGCCGGTTGTCCCTCCCACCTTGACATGTCCTTGGTGGTTGCGCGTGCCGTCGTGGGTCAGGCCCAGAACCGTGCACGTCTCCGGCCGTGTCCCTTGCCCCCGCGCCTTGCGCTCGGCAACACGCCCGAACGCCACGAGGCGCGTTTGATTCGGCTCGAGGGCTCAAGCGCATTGCGCCCGCCGTTTGACCAAGACCGGCTGGAAGCGCTCCTCGTCGGCGCGGTGCTGGACACACCCGACGACATCAGCGAGGTCGCGACTCAGGGACGCCTCCCCGTGCAGGCGTGGTGTCACCATCCGGTCACACCACCAGTCCAGCACGTCGTGGAGAGAGAGGTGGCTCAGGACCACCCTGACGCTCCCCCCTTGGGGTACCCCTTCATCGCTGGGCTCGCTCACGCCGTCTTTCCGCACCCCGGCTTTCAGCCACCGTCGAAGGAGTCGGAGGAGGCGTGGGTCTCCGACGCGATGTTGCACCAAGCGAAGGAACCCTCCAGGGTCCACACTTCCGCAGACATTACGC
This sequence comes from bacterium, assembly GCA_046727435.1. GTDB lineage: Bacteria > Tectomicrobia > Entotheonellia > J063 > CAVPRW01 > CAVPRW01. The sequence goes on along the minus strand of JBKPCR010000027.1, from coordinate 5,584 downwards.
CGGTCCGCCTCCTAGACCCCGCTGACCGGTTTCCCCGCCCTCACTTCAGGCCGGGTGGCCAGGGCGTGAGGCGCGCCGACGCCCGGTCGGCCGCCACACGAACCGGACAAACAGTCCTGCTCGTCGAGGGCTGACCGCACATCGGCCACGCGGCGCTGGCGGACCCGGTCGCCCACACAGGGCACTCCCAGCGGGCGTTGCTCCCGCTTGCCCGGCTTGGGACTGTAGGGGCGGCGCACCGGCGGCGGGCGATCGCCTTGCGTGTGCACCGCCCGCAGCGGTGCTGCACTCCAGGCCCCGACCTCCTGCTTCACTTCGTCCACCGTCGGTCCCGCACTCCCCGGCGCTGTCTGGCGTGGCCCATGGCCGAGAGTGTGCCAGAGCCGCTCGGCGTCGAGATGATGAGCCAGACTGGTACAGCGGCGCTTTGGCGCTTGCCGCGCTTTCGCGGCGATCCGTTCGCGTCCCGTTGACCTGACTGGGTGGCTCCTCTCGTGGCCTAGAGGCCCGTGACCGCCCTTTGCCTGGCGCTCATATGGCCCTCGATCGGGGCACTGTCTGCTGGCCGCTTCCCCTGGTCATGGGCTCTCCCCATCGCCGAGGACTCTCAGCCAGTCTGACTGCCCGTGGGTCGTCGGGTCCTCCTCACGTCCTCAGCTTGTCTGACCCGACACGCGCCGCTTGAACCCGCGGGCTCTCCCTTGTTCACAGCAGGTCCGTTGAGCGCATGCCGTGGGTCGGGACCCCGGAAGCCTCACCAGAGCCTCGCCCTGATGGCTGTTGTGCTGCTGCCTTCCCCGTTGGGAGAGCGGGTCGGCGGCTTCATGATGGTTCAATGTCGGGGCTATTCATCCCGTTCACTGGCGTTCCGGCCTGCGATCTCCCTGTCTACGCTTCGCCTGGTCCGTTACCGTACCGGACGCAAGCCTCGGTACCTGACTGCTGGCGAGGCTTTGTCAGGGGCGCCATCTCAGACGACTGGACATTCTGCACTTGCAAGGCGCAACTCCCACACCACCGGACGTACGGGTCACGTCTCCGGCGGTGCGGCAGATTCCGTTCGGGTGCAATACCCCCCCCAACGGGAGCGTCATCTTCCGGTGTGCCCGCCACGCGTTCATCCCAGAGGCCGAGCCTGGCCCGACCCCTCGCCGGATGCCCTCTCGCCGCTCCACCGTAGGCCACGACCCTCTTCCACCGTTCCGGCCTTCAGCGCGCTATCGCGCGCCTACGATGCCGTCTGCTGACTTCTGCAGGGCGGTCAGGGAGGATTCCTCCGCCCTCAGTCCTTGCCAGGACACCCCGCAGAGCTCCCGCGGTAAGCCGTCATACCGTCGGTGCATAAGCGCCCGCTTTAGCAAGCACAGCCCACTGTGGATGGAGGACTTTGCTGTTGCGTGCCAGCTCGTCCCGACTGTGCCACACCTCCTATCGGGTTCCTCTTCGTCGCCCCGCACATTCGCTCCACGCGTCCTTCAGACCCCACCTCACGGTGACGCCCTTGCGCTTCCCTTGTCCTTCGGCTCCACGCACACCTGGACGGGGGACGTTCACCCCCGAGCATGACCGCATGCACGGCACACACGCCCAGGCGTGAGCCGCGCGGGTCACCGCGTCGGCTCCAGGCCGTTGATAATGATTGAGGCCTCCCCCTTAGCATACCCCAGTGGTATGCTGGCGCTGGGACAAGCCACTCACTCAAGAGGAGGAGACCTCATGCGATTCTACACCAAGCACCACCCAGTGTATGGTGGGATCGACTGGCATGCCCGCTCCATGGTCCGTCTGCATCTTGAGCCAAGAGGGCGAAATTCTGCTGCACCGCCAGATGAAAGCCGCGCCAGAACCGTTCCTCAAGGCCATTGCGCCCGATCGTGAGGGCCTCGTGGTGGCTGTCGACTGTCTCTTCACCTGGTACTGGCTGGCCGACTTGTGTGCTGAACAGGGTATTCCCTTTGTCCTGGGTCACGCCCTCGACATGAAAGCCATCCATGGCGGCACGGCCAAACACGATACGCTCGATTCGCAAAACATTGCCGCCCTGCTGCGCGGGGGTATGCTCCCGCAAGCCGATGTGTACCCCGCTGCAATGCGCGCCACCCGTGACCTGCTCCGGCGCCGCACCCACCTGATGCGCCAACGCGCTGAACTCCTCGCGCATGTGCAACATACCAACTCGCCAGACAACCTGCCCGAAATCGGCACGAAGATCGCTTACCAGGCGAACCGTGAGGGCGTCGCCCACCGCTTTACCGATCTCGCGGGACAAAAGCACATCGAGGTCGACCTGGCCCTGATCACCTCTGACGATGCGCTCCTCAGGGATCTGGAGCTCTACCTCCTCAAAACCGCCCAGCCACACGATGCCCAGACTCTTTACCTGGTGCAAACTGTGCCCGGTATTGGAACAATCCTCAGCCTCGTGCGGCTCGACGAAATCCATGACATCGACCGCTTCCCACGGGGGCAGGACTTCGTCTCGTATGGTCGCCTGGTCAAGTGTGCGAAAGAATCCGCCGGCAAACGTTTGGGCACCTCTGGCAAGAACATCGGCAACGCCCACCTCCAGTGGGCCTTTTCTGAAGCGGCCGCGCTGTTTCTACGCCACCACGAACCCGGGCAAAAATAGCTGCCCCGCTTGGAGAAAAGGCATGACCAAGGGAAAGCGCTCACGATCCTCGCGCCCAAACTGGCACGGGCCGTCTATGACATGCTCAAGCGCAAGACCGCCTGTGAGATGAACATAGTTCTCCATACTTCAGGGAGCAGAGCGGGTGCGCCTGGCGCCTCACTGGACACCCAGGGGGATAAGCCGGCATGGAGCGTGCTCTCAGGTCTATTGGCCTGCGTCGTTGAACGCGACGGTACGCCTAGGCCTTGTCTCCCTGAGCCTTACCCGTTGATTGGACACCCGCTCTGGCTTCTTGAGAGCCGGTGATGGTCGCACCAGGCATGCGTGTGCTGCCCCTCCCCCGAGCCCGACACGAACTGGCGAGTGAAAGACGCTCAGCCAGCCTGATGAATCGGACGGTATGAGGGCACAGAAGTATTGCTAGGTCGCAGAGCATCACCCCAAGGGAGCTCTGCACTCGCCATGAAGGTGGCGACAGAACCTCACTACGCGTGTGGTGCAGCCATGCTCGGCTGGCACCTGTCCACGGAAATGACGTCAGGACACGAGACCGACGGTCGACTGCGCCGGAACCTCTCCAGCGGAAAAAAATGAGAAACGTCCGCTCTCAGGATCAGTTTGTCTCTTCACACAGGGAGGCCTCATACGGGTTAGACCTCACTCGAGCACGAACCAGACGCACTTCGAGACGGCAACCCACCGCCTCCGCATATTTCCGCAAGGTGGCCAGAGACGGCGAATGCTTGCCACTACTCAGCGACGCTTCCAAACGCGTCACCGCAGGCGGCTTTGTGCCCATGCGCTCGGCCACCTGCGCCTGGGTGAGGCCAGCGGCTTGGCGGGCCTGCAACATTTGGCTCAAGATCTCGAATTCAGGGCCCAATGCCTCATAGGCGGCTTGTACCGCTGGTTTTTGCAGTGCCGTGTGCTTCAATTTAGCGTGGGTCATGGCGTAACACCTCTTGCAATCTGCGTTTGGCTGTTTCAAGTTCCCGTTTGGGCGTCTTCTGCGATTTCTTGATAAAGAAGTGGAGCATGACAATACGTCGTTGCACAACGGTGCAATAGAACACTCTGGCGATCCCCTCCGACCCTTTGACGCGTAACTCGAAGAGTCCTTCCCCTATGGCGCGCATGTGCGGCATACCAAGATTGGGGCCGAACTCGAGCATTAAATCGGTGAGCCGCAAATAACGGGCGAGGAGGCCAGGTGGTAAGCGCAGGACCGCTTGCTCGACAGTTTGGTTATAGTATCCGATGCTCCATGCCATGAGGCAAAGATAACATATTTGTTAGTGCATGGCCATGAGGGTTTTAGAGGTCTAACGGCCAGGCATGAGCCGCGCGGTGTACCGCGTCCGCTGCACGCCTGTGATACTTATTGAGGCCCCCTCCTCGGCATACCACCGTGGTATGCTGGCGTTGGGCAAACAACCGCAAGAAGAGGAGGAGACCTCATGCGATTCTACACCAAGCCGCACAAGTGTTATGGTGGCATCGACCTGCACGCTCGCACCATGGTCCCTCTGCATCTTGAATCAGGATGGGGAGATCGTGCCTCACCGGAATATGAAGGCGGCTCCCGAACCGTTTCTCAAGGCCATTGCACCCTATCGTGAGGATCTGGTCGTCGCTGTCGAATGTATCTTTACCTGGTACTGGCTCGCCGACCTCTGCGCCCAGGAACAGATTCCCTTTGTCCTCGGGCATGCGCTGTATATGAAAGCGATCCACGGCGGCAAGGCCAAAAACGACAAGATCGACGCCCAGAAAATCGCCGTTCTGCTGCGTGGCGGGATGCTCCCGCAGGCCTACGTCTATCCCGCCGAGATGCGTGCCACCCGCGACTTGCTCCGGCGCCGCATACATCTGACACATAAACGCGCCGAGCTCCTCGCGCACGTCCAGAATACCAACCGCCAGTACAACCTGCCCGAGATCGGGAAGCAGCTGGCCTACAAGGCGAACCGGGACGGTGTGGCGGAACGGTTCCCTGATCCCGCCGTGCAGAAGAGTGTCGAAGTCGACCTCGCCCTGATTGACTACTCTGATCAGCTGCTCCGCGACGTCGAGTTGACCATCGTCCAGACGGCCAAGCAGCACAAGGCGCAGACCCTTTATCGACGACAATCCGTTCCCGGCATCGGCAAGATTTTGAGTGTGGTCTTGCTCTATGAGCTTCATGACATCGCCCGCTTCCCCCGGGTCCAAGATTTCGTGTCCTATTGCCGACTCGTCAAATGTGCCAAAGAATCCGCGGGCAAACGCTCCGGGACCGCAGGCGCGCAGATCGGCAATGCCTATCTCAAGTGGGCCTTCTCGGAAGCCGCGGTCTTGTTTTTGCGGAACCATCCGGCGGGCCAGAAGTATCTCGCCCGCTTGGAGAACCACCATGGCAAGGGCAAAGCGTTGACCGTCTTCGCGCATAAATTGGCGCGAGTGGTCTATGACCTGCTCAAACGCGACACGGCGTTCGATCTGCAGAAGTGCCTCCATGGGTAAGAGAGCGGAGCGGATGAGCCGACCGCCTAACTGGACGCTCACGGGCTCAGCCTGACATGTGGTGCTCTGATGCTCTCAGTGCGTCAGGGAACGCGTGGGAGCACATAGGCTCATTGGCCCCGATCCCTCGGCCTTTGATTGGACATCCGCTCCGGCTCTTGAGATGCGGCGAGCGTCGCTCCCGGTACATGTGTGCTGCCCCTTGTATCTTTATTCCATCGCGAGCGTATGTGCAGAGGGAACATCTGATCACAGGTACACGGGACGTCACAGGCCGACGCCCCTCGGGTCGTGAGAGGCCGTGGGTGCGCCTGGGTCGTGGCGTCTCTCCTGGCCAGAGCCCGAACCGTGGCCAGGACCGTCGGCGTCCGCATCGCACCAGGCGGGGCGGCGAGGGAGGCACGGCGATGAGCGCTCCACCAGGGTTGGTCGGGATTGCGGTCTCGCAGG
>JBKPCR010000026.1:0-13463 GCA_046727435.1 bacterium | reverse complement strand
ACCAACCGACGCTACAAATACCTCCTGTCGCAGGGCAACAAAGGGCTGAGTGTCGCCTTCGATCTGCCGACGTTGATGGGCTGCGATCCCGACGATCCCCTCTCGGCCGGCGAGGTGGGGAAATGCGGGGTGTCGGCGGCGTCATTAGGCGATATGGAGGCGCTGTTCGAGGGCATCCCTCTGGGCGACGTCACCACCTCGATGACGATCAATGCCCCGGCCGCTGTCTTGTTGGCGATGTATGTGGCCGTGGCTGAGGCGCAAGGAGTGCTGCTGGCCGCCCTGGGCGGGACGCTGCAAAATGACATCCTGAAGGAGTACATCGCCCAGAAAGAGTGGATCTATCCCATCCGGCCGTCGATGCGCATTATTACCGATATGATCGCCTGGTGTACCGAGCATATGCCGCGCTGGAACACCATCAGCATCAGCGGCTTTCACATCCGCGAGGCCGGGGCCACGGCGGCGCAAGAACTGGCCTTCACCCTGTACGATGGCTTTACGTACGTCGAGGAGGCCATGAAGGCCGGGCTGGACATCGACGACTTCGCACCGCGGTTGTCGTTCTTCTTTAACGCGCACAACGATTTCTTCGAAGAGATCGCCAAATACCGTGCGGCCCGCCGGCTGTGGGCGCGTGAGTTGCAAAAACGCTTTCAGCCGAAGGACGAGCGCTCGCTACGGCTGCGCTTTCATACCCAGACCAGCGGTGAAAGCCTCACCGTCCAGCAGCCTTATAATAACGTCGTGCGCGTGGCCATCCAGGCACTGGCGGGCGTCCTGGGTGGCACCCAATCCCTACATACCAACGCGCTTGACGAGGCCTACGCCCTGCCCACCGAGCTAGCGGCCCGTATCGCCCTGCGGACGCAGCAGATCATCGCCCATGAAAGCGGCGTCACCAACGTCGTGGACCCGCTCGGCGGCTCGTACTATCTGGAAACGCTCACCAATCAGATGGAAGCGGCGGCCAGCGACTATTTCCGCCGGCTCGATGAGCTGGGAGGGATGCTCCGCGCCATCGAGACCGGTTTTCCGCAACGTGAGATCCGCGAGGCGGCCTGGCAATACCAGCGGGAAATCGAGCGCAAAGAACGGGTGATTGTTGGGGTCAACGAGTATGTCATGGATGAAGAAGAGCCGCTGGACATCCTGGTGATCGACCCCGCCGTCGAGAAGCGCCAGATTGAGCGTGTGCAAGAGCTGCGCGCTAGCCGCGATCGGGCCCGTTGGCAGGGCGCACTCGAGGCGCTACGCAAAGCGGCCATCGAGAATGCTAACCTGATGCCGCCGCTGATCGACGCCGCCAAGGCCTATGCCACCGTGGGCGAGATTTGCAACACCCTCAAGGAAGTGTTTGGCGAATACGAAGAACCGCTGGAGCTGTAAACGAGGCTGGCCATGATCCTGCGCGTCGAGGGCAATCCCAATTGTGTTGACCTCGAACCGACCGAGCTCCAGGAAGTTTCACCTCCGGTCGAGATCTCCCGCGTCCGTGTACGCTGGAAAACCATGTCCGATGGAACAGACCGCTTCACCGAAGAATTTATCTGGGCGGATATCTGGGGCTGGTCGAGCCAGCAGGGGGGGAGTTCTACTTCCGCTTATGCCCAACGGGTCATCGATCCTGAGGGCGATGAAGGGGTGATCATCTACGGCGGAGATTGGGGCGTGAAAATCCTGGTCAAGAACGAAGAGATCGGGCGCAATGTCCTATGGGTCGCGATCGATATCGCCCACGGCAATTTGCCACCGGAGGCCCACGAGACACTCGGGCTCAGTCCATAATAACTCTCTCTTCCCTTCCGGTAGGCAGCATCTTTTTCCCCTCTCCCAGTGGGAGAGGGCCGGGGTGAGGGAAGCCCAAACGCTCGATCCTGCCCTGCCACCCTCACCCTAGCCCTTTCCCGGGGGGAGAGGGAATGAGGATCGCAGCGGATAAACTAGTGCCGTCTGCGCTACTTCCGCCGGCCACACCACCTGCTTCTTGCGTCCCTGCCACTGCACCAGCAGAGCCTCATGACCAACCTGCCTACCAGTTTCAGCCTCTAGGCGAAAATCTCCATAGAATGTTCGGTACGTTAGCGTATCGGCTGCTGCCCGTAGCGTGACATCACTGTATGTTCCAGCCAAAGCTACGCAGTGCTGGAGAATTAATCCCGCCGCATAGGCTTGCGCCGCAGGATAGTCGGGAATCTGGCCAAAGCGCTGGCGGAAGCGCTCGATGAACACGGCCGAAGACACCCCAACGTCAGGGGCTCGCGCGGCTCCCGGCTCCCATTGACTTGGGCCAATACAGCCGTCGGCCATCGCTTGGAGGTCAGTCCAGAAGGCCTGCATGGGCGCCCCAACCGCAGCGATGACCCTGACCCCACAAGACATTTGCGCCATGGTTCGGATCAGGGCCACGTCGTCGTCGTAACGTCCCACGGCAATGAGCACGGCTGGGTCGGCCGCCACGAGCGCTTCTGCAAGACTCGCAAGGTGATTCGGATCGTCAGGATAAATAAAGGGGGGCAGCATGGTAAAGCCGTCACGTTCTGCCTGCTCTTGCGCACCAGCGGCGACTTCGGTCGAAAATGTCCCGCGCTGACGTTTGACGATCACCACACCTCCCGCCTCCATCCCATGCCGGAGCAAACAGGCAAAGAGTCCGGCAAAATAGCCACTAGCCGGGGTAGGGAGATGCACCGACCAGCGGAAGCCCTGGCGCATAATGGCGTCTGACGAGCCACCATGGTTCCATAGCAGCTTTTGATGTGCCTCCGCGATCGCTGCGGCAGCGTACACCAGACCGCTGCTGTACGGCCCGATCAGGAAATCCACCCGATCGTCGTAAATGAGCTGTGTAGTCAGCCGCTCCACGTCAGTGCGGCGGCTGTGATCATCATACGCGATGAGCTGGAGCGAAACCGCCTGACGACGCTCAGGGACGAAGAGCCCTCCGTGCGCGTTCGTCTCCTCAACCCACAGACAGAGCCCCTGGAGCGCTTGCTGTCCTTGCAGCGCATACCTACCGGTTTGCGACAGAGCCGCGCCAACGGTAAGGGCGATCATGAACGGGCCATTTGAAGAGCAGTCTGATACAGCCACCGATCAAGGGCCATAGCCATTCCCTGTGAAATTCACGGTCGGTCGTCGATCCAGGCCTCCCCGCCTTCCCAGACTTCTTTCTTCCAGATCGGGACGATTTCTTTCAGGCGATCGATGGCATATTCGCAGGCTTCGAAGGCGGCCTTACGATGCGGGGCACCGATGGCGATGGCTACGCTGCGCTCGCCGACTTCGAGGTGTCCGACACGGTGCACCATGGCGATATCATCGATGGTCCATTTCTCCCGCACTTCGTCCGCAACCTGCTGCATCTTGCGCACCGCCATCTCCCGATAGGCCTCGTACTCCAGATAGAGCACATTGCGACCACGTGAGAAGCCTCGCACCACGCCCAGAAAGGTGACCACCGCGCCATTCGAATTTTTGCGCACATCTTGCACCAGTGGCTCTATCTCGATATCTGTGTCAACGATGTCGATCATGGCGATATCCTCAGAGGTTGATCCGTGTGCCGTGGCCTAGTTTCCCCCGCTCACGGGCGGGATGAAGGCGATCTCGTCCCCTTCGCGTAAGCGCGTTTCAGGGGGAACGAACTCGAGATTAACGGAGATCATGGTATTGTTGGCGTAGCGACTCAGTGGTGTATGCTGCTGACAATACTGTTGAAAGAGATCCCCAGCCGTGATGCCGTCAGGAAGATCGAGCTCGACCTCCGGGGTCCCCACGATGTCCTTAATGGCGGCGAAAAATTTCGTCTTGACCTTCATGCACACGTGCTCCTGCAATGGGGATAGCGATAACATCCCATCAGATTCTGAGATCTCAGGACTTTTTACTACCTCACTTTACTCAACTTCATATGCGGGTGCAAGCTGCGTTTGAAAGAGGGCATACCTCTCGATGGTGAGTATGGGAGCACTGGGCGGGCTTATCAAGAGGAGGATGCGGTCAGGTGGTGATAAACACGCTTCTACCGCTCTCCGAAGAAATCGGCCATGAGCACGTTGATCACCTCTCGGACAGCGCGCTCGTATAGTGCTTTGGGATCGGGTGCGGGTGAGAACCAGCGACCGCTGGGTCTGACCTCAAACTCGGCGCGGTTTGACCAAAAGAGCTCTCCGCTCTTGGCATCCTGCGCATAGATACGGATTTGCACTACAGACGACCGTGGGTCAGAAGGCATGAAACCAGATTCCAGGATCCTGCCGCGGATGATGAGATCGACATCCAGCGCCTGGCCAAGTTCAATGATTTTGCCTTTTGGCAGTCCCTCAGTTACACCCTGCAGGTATGGCTCGCTTGCTGAATGGATGGTCAGGCCGCCCATTCTGAGATAGTCTTGGGACATCACTGCGGAATACAATTCTTCGCGCGTCACTGAATCATGCATGCCCCAGACCAGCTCATACTCGGGCGTGTCGGAGATAGACATTCGTTGCGCAAACTGATCCTGTGGACTCATTTCTGGACTTGGCGAGGCGCTTTGGGGTGGACGCAGAATCCCATCGGCGACCAGCAAGGCGTTGAGGTCATCCTGCAAGGCTACTCCGATGCCATGACTGATAAAGTGGTCGGTAAGGGTTTCGATGATGATGCGATTTCCACCCCACTCAAGGGCTCGGACAAACGGTTGCTGATGTGAATAATCAGCGAATGGCAAGATGGCCACCCGGTATACTGTGATGACTTGCGCCCGCCCAGCGATCGGAGTACGGAAGAGCCGCAAGGAGGGAACGTAGGTTTGCCCGGTGTTCACGGGGCGCAAGGTGATGTACGCCGTCGGCTGATGGCCATGAGCCAGCTCGGTGATGCCCATCAACGCAGGCATGGCGATCATGGCGATAGTTAACCGCGCGGTTTTATTTAGCATTGCCACCCCCCTTAAACGCCCACCCCAGTAGGGCATCAGCAACCTTTATTGGCGTCAGTTTACAAGCCCATGGGGATAGGCTTTCAGCCATACCAATCCGCGAGGACGGAACGCCGTGTGAGATGGTGCCAAGCAACTCCTTCACCATCCCTCCAACGCAAGACAACCTCCCACGGACACTGGATTCAATTCACTGTTCCGGCAAACGAAACCGCCCGATCGCCATTCCTACCAGGACAAGTTGTGCTGCTGGGGGATGTAACGCTCACCGTGACCAGAGCATCAGAGGGCGGATCAGTGTCACCAGGATCATCGTCGACCACCGCAAACGTGAAGAATGTGATGCCAAAACCTCCGCGCTGCGTGTCTGGGAGGTCGATGCTGTTAGTGCCTGAAATTGCCCCCGCGCTTGTTGTCACACGGATTTGAGTGCCACCTACCAGCGGTCGACCCGCAGGATCCCTAGCTAGGAAGCAGAAGGCCGCGGAGGAGCCTCCATCTGGAACGTTGAACCCGGATGGATTTCCGGAGCACGAGCCATCAGCCTGCAGCACGCCGACGGACAGTTGTGTTGGCCCGCTAAACAATACCGTCGTGGTCGCGAAAATGGGCTTATTGGCATCCCATACACCATTGGGTTGGTTCCACGTCCCATCGCCATTGGCATCGACAAACAGCTCAAAACGGTCGGTGGGGTCGAATTGATTGTTACCGGAAAGAATGGGTGGATTGACGGGGTCAGCTGGGCACGGAGTTGGAAAGGGGAGACCATTGCAGAGAGTAATGTGATCGATGAAAGGCTCTGGGGTGTCGAGCTCTGTATCGCTCGGGTCAAATTCTTGAGGACCATCGAAGAGACCGTTCCCATTGGAATCGATGAAGGTTTCCTCTCCCTGCGTGACGGCGATGATGGTGACCATTCCCGTCCTCGGATCGGAAGGGCTAGTAGTGGTTCCGACATGGGGGGTTGGCGGGCCGGTTTTGATCTCCACCCCAACGGAATTGCCGAGGGCATCCGTGAGTCCCTGAGGCGTAACAACACCACCATTGGTGAAAAACGAAACGGCGGTATTCTGGGGAACGGGGTTACCAAACCGGTCCCCCACAATGGCCGTAACCGGGCAGATGATCCCCTGGGTCACCAGACCGGCGATGTTCCTGAAGGCGGGAGCGACGCCTAAGTGTGCCCCCGAGGGAGCGCCACCGGCAATGCTGACATTGGTCGAGGTGCTGGTCAGCGTTACCGCTCCTACAGTCACCCTGGCCTGCACGCGTACCGGTCCTGATACCGTGCCGCTGGTCAGGACGGTTGACGCCAGTCCGGCTGTAGTCCCTACTTGGGCCGGTTCGAGCGTTTCGCCCCCACCGACACCACTGATGAGCGTGAACGTCACGAGGGTGCCATCCACGACTGGATTGCCATTGACATCGCGTACTCTGAAGGTGATGGTCGACTTCTGGGGTAAGGCTGATCCGCGGACGCCGATGACAGTTGGTACCGCTGAGACGAACTCGAGACTGCCAGCTGGTCCCGATTGGATTGTGATGGAAATAGTCGCTGAGGCTGTGCCGGAGGTAGCCACGACAGTAGCGACCCCCGACTGCGTTCCCGCTGAAAAAATCGCCGCCGCAAGGCCATCGATAGTGGTAGCGCTCTGCGTCACCCCAGTGCCCTGGGGGCTGGCGGTGAAGGACACAGCGGTCCCGTCGGCGACGGGATTGCCATCGACGTCGAGCACCGTCGCGGTGATGCCGGTTGTGCCGAAAATTGAGATGACATTGGAGTCAGCCTGGAGAATGATCCTGGAAGGGTCACCCGCCTCAGTCAACGCGATCTGCATGCTCTGAGCCACACCGCCGACATTGGCCACGATGGTGGCGGTGCCAACGACATCCTTTTCACTCATAAACTGTACTCGTACGATGCCGGTGTCTCCGGCCGTGGTTGCCGCCGCGGTCTTGGCGCCATCGGTGCTGAAGCGGCCGAGGTCGGTTGCAAAGTTGACTGTGATGCCATCACCCGCCGGATCCCCAGTAGACGCAATCAGGGTGGCCGTGATGAAGGTCGAGCTGGTGCCGTTGGCGATCAAGGACGTCGAACCCGCTTGTAAGCCAATGTCCGCCACCTGGCTGGTTACGGTCGGCGGTGCCACTGCGACCAGTTCAATCGTCACCTTCTGGATGACCTCCTGAGCAGTGGCAATGATGGTGGCGATCCCGGCGACACCGGCCTCGCTAATGAATGGCACAACGACGTTCCCGGAGTCGTCGGAAGTGGTAGCCGTGACGGTCTTGGCACCACTGACACCGAAACGTCCTAGGTCGGTCGTGAAGATCACTGCGGTACCGGCGACGGCGGGGCCACCACTGGGGGTGATGAGCGCTGCGGTAATCGTCGTCGAGCTGGCGCCGTCAGCCAACAATGCTGTCGCCCCAGCTGTAAGCGTGATGCCGGCCACCGGGCTCACGGGGGGGGGTGACGTCGGAGGGGTGGTGGTGGGCGGCGTGGTCGTGGGAGGGGTAGTGCTTGGCGGTGTGGAACTCGGTGGCGTGGTGGTCGATGGTGATTCCGAAGCTTTCTGCCCGCCTCCGCCGGCTTTCTCGCATCCGGCGAAGAGGCCTACCCAAGATACGAGGCACACTGATACCACTACGCAGCCATACCGCTGCCACCCCTGCCTAGGTTGCACGTATGGGTACCTCCTCCGTTGACAGCGAATGGGTATGCAGCCCGTCGTCTATGATTTCGTCGACGAGCTGCGATGGGACATCGTCGCGAATCGACACCTGTCCCAATCCCTCCGCCACAATGAACCGCAAACGCCCAGCTACGGCCTTCTTATCTAGGAGTAATGTGTCGCGAATGCCCTCAATGCGTGCCTTGAGCGCAATCGGCAATCCGAGCGACTGGAGCAGCCCCTTCACACGCTCAAGCAATGCCAGGTCGCACAACCCCATCCGCTGCGACAAATCGGTGGCCCACACCATGCCGATGGCCACCGCCTCCCCATGTGTATATGTCGAGAAGCCACCGGCGGCTTCGATGGCATGGCCGAAGGTGTGGCCGAAGTTGAGAATGGCCCGTACGCCGGTTTCATGCTCGTCCACCGCCACCACATCCGCCTTGATCTGACAGCAATCGCGGATCACCTGCGTCAGCAGCGCGGCATCTTGCAGGAGCCCCGTGGTCGTGCAGCTCTCAAGCAGCTCGAATAAATCGGGTTTCGCAATCACTCCATACTTCACCACTTCGGCCAACCCCGAGCGCAGCTCACGCTCGGGAAGTGTCTGCAACGTATCGACATCGATTAGGACGGCCTGCGGTTGATAGAACGCGCCAATGAGGTTTTTGCCGCGGGGATGATTGATGGCGGTTTTGCCGCCGAAACTACTATCTACTTGCGCCAGCAGCGTGGTGGGAATCTGCACGAAGGGGACGCCGCGCATATACGTGGCCGCGGCAAATCCCGCCAAATCACCAACGACTCCACCCCCCAGAGCTACGATGAGAGAGCGGCGATCGAGTCGAAGCTCGATGGCACGGTCATAGATACGTTCGAGCCAGCCCAAGCTCTTGGCTTCCTCGGCATCGAGCACCTCACATGCCTCGGCGGCAAATCCCTGCGAGCGCAGGCTCTGCAACACCCGCTCGCTATAGGCCGCAGCAATCGCCGGTTGAGTCACTACTAGCGCCCGTTTCGTCACCGGCAGCTGCGCCAACACCTCGCCAACGCCGTCCAGCACCCCTTGGCCAATGTGAATCTCATAACTTCGCTCGCCCAATGCCACGGTCACAGTTTCCATGACGCTATCCTTTGCTCAAGACCTCTCGGTGTCATCGCACGCGGCCACACATGATGCATCCATGAATCATCACGGGCCAGCTTGGTTCCCTGGCTCTCACTATACTCAATTTTCCGTCACAGGCGGGCGAGAATTCTCGATGATTCCCGGCGGCAGCACGCTTGATACCGGTTAACGAGGGCGCGCTTCCTGACGTCCCCGCACGATGCGTGGGGTAATGAAAAACAACAGGTCCTCGTTGTCGTTGCGCGTCTGCTTCGTCTTGAACAGCCAGCCCAGATAGGGGATCTTTGACAGCCCCGGGATCCCCTCCTGGGTTTCGGTGCTTTGTTGTTTGAATAGTCCCCCCATGACCACCGTGGCGCCGTCCTTCACCAGCACACTGGTTTTGGATTGCCGACTGGTGATCGTCGGGTTACCCTCGACCGTGCGGGAGAAGTCCACCTCTTTCTTGGCCGCATAGACTTCCAACAGGACATAATCATCGGGACTGATGTGCGGTGTGACCTTGAGAGTGATCATGGCGTCTTTGAACTCAACCTTTGGACCGCTGTCGGCTGACTCGGTTTTAAAAGGGACTTCGTCACCGCTTTCGACGACGGCCTCTTTATTATCTAGCGTTACCACTTTGGGAGCGGAGACAATGCGGCCGCGCCCAGTCCGCTCGAGGGCCTGCAGCTCCATATCGATGACCGACGAGTTGGAAATCAGCGCCAGACCAATCGCCAAGGCGGGAGGTTGGGTGATGGTCGGTAAATCGACCGCGAAATTGCCGAAGGGGGCCTGTGCCAGCGGAATCGGCGGAATCAAGCCACCAGGTGCGGGCTGACGTCCGAGCAGTGCCACCTGCCGCGGGAACTTCACGCCGGTTTCCTGATTGACGAATCCACCCCAACGAACGCCCAATTCCTGCAGGAAGGTCTTAGCCGTCTCGACGATGCGTGTTTCGATCGACACTTGCTTGGTCTGGGAATCCAGGCCGCGGACGAGCTCGATGACCTCATCCACCGTAGAGCTGATATCCTTCACGATGAGGGTGTTGGTCCGTTTGTCAACATCCAGACGGCCCTGCTTGGTCAAGAGCTTTTCCAGGTTGGCTTTCAGCTCTTCGGCCCGGGCATAGTTGAGCATGATCGTCCGCGTCACCGGCACCTCAAGCTCTTCCACGACGCGTTTGGACTGTAATTCGTCGTCGCGCTCTTTGCGGAGTAGCTCCATGGGAACCACGCGGATGACCGAGCCCTCCTGAACTTTTCCCAACCTGAACGTCTTCAAAATTGTATCCAGCGCCTGATCCCAGGGGACATTGACCATGCGTGTCGTGACGAAGCCAGTGACCTCTTGGCTGGTGATGATGTTCATGCCGCTGACCTCGGAAATCAGACGGAGCACGTCGTTGAGGTCGGCCTTCTGGAAATCGAGCGAGATGCGCTGACCGGTATAGATTGGGACGCTGTCCGAGATCTGTGGGCTGACGCCGGGGCGCTGGGCCAGCACCACCGGATCTACGTTGGCCGCCCCCGGCACTCTCTGCGCTGAAACCGGCATCAGGTGAGGACCACGCGCCAGGTTCGGCGCGCCGTTGCCCGATGGTTTGCCGGCGACTTCTACCACGACCTGTGCCCCATCGCGGACAATTTGCGGGGCGACACGCGAGCCTAGAGTCATCTCAATGGTCGTACCCTCGGGATCTGGAGGGCGGACCACCACTTGTTTGAGGTGCGGGGTGGGGGTGTCCAGGCTTTGTCCAGCCAGTGCCGTGGTCAGGGAGGGAAGGGAGAGAACGAATTGCGACGGATGTGTCGGGCGCTCGGTCTTGTAGAGCAAGATCGGCCCGTTGCCGATAACACGCACCAGTGTGCGATCGCCCATCGGTTCAACCGCGACGCCAATCACCTCAGTGGCGCGCTCCGCATTGCCTGGAATCGTCCGGCCCAGGGTGAAGGTTTCTTTGGCGTTCAGAGGCGGTGCCGGTCGATCCGCCAACCCTGCCCCTGGCAGACGACCCTTCGGTCTCGGTCCCTCACGAGTGGCTGGGCGCGTGTGCGCTGAGGCGTCGGAACGGATTTCAACCAGAAGGGTACTGGCGGAGGGCGATGACCAGGAATGGGTGACGCCGGGGAGCATGCCGATTTCAACCTGGCTGCCTCCCTGCTCAGTCACTTGCTGAGGATTGACCGCCGTCACACCGCCCCGAAACACTTCCAAAGACCGCACGCCGGGGGCGATGCGATGCGCCGGCAGGTCGACGACGAGACGGGATGGCGTCTCGTCATGGCGCACAGTATAGCGTAACGGTGTATCGGCTTGCAGAGTGATGAGCACATGGTCGTCTAATACGTCAACATCGACGGCCGTAAGGAACGCTGATACCTGGGTGAAAGTCTGTGAAGTTCTAGCCTGCTCTCCAGGTGAGGTGTTCAGGGCGCAACCCATGGGGCCAACGATCGCAAGGCTGAGGCAGAACGCCGTGACGTGCCAGCGTTGCATTGACTCTCCCTTATCTGTGGGCTATCCCTCACGTTCTCGTAGTCGTAAGACAACCTCCTCTTTCAAGACCCTCCCTTCGGTATCCCGACGGGTCTCCTCGATCACCACAACATTGGATTCAATGCGACGGATGCGCCCACAATTTCGCCCGATGAGCATTTCTTCAGTCACGGCATAGCCTCGGCCGTTCGGAGCCTTGAGCATCGCCTTGCGCCCCAAATCCCCCCAGACGATCGCCACCAACTTTAGACTGGCCAACTCAAACTCCTGCGTCGGTGGGCAATTCACCTTGTCCTGATCAATGGGGTCAGACGGTATGTTGGTCGAGATGAGCGGTCTGAAGGGATCCCGCCGGTTGCTCGTGTTATAGGTATACGATTCTTCATCGGACGTTGGCGAAAGCGCTTGCAAGTCAGGCGCCTTCGCTTCCTGACGACTCTTGAGCGGGAGGACCCCGGTTTGAACCGGTTCTTCGACGCTACACGCCGTAAGCACTACACCCACACCAATGGCCATCACCACAAGCATGATCCGCAGCACGGGGCACGTTTCCTTTTTATGGTTTGGCGGGGTTCGCACCTTTTTTACCAGCAGCTTCCTGGGGTTCCAGAAATCGGAAGGTGGTTAAGAGACATTTGGTCGTGAGGGTGTAGGCTTCCCCACTTCCCTTGGCCAGGGTGATCTTGATATCCGTGACGTTGACGATGCGCGAAAGCTTTGATAGGTGGTCAAAAAAGCGTGCCAGGTCGTGGAAGAAACCCAGGATTGACAGACTTACCGGCACTTCCGCATAAAAGTCCGCTGGTCTCTCGGGTTCGGGCTTGAAGAGCCGAAATTCCAGGCCCGCATTCAATCCTAATTGGGAGATCTGGGTCAGCAATTCCGGGATCTCGCGCGTTTCCGGCAGGAGGGTGATGGCCACCTTGAGCGCTTCATCGAGCGCGACCAAACGCGCTTTAAGCTCGTCAAGACGGATGGCCACGGCCTGATGCTTCTGCACCGATTGACGCATCTCTTCGACGGCGAGGCCGAGGGTTTCAAAGCTCTCCGCATTCATCGAGTGCAGGTAGTAGCCGATGCCGACCAGCAACACGACAGCCAAGCCGCAGATCATCCAGCGCTGTTTGGGTTCCAACGCTTCCAGCCTTTCCAGCAAACTGTTCATGCGCCAGGTCTCCGTTGCGCTGTCGACGGCATAGCGTCCCGGTTCGCGGGACCAGCCGCACGTTGGAACTGGATGATGAATTTCTTGATTTCGCGGTTGGCGATCACCACTTGTTCTGACGAGATCAAGTCCACTCCGATAAATTCCTTGGACCGCTCCAGATTCAGCAACAAGTCAGCCACCGCGAAATTCGTCACAGCATAGCCGGCCACCTTATATACTCCGGCGCTCTCATCGATCGTTTCCAACCACGCCTGTTCGGGAAGGTTCCGGCTCAAGGCATCGAGCACATGTACCGGCCCGCGCTGCTTGCTGCGCAGGCGTTGGATGGTCTCAATGCGCGCGTTGAGCAGCTTCTCGCGCCGCTCGAGCGTATTGACTTCGTCGACGATCGGCTTCAAACGCTCGAGATCGGCACGCAACTCCGCTTGCTTGGCCTCGAGTCTAGCCATGGCTTGCTTGTCCATTAGCCAGACAGCGCCCAGGCCGATCGACACCGTCGCGATGATGGCGCCGAACATGTACAACTGCTGGCGCAGCAAGGCTTCTTTTTTAAGCTGGCGGACGGGAAGTAGGTTGATGTGAATCATCGATCGCCCTTCTGCCGCAGGGCCAGACCCGCAGCCACCGCGGCCATGGGGCCAATGTCGTGGACGTAGTCAACAGCGAAAAACTTCTCGGGGATATCGATCCGTCGAAAGGGATTGAGCAGTTCAACGGAGAGTTTGAGGCGCGACTCGAGCACTTGACTCAACCCCTTGATCCGGCTACTCCCTCCGCTCAGATACAACCTCTCGATCGGTTCGTCTCCAACACTGGCCAGGTAGAACTCGAAGGAGCGCTGGATCTCGGCCACCACCTCCTCGGTAACCCTACGCAGGACGGTGAGCACGTCCGCTTGCGCTTGATTCGCGGGCCGCCCCCCCAATTTCACGGCTTCTGCATCCTCACGGCTGAGGCCCAGTGCCTTCTGCAATGCCGCCGTGTATTGATTGCCTCCCAGCGCGATGTCGCGTTGAAAAGTACTTAAGCCATCCTTCACGATCAGCACCGTCATCATGCTGGCCCCAAGGTGGACGA
>JBKPCR010000025.1:0-4142 GCA_046727435.1 bacterium | reverse complement strand
ATAGAGACCGTAAGTTCCCCCCAAAACGCTCCCCATTGAAGCCTCAGCAACAGGGGAAGCCAAGGGTGACGGTCAAATATGATTCCTGTGATTATAAGCCACCACGACCAGTGCGACAACGTCACGCAGTTGACTTACCGGAGCTGGTTTGTTACAAGAGCCTGCTGACAGGGCTCTGTGAGCCGTGAAGAGGCGGTACGACCAATCGATGGAGGAAAGCCGATATGGCAGCATACCTTATCGCGGAGGTCACGGTCACCGATCCAGAGGGGTTCGAAGTGTATCGCCAAATGGTCCCAGCCACGGTTGCCAAATACGGCGGCAAATTTGTCGTGCGCGGCGGCTCCATGGAAAAGCTGGAAGGGAACTGGGAGCCGAAGCGTCTGGTCATCATTGAATTCGAGAGTGCCGAGCACGCGAAACAGTGGTGGGCCTCCGAGGAGTATCGTGAAGCGAAGGCACTTCGTCAACGTACGGCGCAAACCAATCTGCTCGTGATCGAAGGAGCTTGATGTCCTACCTCAGGAACACTTCCGGTTGCCCAACTGGCAGAAAGGTGCAGGCGATGGAGGGTTGATAAAAGCAGCGCGGGGGCATTCTGGGACATGGGTCAGGCAGAGCGAGCCCGTCGCTCCGGTAGTTGTCGGTACGGCGACGGGCTCGTGCGGTCCATTCTAGGATAACTCAATCATACGTTCCAGCGGCAAGCGCGCGTTTTCGAGCACTTCAGGGCTCAGGTGGATCTCGTTACGCGCCGCTTCGCGCTCGTCATCGAGCACGCGCAGGATATCTTCCAGCTTGATCCGTGCCATGAACTGGCAGTGCCGGCAAGCGCCGAAATCGAACAGGATCTCCTTGCCCGGCGGCAATTCGGCGCGGATTAGCTCCGGCAGTCCACAAGAAGTCAGCAAGGCAAACTTGTCGTCAGGAGCCTTGCGCACGTACTGGATCATGCCCTCAGTGCTGAGGATCTTGTCGTCATCGATCAGCCGCAGGACGTCCTGTGTGCACTCGGGATGCGCCAGTACAGCGATGCCGGGATATGCCTCCTTGAGCTGGTGTACGAGGTCGGGGTTGATATCCTGATGCACGTAGCAGTGACCCTGCCAAAGAAGGAAGTTGGCATCGCCGTGCTGGTCGACGATGCGCTTGTGCGGCAGGGCGGTCTGCAGATGTGAGTACTGCAGGGGCACTTCGCCAAGCTGCCGGGCCACCTCACGGCCTAAGTTCTCATCGGGGACGAACATGATGGTGCGGTTGGGCAGTTTCTTGGCAATGGTGACCGCATTGCGTGAGGTGCAGCATACATCCGACAAGGCCTTGACCTCGGCGGTGGTATTCACGTAGGCCATCACGTACAAGTCGGGATATTGCGCCTGCAGCTTGTCGCGCGCCTCTTGCAGCGCTTCAGCATCGATCGAATCAGCTAGGGAACAACCGGCGAAGCGGTTGGCCTGAATGACTCGTAACGTTGGATTGAGGATTTTGGTGGTTTCATTCATGAAGCGCACTTTGGCACCCACCACTGTCGTCACCGTGTCGCGCGGGATCTGCTGCGCCAGCACCGCCAGCTTGTAGGAATCACCAATGCCATCCGCGACACCGATGATATCTTGATCGACGTAATTATGCATATCGATCCAGACGCCCTTCTCATGCTTGAGCTTCAGGATGTGTTCACAAAGCTCGAAGGAGCGGCGGCAGCGTTCGTCGTCGTACTTCTCCGCATTGACACGCTGCAGGAAGCCCCGGTAGCTCTCATAGCACAGCCCCTGGGCGTTGCGGTTATCGATGAATTGTTCGATAGTCTGCAGCTTGTCCATCATATTCCTCCCGAATTCGTGTGTATTTTACACGAAGTCTAGCGAAAAAAAATCTTCCGGGCGTCCTAAATGACTTCGATAATCATCGGCATTCGGCTCCGAAAGCGGTATAGACGCGCGGGACGATGGGCTCCCACCTTGACGACCCGGGGCGTCACCTGGAGCATGCCGAGGCTCAGCATTTTTTTTCGGAAGTTGCGCTTGTCGAGCGGACGCCCCAGGATGATCTCGTACACCCGCTGTAACTCGGTCAGGGTGAAATCGCGCGGCAAAAGGCTATACACGATATTGGTATACTCCAGCTTCCAACGCAGTCGCTGGAGGGCGTACTCCAACATTTCCGCATGGTCATACGCCAGCGGTGGTGGCGACGCGACCGAAAACCAACCGATATTCGCACATTTTCCTGGCACCCGTAGGTCAATGCGTGTGCGGTTGACCAATGCGACATAGGCCACCGAAACGACGTGACCGTGGGGATCGCGACTGGGATGGCTGAACGTATACAATTGTTCTAAATACACATCTTTGACGCCGGTCGTCTCGAACAGGCACCGCGTCGCCGCCGCCTCGGTAGACTCGCCGCTGGGCACTAGCCCACCAGGAAACGCCCACATTCTCGAATGCAATGGCGGCTTCAGCTCGACAAACAATACCTGTAACGATTCATCCCGAACCGTAAAGATGATGACATCGACGGCGACTTTAGGGGTGATCAGCATAGGCTACCTGGGTACAACTCAGTGACCGTTGGACCATGCACTCACGCTTGGTGTGTAATATACACTAAGGTGCACGGCTGTCAAGCGCAATCATGCCTTACCACCGCTCGATCTCCATTGCAGCGGAGGGATAATCACTCTTCGGCAGCATGCCGCCGCCCGACTGACCAGCACGGGACTGTAGGTTCCCTCGACAACAGGCGTGGACCATACAATCGGCTCCGTCACAGATCAACTTTCGCTTTGTACCCGACGAGCTCAACATATCCCGCGCCACCGACGCGCTGGCCAGCGTGGCTTCCCTCCACCCGTACATTACCTTCCCAGTATACCACCCGCGTACTGCTCTTAGTGTCGAGCTCCTGGTCCGGGAAGGCTGGCGCAATGCGCAGGCTGAGCCCTGCCTGGGGGATCCGCAACTCCCATCCCTGCGGATAGGTGGCGCCGCTGCGGGGACTGATCCACTGGCCGAGGGTGACCACCTCGATCATGTCCTTGCGCAAATGCTCTGCCTGCCCATCTGAATGCACCAGCGTGCCACTGGAATGGGGATCGATCCGGCCATCTTCATGACGGAGGAGGTAGACCATCAGTTCGGTGCGATTATCGAGCTGCACGCTGAACCAGTCCCAGCCCACTTGCGTCGACTCTAGCTGGGAGCTGCCGAACTCATGATCCATCCAGCTCACCCCCGTCACCTCCTTGGCGACCCCACGCACGCGCAGCACGCCGTCGGTCTTGAGGCGGGTGAAGGAATAGTAATGCGAGGCGTTCCCCTTCGACCCTCCCTTCTGGCTCACGCCATCGATGCCGTGGATGACCGGCCCCTTCTCGGGTAATTGGATGAGATTGATCGCGAATTCGTCCATCGTCGCTTGCAGGTGCTGATAGGGACCGAGCGCCTCGGCACGCCAGTCATCATTCCAGACACGCAAGCGCTCCTCGTCTGCGCCGGCGAGGCCGAGATTCGGTCGATTGATCTTTTCGGCGAAAATCAGGCGTTTGCGCGCCTTATCGGAGATGGCGAAGTGGGCCATGTAGAGATGGCGCGGCGACCATTGGGAGGGACCCGAAAACAGATTGCTCTCGTCGACACGGCGCTGAAAGAACGTCAACTGATAGCCATACTCCTCGCCATCGGCGGTGCGCAGATGACCAGTATAGTACCACCACTCGGTCTGAAAGGCCGGATGCGCCGCATGATCGCGCGGAAAACTGAAGACACGTCCAGGCAACGCCACCTCATAGCCGCGCAACGTGGCAATCGCCGAGACCCCGACGAGTACAACCAGCACCACCAAGGCTGGAACGGCGATGAATAACACCCGTCGCATGCTACTCACTCCATTCACTCCATGCGTAAGGTCTCGGTAAGGCGAACCTTCGAGGCCTGACGGGCCGGCCAGATGCCCGCCGCCAGCGCCGTCAGGAAGATGAGACCGAGGTCGACGACCACCGTCCAAGTAGGGAACGTCAGCCGCAGGGTCCAGCCAAATGATTGACGATTGATGATATACACCAAAATGACCGACACGCAGGCACCACAGGCGGTTCCGACCCCCACACCGAGTAATCCCAGAAGGCCGGATTCTAGCAT
>JBKPCR010000024.1:0-8784 GCA_046727435.1 bacterium | reverse complement strand
GGCAATGCGCGCATTGATGCGTGCATTGATCGCAGCGCGGTGCTGCACCCGGAGGTCGTTCGTACGGAAATCGGGGTGCTCGTGCAGGGCTTCGAGATCCAGTGCAGTGAGGAGCTTGGCATACACGCCGTCGTTACTCGGTGCGATCGCGATCTCACCGTCTTGCGCGGTGAACAGCCCGTATGGCGCGACGAGCGCATGATCGTTCCCGGTCGGCACGGGCGGCTGGCCGGTCGCGAAAAAGTTGGTGGTGAGGAAAGCGCCCAGACTCAACAGACTGTCCACCATGGCCACGCCCACCTGTTCCCCGCGGCCCGTCTGCATCCGTCGATACAGCGCCGCAACGGTGCCGAGCGCGGCATACAGGCCGGTCACAAGATCGCTGATGGGAGCGCCAGCACGCATCGGACCCGTTTCCTGGGTGCCATTACAACTCATAAAGCCGCTCATCGCCTGGGCGATGAAGTCGAACGAAGGTCGGTCCGCATAGGGACCACGTTCCCCGAATCCGGTGACACTGGTCTGAATGATTCCTGGCCGAAGGCTTGACAATTGCGACCAATTCAAGCCCAGGTCGGCCATCACACCGGGGCGGAAATTGTCGACGACCACGTCCGCGGTGGCGATAAGCCTTCGCAGCGCTGCCCTCCCGGATGCGCGACGGAGGTTGAGGAGGACCGAGCGTTTATTACGATTGAAGGCGGCAAAGTACCAGCTCAGCCCTTCGACGATCGCACCTTGTCCACGTAGGGGGTCCCCGCCCGGCGGCTCGACCTTGATCACCTCAGCCCCCATATCGGCTAACAGGAGCGAGCAGAAAGGTCCGGAGAGAATGCGGGTCAGATCGACCACGCGCACACCCTGCAACTGCATCCGGTTCACACCTTATGCGAGACTATGCCCTCAATGAGCGCGCCATCTCCGGGCTCACCCGACGACTCGCGCCGGTCATCATCACGGCCGGCACACAGCCGTCTCTTCCTGCCCGCCCGTCTCTACCAGACCTGCGCGGTCCACCTCAATCATGCGTTGTGTCCTCACGTCTCAGTCGCACCAGAGGGGCGTAGCACTGCAAGATCCCCTTGTACGACAAGCAACGCTGTCCCATACTCCCCTATCGGGGAAAACCTGCGAGGTCGAGGAGGAGTGTACTCGACCTGCCTTCAGAAGGGCAAGTCCAGATGCTGACCACGCTGCGCCGTGCGCGGTATGCACTATCTGCTGGTCGTCCATACATACATCTCCGACGTCTTCAATGTGCAGCACGCGGTGCTCGCGGCCGAGAAGCTGCAGGGTGCTGAATATTTTTTCGGTACCGGCTGAGGCACTGCAGCTCCCGCAAACCTGTAGCGCCTGAAATGCTTGACTTTTTCTGTCTATCCGGTCACCCTAGATTTGTGGACTTTTGTCGATAAGGATGCTCGTGGCGCCGTAGTGGCAAACCTTACAGCTCAGCTGAGCCAGCAAGGGTGTGTCCCTGTCGAGGTGGAGAGCATATGCCCAACTGCTCAGGCTCTATCAGCACCCATTTACATTAGTACGGGAGGACAGACCATGAGTAAAGTTATCGCAGCAGTCTACACCAATGGCGTATTTCGTCCCCTTGAACCGGTCGTGTTGCCAGAAGGTGAGCCCGTACAGGTCTACGTGCCAGAAAGCCCCCCCACCCCACAAGAGCGCTTGGCAGCATTGGAAACCATTGAAGCGATGCATGAGGAACTGACCGAGGAGCAATGGCGTGAATTCGAAGAGGCTACCCAACGTCGTCCCTGGTTCGGATGCCGCCAGCTCGATCGATGAATGGCTATCTGCTAGATACTAACATCGTGACCGCACATCTCAAGCAACAGCCTAGCGTCAGGCAGCGCATCTGGGAAGCCGAGCTCGCGGGTCACCCGGTGCGTCGGTTCACGACAACCAGAAATCCCCTTCCCCCTACCCTCGAAAGATCAACAGCCACGGACACCTGTTCCCCGCGGCCGGTCTGTACCCGGCGGTCCAGCGCCGCCCCCAGGTTCATCCATCCTGAGGGGCAAGTCCAGAGGCTACCCTTGTTGTGACGCGCGGTAGGGCGATCTTCTGGCCTTCCATAGCGTGGCAACGAGGCATTTGGCGGGTGCGGCAAAAGAACGTTCATAATCATGTCAATTTTGATACAATTGACTGCACCGTTTGCGGGATATTCGGTGTACTGGACTAGAACCTCTATACGATCTGGCGACGAGTTCGAGCGCGTCAGGTTCCCTGCTGGAACCTGACGTATGGGGTCACAAGAGGTGACTGTAAATCGACTCCCCGGAGTCCAAGAAAAACGGCCCATTGAAACACTTGGGAGTGGAACGCGATGTCAACCGAAATGCTGCAGCATCTCATCAAGCAGGTTGAAGGGCTTTCGCCCGAGGAACAGTTACGCCTCATCGCCTATCTGGTGGAGAAGGTACGCGCTACATACGCATCACCAAAACCGGGACGCCTATGGGCCGAAATTTGTGGCGCCGCCTCCTATCCCTTGCTGGGCGAGGACGCACAAGCGTGGGTATCGCGCACTCGGCGTGAGGACACCGAACAACGTGAGCGGCAGCTCAGACCTCAGCCATGAAGATCAGCGAGCGTCTGCAAAGTGTAGCACGGCTGTTTCTGGATACTGCTCCGATCGTATACTACGTCGAAAAGAACCCGCGCTATCTTGTCAAGGTTCAGGAAATCTTTCGGCAGATCGATGTGGGCACGCTGACAGCTGTGACCTCACCCATCACATTGGCGGAATGTCTGGTTTCCCCGATCCGATTGGGACTGACGACCTTACGTCAGGACTTCTTAGATCTGATCAATGGCGGCTCCAATACGGTCTTCGTACCTTTTGGTGCTGATACGGCCCGTCTCGCCGCTGAGCTACGCGTGCGGTATAACCTGAGCCTGCCGGATGCATTCCAAGTTGCGGCAGCCATGGAGGGTGGGTGCGACGCATTCCTAACAAATGATATGATGCTCAAGCGTGTAACCGAATTGAACGTAATCGTGCTGGAAGAGGTGGAGTCAGTATGAAGACGATTGGCCCGAGGACGACGACGAGCCATTCGCGGAGAAGATGGGGCAGCCCGTGGCCCAACTGCGGCAGCAGATGGAACAGGGACGCACGCTCGACACTGCCATCGAGGCCAACTTGAAGGAGCTGGGCTATGGCGAGTGAGTGGCGAGAGACAACACTCGATCAGCTAGGTCGCATCATTACCGGGAAGACACCACCCTCAACTCGCCCCGAATACTTTGGTGGTGACATCCCCTTCGTGACGCCGACCGACTTCGACGGGCGACGACTGCTCGACAGCACCGGGCGCTACCTCACCGAGGAAGGTGCGGAATCCTTAAACAGTTCTCGCATTCCAGCTGGTGCTGTAATGGTTTCTTGCATTGGCTCGGACATGGGAAAGGCTGCAGTGGCTGGTAGGACCTCTATCACAAACCAGCAGATCAACAGCATCGTCGTTGATTCCGGCGACGATCCCTTGTTCGTATATTACAGCCTCAGCGTGCGCAAAGCGGAGATCAGAAGTGCTGCGAGCGGGTCCGCGCAGCCAATACTCAATAAGACTGCATTCGGACGGCTGGACATCCTCCTCCCACCCCAGGACGAACAACGCGCCATCGCCCACATCCTCGGCACGCTGGACGACAAGATCGAGCTGAACCGGCGGATGAACGAGACGCTGGAGGCGATGGCGCGGGCCATCTTCCAGTCGTGGTTCGTGAATTTCGACCCTGTCCACGCCAAGGCCGAAGGGCGCGACCCTGGCCTGCCCAAGGACATTGCCGACCTCTTCCCCGACCGCTTCGAGGATTCCGAGTTGGGCGACATCCCGGCGGGGTGGAGTATAAAGACCATTGAAGATGTCGCCGAACGCGTTTCAATGGGTCCGTTTGGGTCGTCCATCAAGGTCGAAACCTTTGTCCCCGAGGGAGTTCCCATCATCAGCGGACAACATCTTCATGGCTTCATCCTTGAGGACAGTACCTTCAACTTCATCACGCACGAGCACGCAAGCAGGTTAAGCAACGCGGCTGTTCAGCGTGGCGACGTTGTTTTCACGCATGCCGGAAACATAGGTCAAGCCGCCTTCATTCCGAAAACGTCTCGTTATGAGCGGTACGTTATTTCGCAGCGCCAGTTCTACATGCGGTGTGACTTGTCGCAGATGAGTCCGACTTTCATCGCGCTGTATTTCAACTCTCCCGAAGGGCGGCACCTGCTCCTGGCTAATACGTCATCATCTGGCGTGCCCTCGATCGCGCGTCCTGTGACATATCTGCGTTCAATCCAAATTCCTGTTCCGAGCAAGTCCGTTCTGGACGCATTCGAACGACTTGTGCGACCGCTGCTTCATCAGTATTCTCAGAACCTGGACGTAAACCGCACCCTCGCCGCCTTGCGCGATACGCTCCTACCCAAGCTCATCTCTGGTGACTTGCGGGTGAAGGATGCGGAGGGCGTCACGGGAGGTGGCGTCTGATGGCGAATAAGCCGCGGATTCGGCGGACGTTTTCCGTTGCCTCGGAGTCGCTCACGAAGTCTCGTGAGGCAGCGCTGGCCGCGGTGCAGATCTTCAATAGTCCACTGATTACGTTCAGGTCAGAGATCTTCATCGTCTTGATGAACATTGCATGGACCTATTTGCTTCACGCATTCTACCGCAAGCAGGGCATCGAGTATCGGTACTACCAACAGAGGCAGCAGCGGCACATGTTTGACAAGACAAAGTCGGGGGCACATAAGCACTGGGAGCTGGAACGATGCCTCAATGATCCGGCGTCGCCCATCGACCGAGACAGTACGAACAACCTGCGGTTTCTGACCGGGATCCGTCATGAGATCGAGCACCAGATGACCTCGTGTCTCGACAACACCTTGAGCGCGAAGTTTCAGGCGTGCTGCCTCAACTACAACGAGTACGTGAAGAAGCTCTTTGGTGATGAGCACGGCATCGACAAATATTTGGCGTTCAGCTTGCAGTTTTCGTCAATCAGTCAGGAGCAGGCCGGTGCTCTGCCGTCCCCGGACAAGATGCTGCCACGTATCAAGGCGTTTGTGCAGGGCTTTGAGGACCAGCTGACGGATGAAGAGTTCAACAGCCCTAAGTTCGCCTATCGAGTCCTGTTCGTTGCCAAGACGGCGAATCACAAGGGACAGGCCGATCAGGTCATCGAATTCGTAAAGGCCGGCTCTCCGCTCGGAGACGACGTGAACAAGGCTTACACGGTCATTAAGGAGACGGAACGACCCAAGCACTTGCCGGGAGGCATCGTGGAGATGATGAAAAGTGAGGGGTTCAAGCGCTTCACCATTACCGCGCACACGAACTTCTGGAAGAGCATGGACGCGAAAAACCCCGCCAAGGGTTTCGGGGTTACCGTCCAGAAGGCTTGGTACTGGTACGACTCCTGGATCGATCAGGTGAGAAAGCACTGTCAACACAATGCGTCCATTTACAAGTAACGCCTTGAGCCAAGGGATCACCGAATCCATCGTAGAAGAAGCCGCCCTCACTTGCCTGGAAAACCCTGGCTGGATGGTCAAACACGGCCCCGAGATCGCACCAGGCGAGCTGGCCTCCGAGCCCACCGAATTCGGGCAGGTTATACTGACGCAGCGGCTGCGGGCCGCTCTCGCGCGGCTTAACGCACAGCTACCACCCGAGGCTCTCACCGCCTCCCGCAAGCATACCCACTCAGAGGGAGTGACGCTGGAGGCGCGCAAGGGCGCTGTGCATCAGGGAGTGTCTTCGACATGACCACCACCCCGGAACAGATCGACCTGTGGCGGCAGTCACCTTCCGAACATCAGCGGCTGGAGTTCAAGGAAGCGAAGACGCAGTTCGACAACCGTAGACTGTACCAGTACTGCGTGGCGCTGGCCAATGAGGGTGGTGGACATCTGGTACTCGGTGTCGCCGACAAGCCGCCGCGTCCGGTGGTGGGCACTCAAGCCTTTCGAGATCCCGCCACTATGGCCGAGAGACTGTTTCAGGCTGTAGGCTTCCGGGTGGACATCGAGGAGGTGGCGCATCCCGACGGACGGGCATTGGTGTTTCACATTCCCTCCCGACCGCGTGGCACCGCTTACCACCTTGACGGAGCCTACCTGATGCGGTCTGGTGAGTCGCTGGTGCCGATGAGCGAGGATCAGCTCCGGCGAATTTTCGCCGAGGGGCAATCCGATTGGCTAGAAGAGTGCTCGAAAACCGGCTTGGACACTCAGGAAGTCGTAGAGTTGCTGGATACTCAGACCTTTTTTGAACTGCTCAAGCTGCCCTATCCCACAGACCGCCTAGGTGTCATCGACCGGCTGGTGCAAGAGCGCCTAGTTGATAAGATGGGTGACGCCTATGCGATCCGGCGGCTCGGAGCTCTCCTCCTGGCAAGGCGGCTGGACGACTTTCCAGATCTGGCGCGCAAGCTGCCGCGGGTGGTGGTTTTCACCGGGGCCTCGAAACTGGAGACCCGGCTCGACCAAACCGGCACGAAGGGCTACGCAGTTGGTTTCCAGGAATTGGTCCACTTCGTCATGAGCCAGTTGCCGCAGAACGAAGTCGTCGAAGATGCTCTGCGCAAGGAGGTCAAGCTGTTACCGCAGATCGTGATCCGTGAGCTGGTAGCGAACGCCTTGATCCATCAGGACTTGGCGATGGGCGGAGCCTCAGTAATGGTGGAGATTTACAGCAACCGCGTAGAGATCTCGAACCCTGGTGAGCCAGTAGTGCCAGTCGAGCGGTTCATCGACGGCTACCAATCCCGGAATGAACGCCTCGCCGACCTGATGCGGCGAATGGGCGCCTGCGAGGAGAAAAGCAGCGGGATCGACAGAGTGGTCCACGCGGCGGAGGTGTACCAGTTACCCGCACCGGATTTCCGCGCGGGATACCGCCGCACTGTTGTGACAATCTACGGACCCAGGGATTTTGAGGGAATGGATCGGGACGACCGCATCCGGGCCTGCTACCAGCATTGCGCGTTGAAGTGGGTTATGTCGGAGCGGATGACCAATCAATCTTTGCGCGAGCGGTTTCACTTGCCAGAGAGCAAGAGTGCTATCGCTTCGCAGGTGATCGCCGCGACCATCGAGGCGGGTCTGATCAAGCCGGATGAGAGGGTCGGCACCTCACGGAAGTTCGCCCGCTACCTGCCATTCTGGACATGAGTTTATTTAAAGTGACAGTTTCCAATGCAAGTGATTTGGACCGTAACTTAAATAAAATCAATAACATGCTTATTTAAGCGTTTCCCCATGACCAGCATTGCGTTCACGGAATCGATTGTAGAAGAAGCTGCCCTCGCCTGGCTCGAAAGCCTCGACTGGACGGTCAAGCATGGCCCAGAGATTGCCCCGGGTGAGCTGGCCGCCGAGCGCACCGACTTCGGTCAGGTCATACTGGCGCAACGGCTGCGGGACGCTCTCGCGCGGCTCAATCCTCAGCTTCCGGCCGAGGCCCTCGATGACGCCTTCCGTAAGCTCACGCGCCCCGAGGGAGCGACGCTGGAGGCTCGCAACCGCGCCGTCCATCGCCTGCTGGTAGACGGTGTGACGGTGGAGTACCGCACGGCCGACGGCGCCATCCGCGGGGCGCAGGTGCAGGTGCTCGACTTCGACGAGGCGGAGAGCAACGACTGGCTGGCCGTCAACCAGTTCACCGTCAGCGAGCACAGGCATACCCGTCGCCCGGACGTGGTGCTGTTCGTCAATGGCTTGCCGCTGGCGCTGATCGAGCTGAAAAACGCCGCCGACGAGGATGCCACCATCTGGTCGGCCTTCCAGCAGCTCCAAACCTACCAGGCGGAGCTGCCGTTGCTGTTCGCCTTCAATGAAGCGCTGGTCGTCTCCGACGGCGTCGAGGCGCGCCTTGGCACGCTCACCGCCGGCCGCGAGTGGTTCAAGCCCTGGCGCACGATCTCGGGCGAGACCCTGGCCGATCCCCACCTGCCAGAGCTGCAGGTGATGCTCGATGGGGTCTTCGACAAGCGCCGCCTGCTTGATCTGATCGGGCATTTCATCGTCTTCGAGGACGCGGGTGGCGGAGCCATGGCCAAGAAGATGGCCGGTTACCATCAGTTCCATGCCGTGAACGTCGCCGTGGCGGAGACGCTGCGGGCAGCGCACCTCCAGCAGGAGGCCGATCGGGTTGCGGAGGCACGCGGCGGCTACGAGGCAGGACAGCGTCCCGGTGGCCAGCCGGGCGACCGGCGCATCGGCGTCGTCTGGCACACGCAAGGATCCGGCAAGAGCCTGACCATGGCCTTCTACGCCGGGCGTGTCATTCGCGAGCCACGGATGGCCAACCCCACGATCGTCGTCCTTACCGACCGCAATGACCTGGACGACCAGCTCTTCGGCACCTTCTCGCGCTGCCAGGACCTCTTGCGCCAGCCCCCGGTGCAGGCCGACAGCCGCTCCCACCTGCGGGAGCTGCTGCGCGTCGAAGCCGGCGGCGTGGTGTTCACAACCATCCACAAGTTCTTTCCAGAAGAGAAGGGCGACCGACACCCGGTGCTGTCGGAGCGGCGCAACATCGTGGTCATCGCCGACGAGGCGCACCGCAGCCAGTACGACTTCATCGACGGCTTCGCGCGGCACATGCGCGACGCGCTGCCGACCGCCTCGTTCATCGGCTTCACGGGGACCCCCATCGAGAAGACCGACGCCAACACGCGCGCCGTCTTCGGCGACTACATCAGCGTGTACGACATCCAACGCGCAGTTCAGGACAAGGCCACGGTACCAATCTACTACGAGAG
>JBKPCR010000023.1:0-11782 GCA_046727435.1 bacterium | reverse complement strand
TGAATTCCGAGGCTTCGACGCGGCCGAGACCACTATCGCCCTTGGTCAGGTGATCGAACTTGGGGGCAAGCGCCTGAGGCGGGCCCGCGTCGCGGCCCTGGAGCGCGATCTGGCGGCGTGGGATTACGAGGCCACACGCCTCAATGTCTTCACGGCGACGGCCAAAACGTTCGTGGAGGTGCTGGGCGCCCAAGCGCAGCTGGCCCTAAACGAGGACCTCGTGCGTCTGGCCGACCAGGTGCTGCGGACCGTCGCCGCACGCGTGCAGGCGGGCCAGGTGTCTCCCGGGCGGTCGCCGACATGGAGCGCCTGATCGGCGAGCCGCTTGAGGCGGTCATAGCCCCGCCGGTACCGCGCTAACAGGAGATGCGTCATGCGAGTTAAACAGATCATCATGCTCATCGCGGTGGCCCTCGTAGGGATGCTGCTCGGGGCGGCGGCGATGTGGTGGATGGGTCGGATGGACGGGGCCGCGACGCGTGCCTCCGATGAACACGCCTATGAGGAGAAGGCCGAGTCGAAGGGGCACGACGATCACGACGGTCATGGCCACCACGAGGGACAGGAAGCGCACGGCGAGGAGTCGATGGTCCGGCTCACCGAGGCACAGCTGCAGGAGCTGGGGATCGAAGTGGCCACCGCCGGACCCGGTAAGCTTGCGGCGTATGCCACGCTCCCCGGACACGTGACCCTCAATGCCGACCGCCGTGGCGAGATCATCCCGCGCGTCTCGGGGGCCATCCAGCAGGTGATGAAACAGCTCGGCGATCGGGTGCGCGCCGGCGAGGTGATGGCCGTCATCAACAGCCGCGAGCTGGCGGATCTCAAGTCGGCCTATTTGAACGCGAGAGATCACGTGCCCCTGGCCGAGGTAACCTTTCGACGGGAGGAGGATCTCTGGAAGAAAAAGATCTCCCCGGAGCAGGAGTACCTCGAAGCGAAGCGCGCCCTGACAGACGCCAGGATCGAGCTGCGCGCCGCCGAGCACAGACTCCGCGCCCTGGGGTTTACCGAAGCCGACCTGAACCGCCTGCCTACACAAGCGGATGGTACCTTCACGCGCTACCCCATCACCGCGCCGTTCGACGGCAGCGTGATCGAGAAACACATCACACTCGGGGCGGTGGTGAAGGACGACACCGTCGCCTATGTCATCGCCGACCTGCGCTCCGTGTGGGTCCATGTGAGCGTCTATGCCAAAGACTTACCGCTCGTCCGCCAGGGCCAGCCGGTGAGCATCGCCGTCGGCGACGGCATACCCGACGCTCAGGGCAGCATCGCCTACGTCGCGCCGGTGGTCGACGAGCAGACCCGCACCGCGCTCGCACGGGCCGTGCTCCCGAACCCAAATGGCGCCTGGCGTCCGGGCTTGTTCGTCACGGCCATGATCGAGGTCGGCGCCACCGACGTGCCGCTCCTGATCCCCAAGGAGGCGGTGCAGACGGTTGAGGGGAAGGCCACAGTTTTCGTGCAGACACCCGAGGGCTTCGAGGCGCGTCCTGTCTCGCTCGGCCGCGCCAACGAGACCTACGTGGAGGTCCGCTCCGGGCTTGAGCCCGGCGAGCGCTACGCCGCCAGCGAAACGTTCATCTTGAAGGCCGAGCTAGCCAAGGGCGAGGCGACGCACCAGCACTAACGGCTCAGGCCGCCTCACGCGGTCGGCCATCACAGGTGAAGACCATGCTAGAACGCGTGTTACGGTTTTCCATCGAGCACCGCTTCCTGATCCTGCTCTTGGTGATTGTCCTGGCCGGGCTCGGCATCTATGCCATGCAACGCCTGTCGATCGATGCCGTGCCGGACATCACCAACAAGCAGGTCCAGATCAATACGCTGGTCCCCGCCCTCTCCCCCATTGACATCGAGCGGCAAGTCACCCTTCCCATTGAAACGGCGCTGGCGGGGATCTCCGGCCTCGAGTATACGCACTCGCTCTCCCGCAATGGGTTCTCGCAAGTGACCGCGGTGTTTCGCGACAATGTCGACATCTACTTCGTCCGGCAGCAGGTCAACGAGCGCCTGAACCAGGCCCGCGAAAGCCTGGCGCCTGGTGCCGAGCCCGCCATGGGGCCGATCTCCACAGGGCTCGGCGAGGTCTACATGTGGGCGGTGGAATATGTCCCCCCGGACGAGCGCCGCCCCGTCGCGGACGGTGCCCCGGGCTGGCAGCGCGACGGCTCCTATCGCACCCCCGAGGGCCAGCGACTCGCCAACGACCTCGAGCGGGCGGCGTATCTCCGGACCGTCCAGGATTGGATCATCCGGCCGCAGCTGAAGAACGTCGAGGGCGTGGCCGGGGTCGATGCCATGGGCGGCTACGTCAAGCAGTACCATGTCCAGCCTGACCCCATGAAGCTCGTGTCCTACGGGTTGACCTTCCAGGACATCATCGAAGCCCTCGAACGCAACAACGTCAGCACCGGCGCTGGCTACATCGAGCGTAAAGGCGAGGCCTATCTCGTACGTACCGACGGCCGCATCACCAACGAGGGGGAGATCGCCAGCATCGTCGTCGGGTCGCGCCACGGCACCCCGATCTACATCCGCGACGTGGCCACGGTCGGGGTCGGCCGGGAGCTGCGCAGCGGCAGCGCCACCGAGAACGGCGAGGAGGTGGTCGTCGGCACCGCCCTGATGCTCATTGGGGCGAACAGCCGCACGGTCGCCGCCGCGGTTGATGCCAAGATGCAGGAGATCCGGAAAAGCCTGCCGCCGGACATCCGGGCGAAGACTGTGCTGAACCGCTCGAAGCTCGTCAATGCCACCATCAAGACGGTGGAGAAAAGCCTGGCCGAGGGCGCGCTCTTGGTGATCGTCGTGCTGTTCCTGCTGCTGGGCAACATCCGGGCGGCGCTGATCACCGCCCTGGCCATTCCTCTGTCGATGCTGATGACCGCCACGGGCATGGTGCAGGCCGGCATCAGCGGCAACCTGATGAGCCTCGGGGCCATCGATTTCGGCCTCATCGTCGACGGCGCGGTGATCATCGTGGAGAACTGCCTGCGCCGCCTGGCGGAGCGCCAGCACGCCCTGGGGCGTACCCTTACTCTCTCCGAACGGCTCCACGAAGTCTGGCTGGCCAGCCAGGAGATGATCAAGCCTTCGGTGTTCGGCCAGGCGATCATCATTACCGTCTACTTGCCTATCCTGACGCTCACCGGCGTGGAAGGCAAGATGTTCCATCCCATGGCGATGACGGTGATCCTGGCGCTCGTGTCAGCCTTTGTGCTGTCGCTGACCTTCGTGCCGGCGATGGTGGCCCTCTGCATCCGAGGCCGGGTCAAAGAAGGGGACAATGTGCTCATCCGCTGGGCGAAGCGTGCCTACGAGCCGGTGCTCACGCTGGCGCTCCGCCTGCGCTATACCGTGGTGCTGCTGGCCGTGGCGGCCTTTAGCGGCGCCCTGCTGCTCTTCGGGAGGTTGGGGCAGGAGTTCATCCCCACCCTCGACGAGCAAGACCTCGCCGTGCAGGCCTTCCGCATCCCCAGCACGAGCCTGACGCAGTCGACGCAGATGGAGCGGCGGGTCGAGAAGGTCATCAGTGGCTTTCCGGAAGTCGCCTTCGTGTTTGCCAAAACGGGCACCGCCGAAATGGCCTCCGACCCGATGCCGCCCAACATCTCCGACACCTTCATCATCCTCAAACCACGTGACCAGTGGCCGGACCCTACCGAGGCCAAGGCCGCGTTGCGGCAGCGCATGGAAGCGGCGCTCACGCGGCTGCCCGGTAATGCGTACGAGTTTACCCAGCCGATCCAGGTGCGCTTCAACGAGTTGCTGGCCGGCGTGCGCGGCGACGTGGCCGTGAAGGTCTATGGCGACGACTTCGCCCAGATGCAGGCGACGGCCGCCGCCATCGCCCGCGCGTTGCAAGGAGTCCCCGGCGCGGCGGACGTCAGAGTCGAACAAACCTCGGGGTTGCCGGTCATGCAGGTGCGCATCGACCGGGCGGCCGCCGCCCGGTACGGGCTGAACGTTGCCGACGTGCAGGACGTGGTGGCCATTGCGGCCGGCGGATGGGAGGCCGGGTTAGTCTTCGAGGGGGACCGGCGTTTCCCGCTCATGGTCCGCCTGCCCGAGGACCTCCGGCGGAACGACGATCGGCTGCTCGCCTTGCCCATCCCGCTGCCGCGTGCGGAGAACGGCGAGGCGCCCACCCGCGTCGCCGCCCTCAAGCCTGCCATGGCGGCTTCAGACCGCCCTGCCTTCATCCCACTCGGGCAGGTGGCGCGGCTCGAGGTCGCCGAAGGCCAGAACCAGATCAGCCGAGAGAACGGCAAGCGCCGCGTCGTGGTCCAGGCCAACATCCGCGGCCGCGATCTGGGTTCGTTCGTGGCCGAAGCCCAGGAGCGCATCAACGCCGCGGTCAGCCTGCCCGCCGGCAGCTGGCTCGACTGGGGCGGGCAGTTCGAGAATCTGGTCGTCGCCCGCGAGCGCCTGACCATCGTGGTGCCGGCATGCTTTTTCTTGATCTTTTTGCTGCTGTTCAGCGCCTTTAACTCCGTCAAACACGCGCTCCTGGTCTTCACAGGCGTACCGCTGGCACTCACGGGGGGCATTGTGTCGCTCTGGCTCAGGGACATCCCCTTTTCCATCTCGGCCGCCGTGGGCTTTATCGCCCTCTCAGGAGTGGCGGTCCTCAATGGCCTCGTCATGGTCACCTATATCAACCAGCTACGTCAGGGCGGCGCGGCCGTCGACCAGGCCATCACCCAGGGGGCGCTCACCCGCCTGCGGCCGGTGCTGATGACGGCGCTGGTGGCCTCTCTAGGCTTTGTACCCATTGCGCTGGCTACCGGCACCGGCGCCGAGGTGCAAAGGCCGCTGGCCACCGTGGTCATCGGCGGCCTGGTCACGAGCACCATGCTGACCCTGGTGGTCCTCCCCGCCTTGTATCGCATCTTCGAATGGGGCGGCAACGGCGAACCGAAGTGACAGGCTTGTAGGGCCAGTATTGAAGGGAGGTGAGATAATGGTGAGACTTCTATCGCGGTGGTGCATGGTTTCTCTGTGCTTCTTTGCCCTGCTGGTGGCCTTTGGCCATGCAGAAGACGTGGAACAGCTCGTTGCCGCGGCGGAGCAAGCGGAACAGGGCGGGCAGTTAGATGCCGCGGCCGAGCTGTATCATCGGGCGGCTGCGAGTCGGCCGGAAGACTTCAGCATCTAGTATGCGGTGGGACTGCACTGTGTACAGCTCGAGAACCGGCCCGAGGCCGAGGAGCACCTGGCCAAGGCGCTCTCGCTTCGGCCTGACTTTGCTCCGGCACACCTCACCCTCGGAGTGGTCTACTCCCAGAGTGGCCAGAGGGAGGAGGCCAGACGCGCCTTTAGCCAAGCTATCCACTTCGACCCGCTCCTGAGTGGGGGTTATTATAACCTCGGGGTCCTAGAACTTAAGGATGGCCGGCTCGATACAGCTGAGACGCTCTTTCAGAGGGCCATCGTCACTAGTCCCACCCCCTAGTCCTCCTACATGCGGCTTGGAAACGTCTACGTCCGAATGCGAGAGTATGCTCTGGCCTGGCGCGTGCTCGGAGAAGCGTTGAGGCTCCACCCGGATGATGCGAAAACTTTCTTTAACCTCGGACTTGCCCATGAGGAGCTTGGACAGGATGAGGCCGCTATCGCGGCATTCAGAAAGGCTATCGAGCTGGACCCTTCTTTCGCGGGGGCCTACTACAACCTTGGTACCCTCCTCATCAAGACGAAGAATTACCGCTACGCCGGTAGGAAGTAAAGCCGACTCGCCCGCTACTGACTTCTTGACCCCACTTACCCACAGTCGCGCCGGTGTACCTCTCCCCTATGGATCACACCTATAGAAAGGGGATCCACATGCACGCCATCCTGGTTCGCATGGCCGTACCCATACTCCTAGTCCTGACGCTCAGCGCCCTCAGTTTCACCGGCGAACTGACCAAACCGCAGGCGTCATCGGCCCCCAGCATCGAAGGGACTTATAAGCTCGTCTCGCGGCAGCTGCCGAATGGCACGAGGCTCAGGCCACCCGAGATCATAGGGCTCTTCACGTATACGAAGACCCACTGCAACTTTAACATTCTGCTGAAGGATGCGGCGGGCAAACGCCATTCGTTCTCCCTCGTGTCCACCTACGTGCTGACGGCCACGGAGTACATCGAGACCCTGCTCTACAGTGTCCGCGCCGACCAGATCGGTGGCAAGGAACCCGTCTACGGCTTCCCCGCGCAGACCAAGGGCGCCCCCGTCACGGTGGCCAGCGGGCGTATCCGGTTCAAGGCCCCGTTTGATTCCCTGACATTCGTCTTCGAAGGGAATAAGCTGACCGCGACCCTCGACGGCCGGGTGGATGTGTGGGAAAAGATCGAGGAGGGGGAGGCGAGAGAGTCCTCGTGCGTGACCCCCCGAGGGCTCTGCTCGTGAGTTGGCTCAATTCCCCACTGGCGTAAACGATGTGTTGACTCTGTTGGTTAAGTCAAAAACGCGCGTAACAGCAGTCTTGCATACGTGTTTAAAGGCCAGAGAGATCGCAGCTATTCCCTGGAAAAACTCACTTCTATGGCGGTGAAAATTGGCCTCTACGACTTAACCAACAGAGTCTGTGTTGGCCTGGCTTGCGCGGTGAACACTGTGAGGGGGAATGCTTTGATGGATGCACATGACCACCGCTCTGAGCTTTCACACACGACGACTGCAGCCGGCAGGCATAAAGCGCCGCTTGTCGGGGCGCTCACCCTGACCGGGGGCTTCCTGGTGGTGGAAGTCGTGGGAGCGCTCTGGACCGGGAGCTTGGCGCTCCTGGCCGACGTCGGCCACATGCTCACCGATGTCGGCGGCCTGAGCCTCAGTCTCCTCGCGATCTATTTTGCACAAAGGCCCCCCACCCCGGCCAATACGTACGGCTACCTCCGCACTGAGATTCTCGCCGCCCTCGCAAACGGTGTCGCGCTGTTTCTCGTCGCTGGCTACATCCTGTATGAGGCCATCGAGCGGGTGTGGGCACCCCCTCAGGTCCTCAGCGGCCCGATGCTCGTGATCGCCCTCATCGGCCTCGCGGTGAATCTCCTCGGCATGGTCTTGCTGCGTCGGGGGGCCTCGGAGAGCATGAACCTGCGCGGCGCCTACCTCGAGCTCCTCAGTGATGCCATCGGCTCGGTGGGCGTCATCGTCGCGGCGCTCGTGATCCAGACCACCGGGATTGTTCTCGCCGATCCCCTCATCGGGGCTGCGGTCGGGCTCTGGATCCTGCCCCGGACCTGGCGCTTGATCCGACAGGCCATCCACATCCTCATGGAAGGTGTGCCGCCTCATCTCGACATCCAGGAGATCCAAGCCGCTATGAGCACCATTCGCGGGGTGGCCGCTGTGCACGACCTTCACGTGTGGACGCTCACGTCTGGGAGGGAAGCAATGAGCAGCCATGTGGTGGTTAATACCCTAAGTGCAGGCCGCGAGATTCTCGGCGCGCTCCATCAGCTGCTCCATGAGCGCTTCGGGATCGAGCACACCACGATCCAACTCGAGGAAGAAACCCTCGTCCAGCTCACGAGCCAGATGGCCAAAGCCTCTTTAGTAGATGACCATGACGCGAGCGCTCCACCGTCATCAGGCATCCCATGAGCATAAGCCACGGGAGAAAAAGGGACTAGATGGCGTCACACCCAGGAGGCGTGCTCTGAATCCGCCTCATCCAAAGGTCATCTCGCCTTCGCCACCACCCAAGCTTGGGCATATAGATTATCATAGGAATATGTCACCCCCTTCGCACCGTCTGCGACGGGCCCTACAGTGGTCGTTGGGGGAGCCGTGTCGCTCACCTGCCTCTCGCCGGGACTCTACGCCCGAGTACACAGCGACTCCGGCGATGAGCAAGGCGACAATCGGATCAGCCCACCACCTTCCGAACAGCGCATAGGCCCCCAAACCGACGAGTAAACTGATGGAGAGATAGTTCGACAGCCATGTTTCCTGGGATTGGGCAATCAGCACCTGATTGCTGAGGGCCTTCCCGGCACTTCGCTGTGCTACCACAACAGGAACCATGACCGCCACGGCCACGACGTTGAGCACAATTCCTAGGATCGATGTTTCCACTTTTTGCTGGGAGACCAAGTCATTAATGGATTTGAAGGTGACGTAGATTGCGAGAGCAAAGAAGCTGAGGGCAATCAGGTGCAAAGCGGTTATATAACGTGCTTGCCCACCACTGCGCAATTGCCACGCCGTTACAGGCGCCGCAAAAACCTCAATCCCCGAATCGATCCCAAATCCTACCAGCGCAGGGGAGCCAGCCAGCAGTCCTGCCGTCACCGCTATGATCCCTTCAAGGACGTCCCAAATAACAATAAAGGCGGCTAGATACCGCCCACGTCGCTGCAGAGATGGTTCATCTCGTTGCGGGATCATCGCCCCTGCTCCTCCCATCGAAGTTGACAGGAACATGATCATCCCTTCGCCCTTCATGACGGAGAGAGTTCAGCCACGCGCAAGGGGCTAGTAGAATAATAGTTGTATACTCGCGCATATATGCTATTATATGTCAAAAGAGCCGCGCCCTACCACCTTACCCCGGTCATCTTGGCATGCTCGGCCATCCTCTGAGGACCACCTGGAGGGACACATGAAGCGATACGTCGAAGGGCTGAAGGCACTCTCCGATGAGACCCGGCTCCGCATCATCCGATTGCTCCTCGCCAACCAGACGGCCACGTGTGTCTGCGAGTTGGTCGACGCCCTCGATGAACGTCAGTACAACATCTCGCGCCATCTGCAGGTCCTCGAAGCGGCCGGCCTGCTTGAAGCGGAGAAAGACGGGCGCTGGGTCTACTACCGCGTCGCTGAACCGCAAGATGCGTTTGTCCGGGCCCTCTGCCAGGCGGTGGCGCAACTGCCAGCCATAGATGATACGGTGGCGGCGGATCAGGCCCGGTTTCAAGAGCGGATGCGACTGCGCGATGGGGGTCGCTGCCGCGTGGGCATCCAGAAACGTTATCTCATCGACGGGAGACGCCATGGCCGGCAATAGCATGGCTAGGAGGGCGTGCGGAAGCGGCATTTAAGGGTAGCGCGCCCCGTGGTGGCAATCCCTGCTCCGCTGCAACGCAACACTCAGCTGAAGGAATGCGACGATGATCACCACAACCACACCTCAAAAGCTCACCAGCCTCGACCTGCCGGTGGGGGGGATGGACTGCGCCGAGTGTGCGGCTCACATCGAGCGGGCGGTACGTGCATTGCCAGGCGTCCGCGACGTGCAGGTGCTTGTGGCGGCCGAGCGGGCGACAGTGAGCTTTGATCCAGCGCAGGTCACACTCGGCCAGATCAAAGCCGCCATTGGCGAGGCCGGCTACACGGTGCGCGAGGTGGCCGCTGCCGAACCGCTCGAGGCCGGGCGGCGGGACGTGGGCCAGATCATCGGCTGGGGGGCCCTCGGCATGGTCGCCGTGGTGGTCGTGATCGCCGCCCTGGGAGAGCGGCTTGGCCTCTTTGACGCCGCCCTGGAGCGCCTGCCCTGGTGGCTCCCGGCCCTGGCCATTCTGCTCGGGGGCTGGCGCGTCTTCTATGGGGTGCTGCGGGCCGCACGGCGTGGCCGGGTCACCAGCCACACGCTGATGACGGCCGGGGTCATCGCCTCCATCGCCATCGGCCAGTGGACGACGGCGGCGCTGATCGTCTTTTTCATGCGCTTTGCCGACTGGATCGAGGACCTGACTACGGAGCGCAGCCGCCAGGCACTTAAGCGACTGACCGCCCTCCAACCCGCCAC
Organism: bacterium; assembly: GCA_046727435.1. Taxonomy (GTDB): domain Bacteria; phylum Tectomicrobia; class Entotheonellia; order J063; family CAVPRW01; genus CAVPRW01. The sequence goes on along the minus strand of JBKPCR010000023.1, from coordinate 2,037 downwards.
CGCCCACGTGCTGCGCGATGGCCGCGAGCGTGAAGTGCCGGTCGCAGAGGTCCGTGTGGACGATGTCGTGGTGGTGCGGTCCGGGGAACGCATCCCGGTGGACGGGCGGGTGGTCGAGGGACAGGCCCCGGTGGATCAGGCGGCCATTACTGGGGAGAGCGTGCCAGTGGACAAGGCTCCCGGCGATTCTGTGTTCGCCGCCACCGTGGCACAGGCGGGCTTTCTCAAGGTGCAGGCCACGAAGGTCGGAAGCGACACCACCTTCGCCCGTATTGTGCGCCTGGTCGAGGAGACGGAGGCGCACAAAGCCCCGGTCCAGCGCTTCGCCGACCGGTTCACGGCCTACTACCTGCCAGGCGTTTTGCTGCTTGCCCTTGCCACCTACTTCCTGACCGGCCATGTAGTGAACGCCGTCGCTGTGCTGGTCGTCGCCTGTGCGTGTGCCATCGCGCTCGCGACTCCCGTCGTGGTCCTCGCCAGTGTGGGCAACGCGGCGCGGCGAGGGCTCCTCGTCAAGGGAGGAAGTGGCCTCGAGCAACTCGCGCGAGTCGATACCGTCGTCATGGACAAGACCGGCACACTCACGTTCGGAGCACCGCAGGTCACCGACGTGGTGGCCTTGAACGGACTTGCCGAGGGAGACCTCCTCCGGGTCGTCGCCGGGGTTGAATCGCGGAGCGAACATCCCTTAGCGAAGGCCATTCTCCGTGCCGCGGCCGCGCGCGACATTGCGCTGGCCGAACCAGAAGCGTTTACGCCGCTCCCCGGTCGGGGTGTCCTCGGCGCCCTCGACGGCCATCTCTGGGCCGTCGGCAACCGCAGTCTCCTTGCTGAGCGCGGGCTCGCCCTCGAAGCCATCCAGGAGACGCAGGCTCGAGCCCTTGAATCTCAGGGGAAGACAGTCTTTTTTGTGGCCGACAGCGAAGGCGTTTCTGGCCTGGTCGCCGTCGGAGATACGCTCCGTCCCGGTGTGAAGGAGGCACTGTCCGAGCTCAAACACCTCGGTGTTCACCGCATACTGCTCCTGACGGGAGATAACGAGCGGGTGGCGGCCGCCGCGGCCCGGGAATTAGGCCTGGAGTATTGTGCCGAGCTGTTCCCCGAGGACAAGATTGCCGCCGTCAAGGCGCTCCAAGCGGAAGGGGCCGTGGTGATGATGGTCGGCGATGGGGTCAATGACGCCCCGGCGCTGGCGCAAGCCGATGTCGGGGTGGCGATGGGGGGAGCCGGCACCGACGTGGCCATCGAAGCCGCGGACGTCGCGCTTATGCGCGAGGACTGGACCCTGGTGCCCGAGGCCGTCCGCATCGGCCGCCGGGCGGCCCGCACCATCCGCCAGAATCTGGGCTTTACGGCGCTCTACAATGTCGTCGGCATTGCGCTGGCGGCCCTTGGCCTGCTGCCGCCTGTGTGGGCTGCCGCCGCGCAGAGCTTGCCCGACATCGCCATCATGCTGAACTCCTCTCGACTATTCCGCGGTGGCTCGGCCGGCAGACCATCGCCTAGGCGTGTATGAGCTCGACCGTCCTCCCGTACCATCTCGGAACGCTCGCCCTGATCGTGGGCATCGCCGGGGTCGATCGATGGGTGAAACTGGTCATCCAGGCCCACCTCCCGCAAGAAGTAGTGATCCCGGTGATCCCTGGGCTCTTCAACCTGACCCACATCGAGAATCCGGGGGCGGCCTTCGGCCTCTTCGCCAACCTTCCACCGGGGATGCAACCCGCGTCAGAACATTGTTTACGTCAGTGGGGAATGAAGCCGACTGTGTTGAATGGGCGTAACCCTGTAGATTTTCATCCTTTGCCCCTGACACATTGAAGGCCTCCTCCTCCGCGCTATGCGGCCATGGGGGCTCGTCGAGCTGCTGGATACCACACACGGTCGGCTTCATTCCCCACCAGCGTCAAGCCATCTGAGCGGTGCTCGTCAACGGCCAGAGCGCCCTTGTTCATCGCCTGGCCTCTCGGCCTGCTGCGCCGCCCGGACTTGCCACCATGGCGCGCCGCGGCGCGGTCGCGCGGCGACCGCAAGCGG
>JBKPCR010000022.1:0-7024 GCA_046727435.1 bacterium | reverse complement strand
GAGCTGATGGAGCTCACCGGGTGGAATATCGCCCAGGCCGCGCGCGCCTCAGGGGTGCATCGGAAGACCATCGAGCGCAAGCTGAAACGTTACAACTTGCGCCGCGATGCTTGAGGCGGATTAATTGGTCAATAATCCTTCCAGGCGCAGTCGTCGACTGCTGCCGCGCAGCTTCTCCATCGCCGCTTGCTCGATCTGGCGGATGCGTTCGCGACTGAGGTCGAATTGTTTACCGATCTGCTCTAGGGTATGCTCGCCCTCCCCCCCCAGGCCAAAGCGCAGCATGATGATCCGGCGCTCGCGCGGTGTAAGGACCTCAAGCAGTTGCTGCAAACGGGCGCTGAGATCTTGCTGCAATGTGGCCTCCACCGGCGACGCCAGCAGCGGATAGCCTGACGGCTGTCCCAAGGGCAGTGGCGGCGCGCCCTCTGGATAGTTCCGCCCCAGATCCTCAATCGACACCACCTGTTGGTTCAGTTCCAGGATCAATCGCACCTTGTCCACCGCGAGCCCCACGGCCGCGGCCACCTCTGCCGGCGTCGGGGTGCGTTCATAAGCACTCTGCAATTGTTGGCAGGCACGCTTCACGCGACTGGCAATCTCGGTCAGATAAGCCGGCACCCTGACCGTGCGTCCTTGCTCGAAGATAGCCCGAGCGATATAGGCGCGAATCCACCAGCTGGCATAGGTGCTAAACTTATACCCCCGGCTGGGATCGAATTTCTCCACGGCGCGCATGAGTCCCAGATTGCCTTCCTGCACCAGGTCGAGCAGTGGTACCCCATGTTGCGCGAACTGCCTGGCGATGCTTACGACGAGGCGTAGATTGGCCGTAATCATCACTTCTCGTGCTCGTTGACTCCGCAGGCGAGCTGCGCACGGCAGCTCTGCGGATTCATCGAGCGTGTCCCCCAGGCGCTCAACAGCGCTCTGCGACGTCGTGTACTGTTGAATTTCCTGCGCCAGCTCGCGTTCTTCCTCCACACGCAAGCGGGGCACTGCCCCGATGTCTTGATAGTAGAGGCGGAGCACACGATCTTCCCACGACATGCCGTCGCGATTCGATGCCTCGGCCGGCGCAGCCGAATCGGGGAGCACGTTGGCGTGTCCCTTGGGGGTAAAGGCCCGCATAACGAACATACGCTTTGCCTGTGGCTCCACAACTAGAGAGCGATCTTTGCGTGCGGTGCGGCGTCTCGGCATAATCCTCAACTCCCAGCGGTATTGGCGCAACCATCAGGGGTCTATGGGTAATCGTCCAGCCGGAGCGACACGGTCGGGATGACGTACGGGTAGGGGGAGCAATTTCTATACCGCATCTCTGACCGTCGACCTGCAGCAACGAAGGTCGACCTGCAGCAACGAAGACGGTTAGGGTCGTGATGACATCATGGCGCGAGGTCCTCGGCCGCCTGCTGGAAGGAGCTAAAAGGCTCGCTTGCAGCCCTCAGCCCATGACGACGTGAGACTACAGAATAGGCAGGAGGTCAGCGGGGAGCGCTGGGCATGACCGGAGGGAGAATGCGACAATCATGCACCAATGCGACATAAATGTCGCACTGGCAGGGGAATTGCGCCGAAAAAAAAGCTTGACAAGGGCATACCCCGTGTTTAACATACGGCCATCTCTCGTCAATAAGTCTCCTTTAATTTTCAATAACTTACACGTGTCCTGCCCGAACCAACGCGTTCCCGATCGCCAGCCGAGGGGTGAAGCTCAGGCGCTGCGTCAAGAGGGGATAGGTATGAAAAGAAAGCCAACCGTGATGCGGAGTCAAGTCGCGCGGTACGCCTGTAGTGTCGGATTGGCCCTGGGGCTGATGGTCCTATTCCTTCCCGTGTGGGCCTGGGCGCAAGATGCCGCTGTGTCCTCGGACTACCGCGCGCTGCCGGGCATCGGCAGCCGAGTGGCGGTGTGGATCGTGGCGCAAATCCATCTGTATTTTGCGGCGTTTGTGCTGGGGGTGCCGATCTTTGCGGTGACGGTTGAATTCATCGGCACCCGCACCAAGGATCCTCGCTACGATCAACTGGCGCACGACTTCACCAAGCTGATGAGCGTGGCCTTCTCGACCACCGCAACCTTCGGCGCCGTGCTCACCTTCTTCCTGTTTGGTCTGTACCCAAAGTTCATGAACTACCTGGCTTCATTGTTCTTTCCGACCATGGTCCTCTACGTGCTCCTGTTCTTCGGTGAGGGATTCACCCTCTATCTGTATTATTACGGCTGGGAGGCCATGCGCCGGCGCAAGGGGTTGCACCTGTTGCTGGGCTGTTTGCTCAACGTCTTCGGCATCGCACTGATGGTAATTGCAAACTCCTGGGCGACTTTCATGATGACGCCGCCCACGGGTGTTGCCGAGCAAGGCGCCGGGGTGGGGCTGTGGGCATTAGTCGATAATTATGCCTGGATGCCGATCAACATCCACCGGCTGCTAGCCAATGTGGCTTTTGGTGGCTCGATCGCGGCGGCTTATGCCGGCTTTCGCTTCCTCAATGCGCGTACAGTAGAGGAGCGGGCGCGTTATGACTGGATGGGCTATATCGGCAACTTCATTGGCGTCGGGGCACTGATTCCGCTGCCTTTCGCCGGCTATTATCTGGGCCGCGAGATCTACGCCTACAATGAACAGATGGGTATCTCGATGATGGGTGGCATCTTCTCCTGGCTGTTCATCATCCAGGCCGTGCTCATCGGCGTCCTCTTCCTGTCCGCCAATTATTATCTGTGGCTCGGGATGGAACGTATCCCAGGCGCTGAACGCTACCGCGGTTGGATCAAGTTCTTACTGCTCATCCTGACGATCTGTTTTGGCGTGTGGATGACCCCGCATAGTCTGGTGGCCAGCCTGGAGGAGGCGCGCAAGATGGGTGGCGCCCATCATCCCTTGCTGGGCGTGCTGGGAGTGATGTCAGCCAAGAACACCGCGGTGAATCTGATGATCCTCACCACCTTCTTGAGTTTTATGCTCTACAAGCGCGCCAACAAGGTCCCGACCGTCCCCTGGGCCAAGACCGGCAATGCCGTCGAGGCGCTGATTTTCGCACTGGCGGCCACCATCGTCATCTTCTACGGCATATACGGCTACTTCGTGCCCGCCATTGTGCGCATCGGCTTCTCGGTCTATCAGGTGGGCGCGGTGCTGTTCACGCTCATCGCCGTCACGGTCATCGATATTTTCCTGCTGAGGAACGCTCAGATCCTCGGGGAGATTCAGTGGGGCAAGATCCCCGAGCGTGCCCAGTATGCGTTGTTCTTGCTAGCGCTGTCCTTTACCTGGCTAATGGGATTGATGGGTTATGTGCGGTCGGGCCTGCGCATGGATTGGCACGTCTACGGCGTCATGCGTGATACCAGCCCCGGCGCCTACACGCCGACCTTGGGTTTCGCGACGAACATAATATCGGTGACGGTGCTCATTTTCCTTGGGTTGCTGGCGTTTATCTTCTGGTTAGGGAGCCTCGACGAGGCTCATGCTGGTGAGGAGGAGTTGGACAAAGATGTTGCGGCCGCTTTTCGTCCACCGTTGCGCCCGCAGCCGGTGACAAGTAACCCCGGCACAGATGCGGAAGGATAGGGCTCTCATGTTCTCGATCTTATTGTATGCCTTCGCCGGGCTCTTCTTGCTGTGGATGATCTTGTTATCGTTGGGCATGCGGCGCATGTGGGTCAATGTGGTGCTCTTCGCCCTGGAAGCGACCCTTGTCTATACCATCATCGGCAACCTCGTGCCCCAGATCGAATCCAGGCCCGCGGCGGAGCTACAGCTCTCCCCCGATGCAACGCCGGAGCAGTTGGTCAAAGCTGGCGAGCAGCTCTTTTATGGCAAAGGGACCTGCGCCCTGTGTCATTCGATCGAACCGAGTGAGGCGGCGCGCTGTCCCCAACTGGGGGCGGGCCCCCTTGGACCCGCTATCGGCACCCGCGCCGAAGAGCGTGTGAAGGAGGCAGGCTATAAGGGCAAAGCTAAGGATGGGACCGAATACCTCATCGAGAGCTTAACCCACCCTCAAGACTACCTGGTACAAGGCTTTCCTCCCATTATGCCGGTGATCAACAAGCCACCGATTAGCCTGAACAACGACGAGATCGCCGCGGTGGCAGCCTTTTTGCAGAGCGTCCAGGGTGGGAAGGTCACCGTCACTCCCAAAATGGTGGCGGCCTTCACAGGCACCGAAGCACCAACGCAGCCGGGCACAGCAGCGGCCCAACCGGTGGTAGCGACTGCCACCAATCGGTCCCCGGAACAGCTCACCGCTGAGCTCGCCTGCATCGCCTGCCATAAATTCAATGAACCGGGACCGCTGGTTGGTCCCAGCCTCTGGGATATTGGGGCGCGACACGACGATGCTTATATTCGGCAGTCGATTCTGGAACCGAATGCGGTGATCACTGAGGGCTTTCCCCCGGGATTGATGCCACCGGACCTAGGGCAGAAGATGACCGGGGTAGAGTTCGAGCACCTTGTGCAATGGCTGAAAGACCACAAAGGACCCAAGACCCAGTAATCTGTCAACGCATAGCAGTCGCACCACGCAGGAGCGCGGCGTTGGAGCCATGGCGCTGTCGTTGAACGGAGGAGACCAGAAGAGATGGCTCAGCAACCATCTGGCAGCTGGTGGACCGTGGTGGGCGCCATCGTCGGGCTCATCGCTGGCCACCTGGCTCTGAAGTACGGCCTTAAGCCACCCATCCCTTCAAACTTGCTCTACGCGTATACCATCATCATCGGCATCGCTATCTATGTCTATCTGGCCTCAAATACGGCGCGATGGGAGAGTTTTTCGCGCCCGTTGTCGCGTCTGTTCGTCGCCAGGGAAACCCGCCTCGCCCGCGGCGTCATTTTTGTCCTGCTACCGCTCAGTGCGGGTTGGCTGGTGTATGCATGGGGCGGTGGCTCGCCCCAGTTGCCCGCCGAGTTGCGCACCATTCACCCCACGCCGCCTGGGCAAATCACCGTGCGGGGCAAGAGCTTCAACCTCATCGGCCTGGAAAATCCTTTGCGCAAGGAACCGGACAAGCTGGCGCAATACGCCGATGAGGGCAAGGTGATCTATTTTCAGAATTGCTTTCCCTGCCACGGCGACAATCTCGACGGCAGCGGACATTTCGCCCACGGATTTATTCCATCCCCAGCTAATTTCGTCGACGTCGGCACCATTGCCCAATTGCAGGAGTCATACGTCTTCTGGCGCATCGCCAAGGGCGGTCCTGGCCTGCCACCGGAATCGCATCCGTGGAATTCAGCCATGCCGATTTGGGAGAATTTCCTCTCGGAAGAAGACATCTGGAAGGTCATCTTGTACATCTATACTGGGGCTGGACAGTCGCCGCGCACCTGGGAAGGACACTGAGCTATGACAGCCATCGCGGTGCCAAACGCATGATCCGTCTGGCCCCCGCCCAACCGGGATAGGCGTGAGTACAAGGCAACGGAGAGCGAGTGAGGATACATGAGACCGTGAGAACCTCATGGATACGAACAGGGGGAGCGGCGCGACAGCGCTGGGCAGCCGTGTGGTGGAGTGTAGGGATGGGCGTGGCGGTAGCTACCGCCGCACTGGCGCAGGAACAGCGGGGAGCACCGTCGCCACAGGATCTCGAAGCGGGCAAGCAGGTCTATACCCGCAAATGCGCCCAATGCCACGGTGACGATGGTCAGGGCACCGGACCGGCGGCCAATGAGGTTTTCCCGCGACCGCGCGATTTTACGCGAGGCATCTACAAAATCCGCTCGACTCCCAGCGGCACTGTGCCGACGGACGATGACCTTTTCCGCTCCATTACCAATGGCCTCCCAGGCACCTCGATGCCCGGCTGGGGTGTGCTCCCTGAACGAGATAGGCGACAAGTAGTGCAGCATATCAAGGTGTTCTCTCAGAAATTCAAGGAGGAGACACCGACCCCCATCACAATTCCCCCGGAGGTACCATCCAGCGCTGAGAGCATTGCCCGCGGCCAGGAGCTCTATCGGGACGCCGAATGCTGGCAATGTCATGGTGACGCGGGGCGAGGTGACGGTCCATCACTCCCCGATCTGAAGGATGATTGGGGTCATCCGATCTGGCCAGCAGATCTCACCCAGTGCTGGAATTTCCGTGGCGGAAGTACCCATCAAGACATCTTTCGCGCCTTCATGACGGGGCTCAGCGGCACGCCTATGCCGTCGTTTGCCGATATCTTCGAGCCGCAGCAGGCCTGGGATCTGACGAACTATGTGCGCTCCCTCTGTCGAGATCGGAATGTGGACATTTTTGTGCGTGCAGTCCCCGCTGAAGGTGAGCTGCCAACCGATGTTAACGATCCGCGCTGGGCCAATGCGCCAGCGATCGATTTCCCCCTGGTGGGGCAGATCATTCAGGAGCCGCGCCAGTTCACACCATCGATCAATGCGGTGACGGTGCGGGCCATGCATACTGCGGGGGAGATCGCCTTACTACTAAGCTGGGATGATCGGACCCACAGCAAAGCGAACCCGGAGACGCGCACCTACGACGATGCCTTCGTGGTGCAATGGCCGGTGCGTTTGACGGAGGGGCCGGAAAAGCCCTATTTCCTCTATGGCGACACATCGCGGCCGGTCTATTTATGGCGCTGGACCGCCAATGCCGAAGGCATCAGCGAGCTCAACGCCACGGGCTTCGGGACGGAGTCGCCGCAACGGCAAGAAAGCCAGCATCTCAAGGGAACTGTGGTCTATGATCATGGTCAGTACAAGATGCTCGTGCGGCGGACGATCACAACGGACGACAAAGATAACGACCTACAGTTCGAGGAGGCGAAATTCATTCCGATCGCCTTCTCTGCCTGGGATGGCTCCAATGATGAAACGGGGAATAAGCGCGCCATTTCGGCCTGGTATTTCCTCTATCTCGAACCAACTCCGTCACGGGCGCGGCTCATCTATCCAGGCATCGCGGTAGTGGCCATCGCTGCCGCGGAGTTGTTTTTCGGCCGACAAGGACGGCGCCGACGGTCAGCATGAGTAAAGCCCTGATGCTGGGTTGACGGCGCTCTGACAGT
>JBKPCR010000021.1:0-7544 GCA_046727435.1 bacterium | reverse complement strand
CTCCCGGCCCGCTTCCAGGGCAAGATGATCGGGACGATTGGCGACATCACCTGCTTTTCATTCTATGCCACCAAGACGATCACGACAGGCGAAGGTGGCATGGCCACAACCGAGAGCCCGGAATGGTCGGAGCGCATGCGCATCATGGGGCTGCATGGCATCAGCAAGGATGCCTGGAAACGTTACACGGCAGAGGGTTCCTGGTACTACGAAATTCTCTATCCAGGCTACAAATACAACATGACGGATATTGCCGCAGCCATCGGCATCGAGCAATTAAAGAAATGCAACCGCTTTTGGGAGAGCAGGCAGCGCTATGCTATGCTGTACAATGAGGGGTTTCGAGACGTCCAGGGCATTATCACCCCGTATGTGGCCCCGGATGTGCAGCATGCCTGGCATCTTTATGCTATTCAGTTGGACCTGGAGCAGTTACGCATCGGCCGCAATGAATTCATCGCCCTCCTCAAGCAGGAGAGCATCGGCACGAGCGTGCATTTCATCCCCCTCCATTTGCATCCATATTACCGCGACGCCTTCGGATACTGCCCGCAAGACTTTCCCAACGCCAGTTTCGTCTTCGAGCGTCTCGTCTCGCTTCCCATTTATCCCAAGATGACCGAAGCTGATGTCCAGCGTGTGATCAACACGGTCAGGGCGCTCGTCAGGCAGCACCGTCGGTGAGCAAGCGCGCCTTCGACATCGTTGCAGCCTTAGTGGGTCTTGTACTGCTCTCCCCACTGTTGCTTGCTGTGAGTGTTGTGATCAAACTCGACTCGCCAGGGCCTGTGTTTTTCCGACAAGAGCGGATGGGACGGCGGTTTCGGCCTTTTCTCATCTATAAATTTCGTACCATGGTGCAAGAGGCTCCCCAGCTGGGTGGACCGATCACGTTTGGCGCCGACCCCCGCATCACCCGTGTGGGGCGGATGTTGCGCAAGACCAAAATCGACGAGTTCCCCCAACTGCTCAATGTCCTCAAAGGAGAGATGAGTCTGGTCGGCCCACGTCCGGAGGTGCGGCAGTATGTCGAGCTGTTTCGCTCGCAGTATGAAGAAATTCTTCAGGTCCCGCCTGGGATCACCGATCTCGCCTCGCTCTACTATCGCGATGAAGCGGAGCTACTCAGCCGCGCTGCTGATCCAGCTGAGGAGTACGTGCGGTGTGTCCTCCCGCAAAAGCTGCAGCTCGCTAGAGAATATGTCAAACGCTCCTCGTTGTTATTCGATGTGACGCTCATCTTTAAGACGTTGCTCATGCTCTTGAGATAATGAATCCTGCGGGTAAACCTCACCTGTGAGGCGTTACAATTCGTCAACCAAGAGAATGTCCGGGTCGGCCCCAGACCAGCGCAACATGATCAGTGACACATACTCTGGATCGTGGTCCCAGGCTTTGGCGTGCTCCGGTCAATACCTTCCCGCTGTGCTTCTGCACTAAGACTCTCGTCTTCTCCGCATAGGCTTCCCACCAGGCCGTCTCTCGCAACTCGACACCTCCGATGACATAGGTAGCCATAGGTCACTCCCCCTATCATATGAGCAAACTCTGCCCGGAACACAGCAAAGACGCTCGTTGAGCTGGATCATAACGTGCCGTGGATTGTTCCATCGGTATTACTTATGGTGACGAATGAAGCTGAACACGTGGGCGATTTCTTCCTCTCGCGTCACAGGTAGCCAACAAGCCAGTAGTAGAGACGGGCGAGGAACTCTTGCAAAACTTGGCGTGTGAGTTGGAGGCGGGCTCCGGGTCCCGTTGCCTGGGACAGCGTATCGACCGGGGCTGGCTGGACCGTAAATCCTAAATGCTCAAAGAGTGGCTGAGACCTCGCCATATGTTCCCTGTTGGTGACTAGCAGGATCGTGCGGATCCCCAGCGGCTGGAGCAGACTTGCCAGGCGAGCCGCTTCCTCGCGCGTCGTATGCACCTGGCTTTCGGTGAGGATCGCCGTTGGTGTAACCCCGAGTTGGCGGGCCATCGCCGCCCGAATCTCGGCTTCCACAATACCCTGCTTGTTGGCCGGCCCAGAGAACACCAGCCGTGGGGCAAAGCCCTGGCGATACAGGAGGATGCCGTGCAGGGTCCGACGGAGTGAGCTTTCGTTCAATACCCCCTGGGCATTGACGCCGCCGGCCAGCACCACAATCGCCTCGGCGGGCACCAGCTGTGCCGGAATCTCAGTCCAATGGTCCAGGAGATTCGGCAAGGGGGTGAAGGCGGAGAGAACGAAGAGCAATACTGCGGCTATGCCCAGCACCCGCAAGACCCACGAGCCGTTTATCGCGCTATCCCAACGATGGGGGAAACTCTGCACGCCAGCATGTCCTCTATCCAACTGCCTTTCCTCCATGTGAGGGGCGATTCACCCTATGCGATTCTATGGGGGCGCCTCACCGGAGTCAACCGAGTCCAGCTTGACGTTGGCGCGGTCTAGCATCCCTTGCGCCCGCTTGACCCCGCTCGAGAAGATTTCCCTAGCCTAAGGCAGCTTTCAGGCGCATCATCTCGCTGCCAATTTACCCCAAGATGGCGGAAGGGGATGTGCAGCGTGTATACGCACAGCAAGAGGAGACACAAGGTGGGTGGACCCGACGTACAGACAGCAGGAACGCTGGCGTACGGAGCGGTATTGCCGACTCCTGTGGGCCGTCGTCAGAGCGTGGAGCTAGTCCTGAGACGATGGATCATTCGCCTCTGGGCTGCTGTGGTCCTCCTGAGCCTGATGCTGCCGGCCTCTGCATACCCTGGACCTGAGGGTTCATCACGCTCAGGCTTGGGGGTGAGCCAGGCGGCAATGCAAGCCGTCTTCAGCCGCCAGGCGTTCGCCTTCCGGTTCGAGGCACCTCGCGAACGCTCTGGTATGCCTCGCATTACGGGCACTGTACCAGGCAAGCTCATAGTCCTCAATTTGGCAGGTCCGCCTGAGGATCTAAGCGAAGTCACGTTAATCGTCGGCGTGCCCAGCACCGATCCGCGATCACCTCCTGCTGCCCCCAAGGTGCTCGCCGAGAACGCGAAGTATCTGCGCGCTATTCTGCAGCAGGTGATGCCGGACTGGAAAGACGGCGTCAAGTGGCTGAATACGCAGTTGCAACGCTCAGGTGAGCGTCTGGAAGTGCGCCTTCGCAGTGGGCACCGCGAAATTGCATTGTTGGCGGTCAACCACTTGAGCATGGTCCTGTTGAGTATCCGCGCAGGTCAGCCGCCTGCCCCGCGCTGAAATACCGACTAACAAGTTTATTCCGCCTTTGAAGAGTATGCGGGAGGTATAGAACAGGATAAAACCAGCCAGGAGCCGTACACCAGGTGCCTGTGTTAGGCATATTCCCGAGGCAGCTGACAGGCCTCTGTAGCCAGCAGATACGTCAGGCGCCGGAAGGTGTGCTCAATCTAGCTTCGCTATATCCAGGCTCGAATCAGGCGGGACGCGGGAAGTGGTGTAACTCGATATAACAGATAGTAGCGGTCTTGGCTCGGTTCTTCAACGCGGACGGTCTACCTATAAACTGAAAGCTCACGCCTGCCGCAGTGGTCTAAGGCCCGTACGACTTCTGTCTGTTATAGCACAGTGAGGAGAAAATTACATATGTGTGGATTTGTTGGAATCGTTGCTTTGAGCGGAGCGAATACGGATCCAAGCGTCATTCAGCAAATGTCGGCTGTGCTTCGCCACCGGGGACCCGATGACGAAGGTATTTATATTTCAGGATCTGTAGGGTTCGGGTTTCGCCGTTTATCTATTCTCGATCTTTCGCCTGCCGGGCATCAGCCCATGTTCAGTCGCGATAAGCAGACCGTTCTAGTCTTTAATGGCGAGATATATAACTATGTCGAACTGCGCCGAGAACTTGAAGACCTGGGGCATACATTTGATTCTAGCGGCGATACGGAAGTTTTGTTACATGCCTATTTGGAGTGGGGGCGTGACTGCGTCCATAAGCTAAATGGTATGTGGGCATTCCTTATCTATGATTTGCAACAAAGTAAGATATTCGGATCGCGTGATCGGTTTGGGAAAAAGCCATTATATCGTTATCGTTCGGCTGATTTTATATTCTTTGCTTCTGAGATTAAAGCTATTCTTGCCTCAGGTTATTACCGCGGGGGAGCCAATTGGAATGTGGTATCGAAATTCCTCCTATATGGCGATTTGTCTCAGTCAGAGCAAAATCAGCAGACCTTTTACACGGCAATCGAACAAGTCCCTGCAGGATCAGCATTCGAAGTAGATTTACAAGGCCAATACCATGAATGGCGTTTTTGGTCGCTTGCAGATTTATCCAGTTTAAATATTATGAATCCTACTCAGTCTTTTTCTGAAATCTTTGAAGATGCCGTGCGGCTTCGTCTACGCAGCGATGTACCAGTTGGAATTTTCCTTTCGGGCGGCCTGGATTCCACGTCAATACTTTGTACGTGGACCAAAATAAGCGATGACATTTTTGATAAATCCATGAACTCTTTATTGGCATTTTCTTATCAGGCTAAAGAATATGATGAGAGCATCTATATCAGGGATACTATTGCCCAGACTGGTGCTCAACTCATTCCATTTACTCCTGAGCCATGCAAGCTTTGGAATACTCTTGAACAGTTTATATGGTATCAAGATGAGCCGGTACATTCCATACCAGCTGTAATTACCTTTGAGCTATCTCGAATGGCAGCTTCGCATGGGGTCAAAGTCATTCTCAATGGATCAGGCCCAGATGAATTTCTTGCTGGTTATCATCATTACTTCACCAATTATTGGTGTAGCCTGTTCAGGGAGGGCCGTACTAGAGAAGCTTGGCAGGAAATTTGCTCATATTGTTTCGCACACGACAATAATCCCTGGACCTCTCTTTCGAAATCTCTCTACTATCAGTTGAGAGCCAAAATAGATCGCATTTCAGCTTGCCGGAAACTAATGAGATGGAAGCATTGGCGAAGACTGAGAAAACATCCGTGGTTCACGCCAGCCTTGTCGGAACATTTCCAGATTGAAGATGATGAGTGTATAGAGCTAGACCTCAATTCCGTACTTAAGCGATCTGTAGAACGTTCTCCCCTCCCCTTGTATCTGAGGATCGAGGACCGCAACTCAATGGCTCATTCAATCGAGGCGCGCATGCCGTTCTTGGATTACCGGCTTGTTTCCCTGGCCTTTCAGTTACCTGTAAATTGGAAAATGCGCGGTCCCTGGAATAAGTATGTGTTACGTCAAGCAATGTACCAGAGGATTCCAGAGTCAGTGAGAAATCGTCTAGATAAAATGGGTTTCCCTACACCGATCAGAGACTGGTTTGCTAATGACTTATATGAACCAATGCAAGATTTGCTAGGTAGTCAAGCTGTCAGAGAGCGAGGCATATATAACTTAGCAAAAATTCAAAATGATCTCAAACAACATAAACAAGGAAAAATCAATGTAACAGATCAATTATTTAACCTGGCCCAGTTTGAGATCTGGTGCTCGGTTCAGAAAGCTTATTTTGCGCGAGAACGGGGTAATACTCCCTAGTCCTCTGGGGAGTCTGCTTCAGGCTCTGGCTCTGCCAAAGCGTCTGCTTCAGCCTCTGGCTCGGTGGGCTGTGGTTCTGCATGCTCCTCTTGCGCAGGGAGGCTCAGCTGGGCCGCAGCGTGCTGGGTCGGCTGTATCGGTGCCTGGTCGTGGTTGGCGGGCTCCTCGCGGCGCTCCTCACCAAACACGCGGACCTCGTGCAGGATGGCTGTTGCGGCTGGGCCCCGAGTGTACAGAAGAGCATAGTTCAGGGAGGCCACCCGGAGGAGGTGGCGCAGGCCTTGGTCCAACGCCATCCCCGTGAACTGCGCGCTGACCATCCGGGTGGCCGCGGCGTCGGTGCGGACGCGGAGGCCGGCCTGCTGGCCAATCGTCGCCAACACTTCCCGCACCGGTGCCTCCCGCAGGTCCACGGAGAGGGAGCCCTCGTCAACTGTGACGTGCATCTGCGCCCCACGAGGCTTCAGGCGCGCGCTCTCTGCGTCTCGCGTGGGCGCCTGGGGCCAGCCGACTGTGCAGACGGTGAGGGTCATGAGCAGACCCATCAGGACCCTGCAACTCCAACCTTGTGGCGTGGCATAGGGTGGTTTCGTCGCCATCGTGCACTCTCCTTCCTGTCTCACGAACCGGGGCGGCGTGAACCCGGTCGCCGGGTTTCGAGGCACGCCGCCGCGTGCTCGCTGCCCCTTGCATGCGCTCGCCCAGGGTGCGTTACAGCGTGCCCCCCGTGGTCTGGACCATGATGGCGCTCACCTTGGCATAGTCCACGACCGACTGGAATTTAATATTGAGCTGGCCATCCGTCACGCGGACCGGCAGGGTCACATCGTAGGCCCTGTTCGGTCCGACTTTGGCGATCAAGTCGAGATTACTGATCACCTTGACCCCTTCCAGCAGCACATTGAAGACCCGCTGACCCGGCTGCGTCCAGTAGATTTCCGCGAACTTGAGCGTGACCAGATAGTCGCCATTCGCCACCGGGATGGTGTACCCAAAGTCCCCATAGCGTTCACTCTGATACAGGCGGTCATCCGTGGTGCCCGCAATGGCCGCGGTCACGGTGTAGGCGCCACCGGTGCTAAACCGGGTATGGCCCCGGTAGACGATGCCCTGCCCATCCGTATACCTGGGGCCCCCAGCGTTGACGGTCCAAATCACTGAGGGGTGTGCCGGTTGATACAGGATCTCGTTCGAGAAGTCGCTCTCGTTGCCCGCGTCGTCATACGCGGTCACCGCCATGTAGTAGACCTTGGCCTGGTCCAATGCCGAGAGGGAGGCTGTGGTCGTGGTGCCGACATTGACCGTCTCCGTATAATTGCGGCTCGCGCTGCCATAATGGATGATATAACCCGTCGCCCCCGCGGAAGCGTCCCATTCGAGCGTAAGCGACGCGGCCAGGGCACACGGTGCGAGGAAGAGCAGCAGCACGAGGCCTACCCACAGGCTCACTCCATAGGACAGCAGCCGGGGCGCACGGGGGGCGCTCGGACCTGCACTGGTAGGGACGCGAACGGATGGTACATAATAGGTAAGAGATAACATCGAGACACCTCCTGATTTATCGGGGGTCGACGCGGGGAGCAGATGTTCTGCCCCGTCGCCCCGGTGGTATACTGATGGCCGTGCGAGACGCACAGCCCGTCAGGAGGTGCTGTGGTCGCCCGGCAACCCTGCTGCCATGTCCAGCTCGCGCTGGAGTTAGGCCAGTGGCTTTGCGTCCCACGCTTTCACGTGGTTTGCCCTTATCAAGCGATGGCGCCGCGGGGGCGCTGGGTGTGGGAGAGAGCAAGAGGTGTGCCAAGGATCGGTTACCAGTCGTGGGGCGGCAGAAATGGGCCTTAGGGAGTCAGTCTGCTGCGAGAGGGGGAGGGCAGGACTTACCTACCTGGCAGAAAAGTCGAGGCCGTTTCACCCTCCTCTTTGCCATGGAGCCCCGGGCCCCCATGCCGCTGAGCACGCAAGTGGCTGGCATGGAGTGCCACTGAGAGACCCCGCTGCCCGCAGATGTGCGCCTCATCCACCCGACCAAGTAACTACC
>JBKPCR010000020.1:0-14264 GCA_046727435.1 bacterium | reverse complement strand
TCACCACACTTGTAGCGATCTCAACGATTTGGTGTCAAGGAATTTTTTGGGCCGGCAGCAGCTATGTTATACTCTCTTGCCCTGGGAAGGCTGGTGCGGGAAGGACCCAGCTCATGCGGCGGGGTTCCTCGCCAATCGGGCAGACTGCCTCAGTCAGCGGCGTTCTTGCATGGGAGTGGCAAGCATGAGTGGATTCGCCGAATACGAGCACTACGATGCGCTGGGATTGGCTGACCTGGTGCGGCGTCGTCAGGTCAGCGCCGATGAATTGCTCGACGCCGCCATTGTGCGGGTGGAAGCCCGTAACCCCAGCGTCAACGCCGTGGTCATGAAGCTCTACGACTATGGCCGCCAGGTCATTACGGCCGGCTTGCCGGATGGGCCGCTGACCGGTGTACCATTTCTCATAAAAGATCTCTCGGCGGCCCTCGCGGGAGTGCCGACCACGCGCGCCTGCAAGTTTTTCGCCGACGCCGTGCCGGCAGAGGACAGCGAGCAAGTCAAACGGCTGAAGCGCGCCGGACTGGTCATCTTTGGCAAGACCAACACCTGTGAGCTGGGCCTGAGCCTCACCTGCGAGCCGCAATTCCACGGCGCCACCCACAACCCCTGGGACCTGACACGCATCTCCGGCGGATCGAGCGGCGGAGCGGCCGCCGCGGTCGGGGCGCGGATGTTGCCGGCGGCCCATGGCTCCGACGGCTTTGGCTCGATCCGAGCGCCTGCCGCCTGCTGCGGGCTGGTGGGCCTCAAACCGACACGCGGACGCAACACCATGGCGCCCTATCTCGGCGAGGGCCTGGGAGGCCTGTCGACGGAGCATGCTCTCACCTTGTCCGTGCGCGATAGCGCCGCCCTACTGGATGCGACCGCAGGCCTGGGCACTGGCGATCCTTACACCGTCCCCCCACCCACGCGACCGTTCCTGCAGGAATGTGGCGCGCATCCCGGCCGCTTGCACATCGCGTTTACTACGGTGACGCCCAATGGAGCGCCCGTGGCCGCGGAGTATCTCCAGGCCCTGCAAGACGCAGTTCAGCTCTGCGCCTCGCTCGGCCACCACGTCGAGGAGGCCGACCCGACCATTGACCGCGCCGCCGTGATCCCCACCTTTCTGACGCTGATGGCCGCCAACACCGTGGTCAATCTCTCCAGTCATCCCACGGCTGGCCGCCCTGCGCAGCAGGATGAAGTCGAGAAGGTGACCTGGGCCTCGGCGCATGTCATGGGCGCGAAGCTCAGCGCCGCCGACTACGTGCGTGCGACGCAAACAGCGCATAAGCTCGGCCGGCAGATGGCAGCCTTCCACACCCAATACGACGTCCTGCTCACCCCGGCGCTGGCAATGTTGCCGCCGAAGCTCGGCTGGATCGACATGATGCTGGACGATGTGCAGGAATACTGGCGCCGCGTTTTCACCTTCTCGCCATTCACCGTGTGGTTCAACATCACTGGGCAACCAGCCATCGTCTTGCCTCTGGGACAAACCGCCGACGGCCTGCCGCTATCGGTGCAGCTCGTGGCCCGCTACGGCGATGAAGCGACGTTGTTTCGACTGGCGTCCCAGATCGAGGCCATCAGACCGTGGTTTGATAGAAGGCCCACATTGGCCGGAAGTTAGCGAGCATTTTTCGTTCCCTCTCCCGCTGGGAGAGGGAGAACACGCCATGGTGTCGAGACTACGGAAACAATCGTTCTCCCGTCTCTGCGTCCTCCACGATGATGGCGCTGACGGGACAGTTCTCTGCTGCATCCAGAATCTTCTCGACCGTATCCCCCTCGGGGTTGACCGCTTCCGATTGCCGCTGCTCATTAAGCACGAAGACCTTGGGGGCAATCGTTTCGCACATGGCATTGCCGACACACACATTATGATCAACCGTGACTCGGACCTTTCGCGCCATGACGCCCCCCTAATTCCAGGTCACTGGCAGGGACTTGAGCGAACGGAAGGTAATACTCGGCTGGTATCCCAGCTCCTCCGTTGCCAATTGCAATGAGGAAAAGCGCTCAGCCAGGGCTTTGAAGGCTTCCTGACCTTCCAGACGAGCCAGCGACGCCCCAAGGCAGTGATGGATCCCAGAGCCAAAGGCCACATGTGGATTCGGATGGCGGGTGACGTCAAATCTCTCAGGCGCGGCAAACGCCTTCGGATCGCGGTTGGCAGAGGAAATGAACCAGCGAATGCGATCGTCCTGGCGCAGCAGCTTGCCATGTATATCGACATCCTGTGAGGCGATGCGTTGAATGGACTTGACCGGCGCATCATAGCGCAGGCACTCTTCCGTCGCGCGTACCGTCCTGCCGGCCGGGTCTTGTTTTAGCCATGCCCATTGCTCTGGATGGCGGATGAAGGCCAGGGTGCCATTACACAAGAGGTTAATAGTAGTCTCGTGCCCCGCCAGCAGCAGCAATGAAGTATTCACCAGCACCTGGTGTCGCGTGAACACCCCGGCTTTCTCGCCCTGAGCTAACACCGAAATGAAATCATCCCCAGGGTTGACGATGCGCTCGTCGACGAGCGGCGAGACATAGTCGATCATGCCTTTCATGCCCTCGGTCAGCGGCTTCATACGATCGCGCTCCCCACGCCCAATGTTCAGGAGCTTTTCCGCGAGATGCCGGACGTAGGGGCGATCCTGGCGGGGGACACCCATCATCTGGGCAATCACCAGTACTGGCAGGGGCGTGGCGAAGTCACGCATGACGTCCATGTGACCTTTAGCCTCCGCCTCGTCGAGGAGATCGCTAATGGCCGACTGCACGAAGGGTCGCCAGGCCTCCGTGGATTTCGGGGTGAAATAACCGTGCACCACCTTACGCATCTCGAGATGCTCAGGTCGGTCGTGTTGGATGAACTGATCGGCTTGGTAGTTCCGCACGTACTCGTACAACCCGAGATCTGATTCATCGATGTCGGGATAGGCTGGCCTCGGGTCGTTCCTGAAGACGGCGGACGAGAACAACTCGTGGTGTCGGGTGAGCCAGACGACGTCATCGTAGCTGGTGACCACCCACAGTGCGTACTTCTCGTTCCAGTGAACTGGGTCCTCCTCTCGCAGTTGGCCGTAGTAGGTATAGGGATCGGCGATGACGCCGGGAGTGAACATATCATCGTTAATCTTGGTTCCCATAACCCCTCCCCAAAGCAAACACCTGCACCCGAAGGCAGTCTTCGTTCTCAATGCGCCTGATTGTATCAACCATGATCGAGATGGTCAAACGTCCATGATCAGATGCCAGGGATAGCTGCCTGCCTCCTTGATCTTCGTCTATATCACCCCTGCCGCTCGCAGCACGACAAGTTCCTCGGAGGAGAATCCCAGCTCTCCGCCGTAGATCACCGCATTATGTTCCCCTAGACACGGCGCGCCACGTTCTTCTACCACCGGGTTGACGCCGTCGATGAGGAATCCAGCGCCGGGGTAGTGCAGCGTCCCCATATCAGGATGGTCCATGACGGCGAAGCTGCCGCGCGCCGCCAGATGGGGACAGCTCACTACCTCCTCAGGGCTCTGCACCACGCCCACGACCAGACGCTGGTCCATGGCTTCCTTCATAAAATCACGCGCCTTCCAGCGGGATAATTTACCCTCGACGAGGGCGAGGAGCTCCTTCCAATGTTGCGTTCTGCCCTGTCTGCTATTGAACTTGGGGTCGCATAGACGCGGCTCGTCCAGGAAGGCCGCCCAGGTTTCCATGGGATTCCCGCCAGTGCCAGCAGTGGTCAGCGTCACTGGACTATCACTGGTCGCGAGATGCATGCCGTCAAGGACCGCGCTTTCCCCGAAGCCGCGCCCGGCGATCGCGCCAGTGAAGCTGAACTGGTGGATGAAATTCGGGGGCGTACTAATCACGGCCTCCATCATCGAGACATCGATATGCTGGCCTTCGCCGCTCTGCCGTTGCTGGAGGAGCGCTGCCATACTGGCGATGACGGCGTTGCGGGCGGTGACGATTGCCGTCTGCTCCAGGGCTGTCCCCATGGGTGGCCGGTCGGTCTGGCCGGTCGTATACAAAAATCCGCCCATGGCCTGGGCTATTAGGTCGTTGCCCCGGTAGTCGCGGTAAGGACCCGTCTGCCCGAAGGGTGTGATGGAGGTCATGATCAAGCCAGGATTGACTCGCTGGAGCGCTTCATAGCCCAACCCAAGAGCGGCGAGGTATCCCGGCGCGAAGCTCTCGATCATGATCTCCCGCTCGGCGATCAGGCGTAACAACACAGCCCGCCCGGTAGGCGTCGTGATATCTAGGGTGATGCTGCGTTTGTTGGTATTGAAGGCCAGAAACAGCGTGCTGCGGTCGGTGTCGGGCTCGCCCCCAATGAATGGGGGTTCGTGACGTGATGGGTCGCCGCGTCCAGGACATTCGACCTTCAGCGTGTCGGCGCCCTGGTCCGCCAACAGCTTGGCACAGAAGGCTCCAGAGAGGCCATCGGTGAGTTCCAGTACACGCACGTCGTCCAGTAATCCCGGCATCTTTCGCTCACCTCCACTCGTTCTCCCTCCGGGAGAGGGAACATCATTTAAGTCCCTAATCCGGTGCCAATTCAGTCATCACTCCCCGGTGCAGCGGCCAGCGGACCAAGGTAATTGCGCACAAGCACGTGATAATCGGGATCAAACCACGTCCCCCGCTCGCGCACATCGGACCTGGATACGGTCGCCGCTGGCCTGGAGTGATCCTGCGGTCGGTTAGCGATAATACCGGCGTCGAGCAACTGCCGCATCTCATCCTCCGAGAGCCCCGCGACCTCACGCAAGATCTGCACATTGTGCTGACCCAACGCCGAGACCAGCGTTAGGGCTTCGGGGATGTTCGGGATGCGGAAAGGCCGCCCGGCATAGACCCGCGGACCGCCGCGGGGCGCGTTCTTATTGGTGAAAACCTCAAAGTACCCGCGCTCTCGGAGATGCGCATTGGCCACCAGATCACGGGCAGTGAGGACGGCCCCGGCGGGTACCCCATGAGCCTGCAGCAGATGTGTCAGGGCTTCATTGTCGTATGTTGCGGTCCACTGCCCAATCTGTTCGTCAAGTTCGCCACGATGCTCCCAACGACCGGGCACGGTCTCGAATCGCGGCTGCATTGCCCACGGGGGATCGCCCATCATCGCCCTGAGCCGTTGCCACTCGTCGTCGGTGGATACGGTGATGGCAATCCAGCGGTCGTCTCCCTGGCAACGATAAACGTTGTGCGGCGCCTTCCACACATGCGCCGTGCCGAGGCGTGGTCGAGTGATACCTCGTTGGACCTCCAGGATCGCTGGAGCGATACAGGAGACCCCGGTCTCATACATGCTGAGATCGATGCGTGCGCCTTTCCCCGTCTTGCGACGACGGTACAACGCCAGCAGGAGGGCGTAGGCGACATTGAGCCCGCCGGTATGATCCATGTAGTTGCTGCTGGCGCGGATGGCCTCGCCCCCTTCATAGCCTGTCAGAAAAGACAGACCGCAGACGGCATCCACCGTGCGGGCTCGCGCTCCGTAGGCCCGCCACGGCCCGGTGTGGCCGTAGGCGGTGCAGCTCAACGTGATGATGTCCGGCTTCATGTTGGCCAAACTGACGTGGTCCAGGCCGAGGCGCAGCATGGTGCCGGGGCGGAAGTTGTCGGTGACGATATCGCTCTGTGCGACCAGCTTCAGGAACACTTCCTTGCCGTGGGGATCAGTCACATCCAGGCAAAGACTCTCCTTGTTCCGTCCCCAATAGGCAAAGGTCCCCCCCTCGTTCCACCATTCTTCGCCGGGTTCCCCGTCGGGGAACGGGCCTGAACGCCGGTCGTTCATGTGGTCGGCACTTTCCACGCGGATGACCTGGGCGCCAAAATCGGCCAGGAAGGCGGTTCCCCAGGGAAGCACGTGCACTTGTTCAAGGGAGAGTACCCGGACACCCGCGAGGACAGCTTGTTCTACCATAGAGAAGTCCTCCATGACCGATGGGAGTGTTGGCCGTCTTGCCAAGCAGAGGCGAGCCGCGCTACGTTGGGGCCAGCCTACTGGAGAATGCTCTTGCCTGTCAAGCCTGCAGGTGGGGGAAGGCGTGTTTCTTCTACCAATCGAGAATCGTGAGACCCCTCGATCGATCTCTCAATGCTCACACACGGGGCGCACCTCGATATTATTGCAAAGGTCCAGAGACCGCTGCGACGCTGCTCAAGGCAGCTTGGTAGAAGCTCTTGAGGTCTGTACTGAGGATGGCTTCAAGCTGTCGAACGGAGGTGGTGTATAATCAGGCGCACCAGCCACGTCTTCGGCCCAGACAAGCGCGTCCCAGTGAGAGGAGGTTCACGTGAGCGTCACGCTACGCCTGGGTACGTCTGCAGATGCTCCCTCGTGTGGAGTGATCTGCTATGCGGCATTCAAGGCCATCGCCCAGCAGCATCATTTTCCGCCCGCCTTTCCCAATCCGGAGGTCGCAATCCAGCTTTTGTCAGGGCTGCTGGTACATCCAGGTTTTTATGCGGTGGTCGCCGAGATGGAGGGACAAATCGTGGGCAGCAATTTTATCGACGAGCGCTCGACCATTGCCGGCATCGGTCCGATCACCGTCGATCCAGCTGTGCAGAATCGGGCCATCGGCCGTCTGCTGATGCAACATGCCCTGGAACGGGTCGCTCACCAGCGCTTCCCTGGGGTCCGTTTGGTCCAGGCGGCCTATCACGCCCGTGCGCTGGCCCTCTATGCCAAGCTCGGGTTTATGGTCCAAGAGCCATTAGCCACGCTGCAAGGCCCGCCTGTCGCCGTGCAGATAGCTGGTTATGTCGTGCGCCCAGCCACCGAGGCGGATGTCGACGCCAGTAATCACGTATGTCAAAGCGTCCACGGGCATGATCGTGGCGGCGAGCTCCGCGAGGCGATCCAGCAGGGTACCGCCAGCGTTGTTGAGCACGGCGGGCGCATCACCGGATATGCCACAGCAATTACCTTCTTCGGCCATGCCGTCGGTGAGACGAACGAAGATTTGAAAGCCCTCATCGGCGCGGCAGCAGGATTTCCAGACCCTGGCTTTCTCCTACCCATTCGCAATGGTGAGTTATTCCGCTGGTGTTTAGAGTATGGACTGCGCGTGGTCCAAACGAACACGTTGATGAGCTGTGGCCTGTACAACACGCCAACAGGGGCGTTTCTCCCTTCAATCCTCTATTAAGGGGCTACTTCTTTCCGGAGATTCCGTCATCTGTTTGGGCCGTTGCTATCTCCACTGAGAGGCAGGAAGCGGAGTTGGTTGATCCATTTTCTTCACTCCCTGTGGCATACTGGAAAGGCAGCCGATCGGCTATGGCAGCCGCTGAAGGCTGGGGGTATGTCTGCGCTCTGCGCCCCGTTCGGTTTTTCAAGCTACTTTCTTTGCAGAAGGAGTGCACCCATGTCAGCATCGCGCCCTGTTTTCCACACCAGGCTCTGTGACCTCCTTGGCATTGACTATCCCATCCTCCAATCCGGCATGGGTGGCATTGCAGGGCCTGATCTCGTGGCGACTGTCGCCAATGCGGGAGGTCTCGGCATCCTTGCAGGCTTTTTATTGACCGCTGACCAACTGCGCGAAGCCATCCATGCCATCCGGCGCCAAACGGATATGCCATTCGGGGTGAACCTCCTGCTCCCGCCTGAAGTCCGTCCCCCCATGCGGGCTGAGGACCTCTCCGACCAGATCGTCCAGACCGTACAGACCACCCTAAACCCGTTCCGGGGCCACTTGGGGCTCCCGCCAAAGGCAGAGCGCCCGACCCAGCTCCCTGATCTGATCCCCGAGAGCTTTCAGGTCATTCTAGAAGAGCGCGTGCCGGTCTTCAGCGTGGGCTTGGGCAATCCTGGCGCAGAAATGGTCGAGGCGTGCCATCGGCATGCCATCAAGGTGATTGCGATGGTCACAACCGCCGAAGACGCCCGGGTCGTAGAAGCCACTGGTTTAGATGCCGTGGTAGCACAGGGTGCTGAAGCTGGCGGACATCGGTCACACTTCAGCAAGCCAGCCGCTGGGGAGATCGGCACCATTGGCACCGTAGCACTGGTTCCAGAGGTGGTCGATGCGGTGCGTATTCCAGTGATTGCTGCTGGAGGGATGGCCGACGGGCGTGGATTGGTTAGCGCCCTGGCGCTAGGAGCTAGCGGTATATTGATGGGCACTCGCTTTGTGGCGACCCGCGAATCCATGGCATCCGAGACGCATAAGAAAGCCCTGCTGGAGCGCTCTACCAATGCCACGACCCTGACGGATGTCCTGAGCGGACGGTTCGCACGGGCGCTCCGCAATGCCTTCATCGACACCTACGCCCGCACTGGAGCGCCAGTGTTGCCATTCCCCTGGCACTATGTCAACGCCAGTGACATTTACCGAGAAGCCACGGTGCAGGGCAACGCGGACTACTTGCCGCTGTGGGGCGGGCAAAGCGTGGGGGTGATTCATGACCTCCCAGGGGCCGCTGAGGTCATCGAGACCATTATCCGGGAGGCACGGGCGCTGCTTTTGGAGCAGTTTCCCCAGACGGTGAAGCTGGACGAATGACCGGTGCATATGAGCCGGCCCACTACTGAGCAACCTCGTGGAGCTGACGGCCCACAGCATCCGTTTTTTCCCACTCCTGAGCTTCCCTGCTGTGGGGCACAGCCTATTGGGATCGTAAAACGTTCGACGAAAAGGGATTCCCTGTGGACGCGGTTGCTCAAAGTCGTTGGGACATCCGTTGTGAATGGGGGCGACGTGGCCTCGTGGCACTTGCCTCCCAGTCCGACGTCGTGGTCATTGTGGATATCCTCTCCTTTTCAACGTGTGTGGAGATGGCCGTATCCCGCGGGGCTGTGGTCTTCCCGTCTGTGTGGAAAGACGCACGAGCCGCAGCGTTCGCCAGAGGCATTGGGGCTGAGTTGGCGGGACCACGCGGACACACCACGTTCTCCCTGTCGCCGGTCTCGTTTCTCCACGCCTCGCCCGGCATGCGCGTGGTCCTGCCATCTCCAAACGGCGCCACCCTCTCCCTTGAGGCGGGCCCGGGACCGGTGTTGGCCGGCTGTCTCCGCAACGCGGCGGTGGTGGCGCAGGCCGCACAGGAGATGGGCAAGCGGGTATTAGTGCTCCCTGCTGGTGAACAATGGGCTGACGGTTCCCTGCGGCCATGTGTAGAAGACTGGTTGGGCGCGGGAGCCATTTTGGACGCCCTCTCGGGAACATGTTCCCCGGAGGCCGAGGTCGCGCGGGCGGCCTTTCGTGCCATGCGTGCCGACCTGCTGCGGCTACTCCATGACTGCGCATCTGGCCAGGAACTTGTCGCCCGTGGGTATGAAGAAGACGTGCGCCTTGCCGTGCAACTGAACATCAGTGATGCTGTACCAGTGCTGCGGGATGGAGCATACTATTGGCTGGGGCAGACGCAGGACACTGTCTAGGGCAGATATGCAGCCGACTGGCGGACACCTGCGCTCAGCATGTCTAGTGCGTGCTCAGGAGACCTCTTTGGGCATCAGGTGTTTTCCATGCTCCCCCCTTTCGTAAAAAGGGGGAAAATGGGCCACCACCGCAGGGGGTCGACAAGATGGCACAGCTATATGATGCAATTGGCATCGGCTATGAGCACTACCGTCGCCCCGACCGGCGCATCGCCACTGCCATCCTAGATGCTCTGGGCGACGCGGCAACTGTGGTGAATGTCGGCGCTGGCGCCGGATCATATGAACCCGTAGACCGCTCTGTCGTGGCTGTAGAGCCCTCATTCGCCATGATTCGTCAACGTCCGGCGGGCAGCGCCCCGGTCATACAGGCGTCCGCGATGCACCTACCATTTCGCGATGCGGCCTTCGCCGCGGCGCTGGCCGTTCTAACGGTGCACCACTGGGCCGACCGCGTGCGTGGCCTCGCGGAGCTGGCGCGAGTCGTCCAGCATCGGGTCGTAATCCTTACCTGGGACCCTGCGACCTCTGGCTTCTGGCTGGTCGAGGATTACTTCCCGGCGATCGCGGAGATCGATCGGCAGATCTTGCCGCCGATGGAGGAGCTGCGACAGACGTTAGGGACCATCGAGGTACGTCCCCTCCCGGTACCCTACGATTGCACCGATGGCTTCCTTGGGGCGTACTGGCGGCGGCCGCATGCGTACCTGGACCCTGGCGTGCGAGGCGCCATCTCCACATTCGCCAAGATCAGCGATGTGGAATCCGGCCTTACGCACCTAAGGGCGGATCTCGCGGACGGCACCTGGGAACATCGCTATGGCCATCTCTTGCGCCGGTCCGAGCTGGATCTGGGCTACCGTCTGGTCATTGCGCATCGCGTCTGATAAGCCCTCGTCATTCCGACATTGGTGGGGAAATCACTCAACTCAGCGGCAGACATGCAACATGATTTCATGCTAGGATAGCCCCGAATCAACCGTACGAGCCGTCGGCGGAGGAAGGGCTCCGCCGTGTGTCGGCTGACCAGCACCACGCGTTACGACCTTTCGCCCCAGCAGGAAAGGAGGCGTCGATGGATTTCGGGATCTTTAGCATGTTCACCACTCGTGAGGGACGGACCCAGTCGCAGGTCTTCAAGGAATGGTTTGACCTGGTGCAGGTGGCTGAAGACCTGGGCCTTGACACCTTTTGGCTGGGCGAATCCCATTTCCGGCCGAATCGCGCCGTCCTAGCGTCCCCGCTCATCGGCGCCAGCGTGATCGCCGCTCGCACCACCCGGATTCGCGTGGGATTAGCGGTGCAGGTGCTGCCGCTGGCCAATCCACTCCGCGTTGCCGAAGAAGCCGCCATCGTGGACCACATCAGTACGGGCCGCCTGGTCTTCGGGGTCGGCCGCAGCTCATTTCTCGAGTCCTATCAGGGCTACAATGTGGATTACGAGGAAAGTCGCGCGCTCTTCTTCGAGTCCTTAGAGATCATCCAGCGGGCATGGGGTGATACGCCTTTCTCCTACGACGGGCACTACTATAAGTTCCATAACGTTGACCTGGTACCCAAGCCTTATCAGCGGCCGCATCCGCCCATCCGGGTAGCCGTCGAAAGTCGGGATACGTTCCCGCTCATCGGGCGCATGGGCTTCCCCATTTTCATCCGGCATCAGATGGACATCCCCGAGCTGCAAGAATTGCTGAAGCAGTATGAAGAGGAGCGCCACGCCGCAGGATTCCCTGGTCCGAATGATGTCATTCTACAAATCGCCGGCTACGTCGCAGACACCGCCGAGCAGGCGTACACGGAGCCTCAGGCCAGTACCATGCGGCAACGACGCCTGGTACGGGAGGCGTTGGGTCGCACGGCGGACCAGGAAGCATTCGAGCGACTCCGACGGCTTTCCGAGGTGAGTTATGACGAGGTGCTGCAACGGGTCGCCTATGGCACGCCGGAAGCGGTGGTCGAGCGCCTCCTGGAGTACAAAGAGACGCTCGGCATCACGGGCGTGTCATTGGACCTGAACCCTGGTGGCCAGATCCCCTATGACCGGGTGGTGCACTCGATGCGCTTACTCACCGAGCAGGTGATACCCAAATTCAAATAACCGCTGCTCGACGCCATCCACGACCGTGACTTCACGCATGGCCCCGGCGCTACCGGCGCCAGTCGAAAGGAGGTTCACATGGCTAGCAGGGATTGGCCCCGCTCCACCCGACCTGTCATCATGGGCACGCGCCACATGGTGTCCGCCGGTCATTATCTGGCCGCTGCCGCTGCCTACCGTCTCCTCGAAGCGGGCGGGAACGCCGTGGACGCCGGTGTCGCCGGTGGACTCTGCATTAACGTGACGCAAGCGGACCTAACCAACATCGGCGGCGTAGCACCGCTCATGATGTATCTGGCCGACAGTGGCACAGTCGAGACCATCAGCGGACTCGGCTGGTGGCCGAAGGCGGCCACGATCGACTTCTTCCAACGCGAACAGGGTGGCCGTATTCGACGCGGGGTCAACCGCTGCGTCCTGCCCTCGGCCATTGATGCCTGGCTGACGGCGCTCGAGCGGCACGGCACGATGACATTTGCCGACGTGGTGGCGCCGGCGATCGAACTAGCGGACGACGGCTTCCCCATGCACGACGTGATGCTGGATATCCTGTCCACGCCGAGTGCGCTGGAGGGCATGCGCCAGTGGCCCTCGACCCGCAGCGTCTTCTTGCCGGATGGCCATCCGATCCCACTTGGCGCGCGGGTGGTGCAGAAGGACCTCGCCCACACGCTACGCCTGCTCGTGGAGGCGGAGGGCGGCGCGACGAACCGTGAGGCTGGCATTCGGGCGGTCCGCGACCGCTTCTATACCGGTGACATCGCCGAGCGCATGGTCCGTTTCACGCGCGCGCAGGGCGGCTGGTTGACCATGCAGGACCTGGCCGAGTTCCACGTTGCGGTCGAGGAGCCGGTCAAGACCACCTACCGCGGCTACGAGGTTTATGCCTGTGGCCCCTGGTGCCAGGGGCCGGTCGTCCCCCAGACGCTGAATATCCTTGAACAGTACGACCTCGCTGGCCAGGACCGTTTCAGTGCGGAAGTGTACCATCTGATCCTCGAGGCGCTGAAGGCCTCCTTCGCCGACCGTGATCGCTATTATGGCGACCCACGCTTCGTCGACGTACCAATCGACGGCTTGCTGTCGAAGGCCTACGCCAAGCAATGGCAGGAGCGCATCGACCTGGGCTTGGCTACCCCTGGCATGCCAGAGCCGGGCGACGCCTGGGGCTTTTCGGCGCGCCAGGAGCGCTTACCGAGCCGCTGGAAGTACCCCGATCCGAGTGAGGGGGAGGTCGAACCCGATACGAGCTACGTCTGTGTCGTTGACCGCTGGGGGAACGCCTTCTCCGCTACCCCAAGCGATGGCGTGACCGGCTCACCGGTGGTCGAAGGACTGGGATTCATCATCTCCAGTCGGGGCATGCAGAGCTGGCTCAATCCGGACCATCCCAGCTGCCTGGCGCCTGGGAAGCGGCCGCGCCTGACGCCGGCTCCCGGCATGGTCCTCAAGGATGGCCGGCTGGTAATGCCCTATGGCACGCCGGGCAACGACATGCAGCCGCAGGCCATGGTACAGTTTCTGGTCAATGTGATTGACTATCAGATGAATCCGCAGCAAGCGATGGACGCGCCTCGCTGTGCCACCTTTAGCTTCCCGCGCTCCTCCGATCCACACGCATACACGCCGGGTCTATGCCACCTGGAGGCGCGCGTCGACCCCAGCATCCCGGAGACGCTGTTACGGATGGGGCACAATCTGCGCATGTGGTCTGAGTGGACCAAAGGGGCGGGATCGGTGGGCGCCATCCAAGTCGACCATGAGCGTGGCGTGCTCCACGGAGCGGCCGACCGGCGTCGCATGGCCTACGCGATTGGGCGGTGATACACAGCATTGCAAAGAGAGGTCCCTAACATGCCAAACGCCATGAAAATCACCAAGATCACGCCACTGATGCTCGATCGCTATCTGTGTGTGACGGTCGAGACCGACGCGGGGATCACTGGCCTCGGCGAGTCCGGTGCCTGGGGGTTTCTCGAAGCCTCACAGGCGGCCATGGAGAAGTTCGGGCGCTATCTCGTCGGCCAGGACCCGCTGCGGATCGAGCACCACTGGCAGTATATGTACCGCTTCTCGCACTTTCGCGGCGCCGCCATCATGGGTGCACTGAGCGCCCTGGACATCGCGCTGTGGGATATTGCTGGCAAGCATTTCGGGGTGCCGGTGTATCAGCTGCTGGGCGGCCAGGTGCGGGATAGGGCACGGGTCTACTACCACGTCTTCGGCGATACCCGCGACCAGCTCGTCAAGGGCGTTAAGGAGGCCAAAGCGCTGGGCTTCACCGCCGTCGGCCATCTGACGCCGTTCCTGGACGAGAAGCGTGACGTGCCATACTTTCGGACGCACGCCCACAAGGTCACGGATGCCATCGATGCGGTACGGCAGTACCGGGATGCCGTCGGCCACGACGTCGATCTGTGCATCGAAATCCATCGCCGTCTGACTCCGGCCGAGGCGGTGCAACTTGGCCTGGGTATCGAGCCCTACCACCCGTTCTTCTTTGAAGACCCGGTGATGCCGGACAACTTCGATGAGATGGCATACGTGGCGGGTAAGGTCAATATCCCCATCGCCACTGGCGAGCGCTACACCTCATTGTGGGAGTTCGAGATGGCGCTCTCGCGTAACGCCGTGCAGTATGTTCGGCCAGACGTGTGCCTGGTGGGTGGGATATCCGGTGCCAAGAAGATCGCCGCTCTGGCCGAGGCCCGACATGTGGGTGTGGTGCCACACAACCCGCTGTCGCCAGTGAGCACGGCGGCGTGCCTGCAGATCGCC
>JBKPCR010000019.1:0-3897 GCA_046727435.1 bacterium | reverse complement strand
CAGCCGAAATTATACCGAAGTGATCCAACCGCGCGATGCTGCTCGATTCCATTCGGAGTTCCTCCCTGAAGCGCGTTGAGGCCGTGACGCATTCAGCAGAGGATAACCGGTTTTGTCTCGTTGAGCACCTGCTCAATGTCGGTGAGTATTGTGGCAATTTTTACAAGTAATCATAATGTCCTCCCTCCTGTCCATGGAGAGAGTATACCAGAGCTATCTACTTTTTAACACTCTCCGGCGGACCGCCAAATGGACGACGTATCGGCTACTTGGACACGAATCTGCCCAACCGGTAGCCGGCGAAGTAGTGATGGCCTACCAATCTACCACGTCCCACCCTTGCATTCATCCGAGCATGGCAAGGGCCGTTTTCGGCTTCTGCGTCGAGGAATCAGGCGTAATCTGCTCTTATATGTTTGGGAACCCATGGGTCAGCCATACAGACGAGCTGCAGAGGCCCGAGGCCCATTGAAGGCATGCACGTGGCCATGGCAACGATTGCAGGCTGGAGCCAGTTCATCCAGATAGAAGACTCGAAAGTAGGGCGGAGTGCCCCTGCGCTGCCAGGGCTGAAACTGTCTAGGGTCCCTGCGACGCGGAGGCACGGCGAATTGATTACGAGGATATCTTCTCAGAGACCATGATGAGTTCTTTGAGGCGTTGGTATAACTCCTTCGGTGCAAATGGTGCACCATTGTATTTTACAATTTTAGAGCATTCAATGCCCGTCTGCTGACGAATCAAGTTAGCCATCTGACCGGTGAAGTTATTCTCCACCACCGCCACCTGTTTAGAGGTGCGCAATATGTCGGCGACCACCTGATCCGGGAAAGGCCAGATATCGACTAGTTGCATAAGTTTGAGATCAAGGCCTTCCTCTTGCCTGAAGCGATCTATGACTTCGAGAATGACCCCTTTTGTGGATCCCCATCCGACGATGGTCAGGTCGCTGTCTGGGTTACCGTAAATCTTCGGCGGCTCCATGTCCTCTCGGCGGAAAGTATCCAGCTTCAAAAACCGCTTCTGCATCATGCGCGTACGGGCATCTGGATTTTCAGTGGCATTGCCGCTCTCGACGTGCTCCACGCCAGTGGTCTTGAAAATCCCCTTTTCTTGGGACGGAAGGGTGCGCGGAGAGATGCCCCGTTCGGTGATGAGATAGCGTCTGAAGGGGCCGCTAAGCTCGTTCAGCTCGTCGTCCGTCAGCAGCCATCCCCGATGGATAGCAACCTTTGAGAGATCGAAAGGCCACGTCGTACGCTGGGATTGTGACAAATACTGATCAGTGGCGATGATCACCGGACATTGAAACTTATCAGCTAGGTTAAACGCACGGATGGTTTGGTAGAAGCACTCTTCGATGTCCGATGGGGCGATGACGATACGTGGTATTTCGCCATGCGCGCCATAGATGAGGAGATTGAGGTCAGCCTGTTCCATGCGCGTTGGCATGCCCGTACTGGGTCCGCACCGTTGCACGTCGACGATTACCAGAGGTGTCTCGGTCACGGCTGCAAGGCCTAGGGCCTCGATCATCAAGGCAATGCCTGGTCCGGAGCTTGCCGCCAACGCCCGCGCTCCACTGAAGGCGGCGCCGATCGACATGTTAATGGCCGAAAGCTCGTCTTCAGCTTGTACCATGACGCCGTTGTATTTCGGAAACTTGGTGACCAGATATTCCATAACGTCGGAGGCGGGGGTGATGGGATAAGAAGCCATAAAGCGGCAACCGGCAACCAGGGCACCAAAGGAAACGGCGTCACTGCCCTGCAGCAACATTTTGCGCGGGCGCTCACGGTGCTCCATTTTGTAGGGAATGGATTTGTTGGCGTGCAGAACGAGCTCTCGCCCAGCCGCAGCTGCCTCCATGTTTTTATCAACGATCTTCTCACCTTTGCTCAAAAAGCGTTCACGGATGAGGCCCCCCAGAAACTCAAACTCTGGGTCAAAGTTGACTGCTGTCAGAGCTGCCCCGGTCATCACGATATTTTTCATGATCGGGGCATTCAGCTTCTCGCGAGCAATTTTGCGGGCTGGAATCGGGAAGACGGTCACCTGACGCTGCTCGAGGTCATCGGGGTCGATTTCACCCTGTGAGTTATCGTACAGAATGATCCCGCCATCCCGAACGGTCTTTCGGTGCAGCTCGACGGTTTCGAGGTCGAGCGCAATCAAGAGATCGAGCTCATCCCCCTGTGAGAAGAGCTCCCGTTCAGCGACACGTACCGAGGCGTTAATGTGCCCACCCCGAATGCGAGACGAATAAGTTTGCGTCGTTAGGATCTCAAGCCCGGCTCTGGCGAACATCAGCGCCAGCATATCGGAGACAGCAA
Organism: bacterium; assembly: GCA_046727435.1. Lineage (GTDB taxonomy): Bacteria > Tectomicrobia > Entotheonellia > J063 > CAVPRW01 > CAVPRW01. The sequence continues at coordinate 1,564 of JBKPCR010000019.1, read as the reverse complement.
ACACGCCATCTCCCGCCTCTCCTCCAGCTAATAGTTTGAGTTGATTAATGATCACTGCCGCATCCTCCCTCCTCAGAAAACCTCGGAGCGCGTGATTCAACTGGTCGTCCCTGGGGGGACTCGGGGGCCAACCCCGATTAGAAGAACTCTTCCATCACCGCGGCGTAATCAATACCCTGGAGCGTCTGGAGGGCGATGGGTTCCCGTGAATTGGTGGGACGTAGATCCTCATACGACGGGCGATTGCCTTGGAATATCACACCCAGGGGGATTTTCTCACTATGCAACAACATGTCCCAGGCTTGCTTACGATCTGTCGGATCGTAGCCGGGCTCTTCGTCTAAATAAGAGGAATGCTCGCGGTACCAGTCATAAGTATTCACACGGTTATATGTCACACAGGGACTCAAGACGTCGACTAGTGAGAACCCCTTATGGGCGATGGCGCGCTCGAACAATTTGGTCAGGTGTTTCGGGTTCCCTGAGAATCCGCGAGCCAAAAACGTGATGCCTGAGGACATCGCGATCGCCATCGGGTCAATCGCCCCTTCGATATTGCCTGCCGGAGTGGTGGTGGTTCGGTAGCCGAGATCGCTGGTCGGTGAAACCTGCCCTTTGGTAAGCCCGTATGTCTGGTTATTCATGACCACATAGGTGAGGTCAAGGTTGCGCCGGATAGCGTGTGGGAAATGGCCCATGCCAATGGCATATCCATCGCCGTCACCGCCAAGAACGAGTACCTTCAGCGCCTCGTTGGCGAGTTTAATGCCAGTGGAGAGCGGCAGGGCACGCCCATGTACCCCATGGAAGGAGTACCCGTTGAGATAAGCGAAGGCACGGCCCGAACAGCCGATCCCAGCGGTAATGACCAAATCCTTCGGGTGAACCTCCAAGCTCACAAGTGCCTCTTTCAGCGACTTAATGACTGCGAAATCACCGCAGCCTGGGCACCATTGGGACTTGATCGTGTTTTGATTGTACAACTCGAGAGTCACCATCGAATCAACCTCCTTACAGTCGAGCAGTCGCGCAATACATAGGATCGCAGGTTGTGGTCAGTTACGGGGAAAAGACCGGAATGCGCGCTTCCTACCAAAATGCGACCTATATTTACTTGTAGCGGCTGAGATTTTACTATAGAGCGCTTATTGATCACAAGGACAAACTCATCGTCAGCGGTGTCAGTGGCCGGCCCTGCCCCCACCGACGAGATAACGCTCCATGCTCTCTTGCTGTCAAGCACAGGGGGCAGCGTCTGGGGCCAAGCTCAAATTGCCACGGGCTATCCACTACGATCAATACAGAACACCCTTGCCGCCACAAACAACGCACCTCCCCGTCACGGCAACGGGCAGGTATTCACTCCCTTTGTTTCCATCATAGCCATCAAATATGCCCCTGTAAATAGTGTTTGTTCATGGCACTATGGTTCATGATGGTTCCGGACAGCACCCTACGCAAGGGTGGCGGAGGAATCCAGGCTTCTGCCGGGATGATCGCCGCCTGTGCTAGAATGTATTCGGAAAGCATGCATAGGGAGGTGGCTGATGCCACGAATTCAGGC
>JBKPCR010000018.1:0-7424 GCA_046727435.1 bacterium | reverse complement strand
TTATCATAGCCCCAGCGGTACTGAAGCTGTGAATGGATGTCATCGGCGCTCTTATCGCACTGGAACGTATCGCGTAGCCGCTTCAGATTCACGGGCCCCCTCCCCAACCATATCAATGCCCGGTAGTCGGCCGCATTCAAGGTCAGGGGGCGCTTAGCATCGCCACTGATGCGTATTTGAAAGTCAGTGGCGGGCGCCACCAAGTCACCGGCGTATCCTAGCCCGACGCCCAGGTATCCAGCGATGGTTACGCAAAACGCCAGGTCCCTGCGTCGTCGAGAACGCATTGCCTTCTCCCTTCCCATGTGAAGTCGTTGCTCACACTGAGACGCTAGCCCTCTCTAGGCTCCCCCCTCAGCGGAGAGGGTCGTTATAAGACGCTTGGGCAAATGCACGATCGTCAGAACAGTTCAAGCCTAGAATCCTACCGCGTGAATGTCAACTGTGATTGACCTTATGTCTGTTTTCAATTACTAAACATTGCTACTACCATACTTGCTGGCACCGTCTGTCATGGTATGTCGAGGTCCGACGGAAGTGTAAAATCAAGGCCCAGTGCACACCGTCCCAAGGCCTCCTTCTTGCCATACGTGACGCGTCAGAATCTGTATCTGTTGCCCATTGCATGAGCTGAGAATGGCCAAACCGTCATACTGGCAATACCTGAGAATAAGCCGGGGTTCAGGGAGAGGACCTCGGCGTGCGACGGAATGTCGCCAAGCTGGTGGATGCGGTGACATCAGTGAACAGCGTGCATCTCTCAGGCAAACACACATCGCTCCATGTGAGGTGACCGCGAATGTATGGGATTGTTGAGCTGCAAGCAGCCTGGCCCTCCGGGAGCACACGCGCAGCATCTAGGGGTTAGGTCTCACGCATGGCTCAATACCACTCCGTCATGGCGTGCTCTGCCCGTCCTGCCGCGCGGTCTCCCCTGGCGCGGTCACACCGTCGGCTTGATGTTGGCGTTGAGCCGGAAAAAATTCGTCGGGTCGTAGGTGTTTTTTAGGGCCACCAAGCGGTCGTATTTCGCCGCCCCGTATGCGGCTTGGACGCGGTCCACGCCGACGTCCGACTCATAGTTGACGTAGATATTCCCCGATGAGAACGGCTGGAGCGCTTGCCAGAGACCACGCACCCACGAGATGCCGCCTGCGTCCTGCGCCGGATCGGCCCACATGCCGACGATGAGGAAGTTGTACTGCGCGTCCCGGTAGTTATACGCGGTGGCTTGCCGGTCCATCTGGCTGACGGCACCGCCCATGTGTTCGACCACAATGTGCGAAAACGGAGCCGGCACGCTGGCATAGCGCTCGACCAGGATGTCGATGGCGTCGTCACTGAGGTCCCTGAGGTAATTCGTCTTCAGGTAATTCCGGTAGCCGCGCGGGTTAAAATGCTCGGAGATGCCTTGGAGCGCCATGTAGGGTGACGGACTGACCTGATCCGCCAGTGGGGGACCGAACTCCCGCAGGGGGCGCAGCAGCTTCTCGCCGTCCGCGATCGGCCCGCTATACCCCACCAGCAGTACGGCCGCTTGGGTGCCGTCCGGCAAGGTGCCGAGTGCCACGAGGGAGCCGAGTTCGTCTGGGGCCATGCTGGTGACCTCACGATAGAGTCTGAGGAATGCTTTGGCTTGTGCGATGGGGTAGATGACCATGCCGGCGAGCATCGTCTCCAACGGGTGGAGGCGATATTCGAACGACGTCACCACCCCAAAGTTGCCACCCCCACCGCGGAGGCCCCAGAACAGCTCCGCGTGCTCCATGTCACTGGCGCCAAGCCAGCGGCCATCGGCGGTCACGACGTCCACGGATAGCAAGTTGTCACAGGCAAGACCGTAGCGGCGCATCAGAAAGCCATGACCGCCGCCGAGCGTCAGTCCGGCAATGCCGGTCGAACTGACCACGCCACCGGTCGTAGCCAAACCAAACGCTTGGGTCTCATGATCGAACTCGCCCCACGTAACCCCGGCTTCGGCGCGAACCGTCCGGTGGTGAGGGTCGACATGGACGCTTTTCATACCCGAGAGGTCAAGCATCAGGCCGCCCTCGCACACCGCAAACCCGGGCATGCCGTGGCCCCCGCCGCGCACGGATACCAGCAGATCGTGCTCGCGGGCGAAGCGGACGCCGGTGAGGACGTCCGCGACACCGGTGCAGCAGGCGATCAAAGCGGGCCGCCGGTCGATCATGCCATTATGGATTTTGCGGGTGTCTTCGTAACCCACATCGCCAGGACGCAGGAGCGCACCGCGCAAGCTCGCTTTCAATGCTTCGACCACGGTGTCCTCAAGCCCGGTATCAGCGTCCTGCGTCGTGGTGACTCGCAGCTCTCTCATCATGCTCCTCCTTGGTTAGGGAAGAAGACCTCCATCACAGCGACGTCTGCTCAGATGCTGTGTGCATGGGCGTCTGGCCGTTCCAGCCTCCATCCAACGCATCGCACAGGTGCAGCCCTAAGCGGTTCACTTCAACGTTCTCTATCCAGCGCGGGTTGGCCTTGAAGAAAGAGGATATGGCCTTCCTGCGCTCTACTTCGGTGACGCCGATGGCTGCCCGGGCATTGTGCGATTGGGCATGGTGCGCGGCCATGCCTGTGCACGCAGGGACGACTGCCCAGTCAGGTCACCGATATAATACTCCTTCGAGAGGTCTCCAGCATAGAGGCCTTGACCTACATCCGCGAGGGGATTGCTGGCACCTGTACCGGCCTCTCAATCGCTGGGAGGCATGGCGCTGAATATAAAGATAATCCCGCCTCGCCAGCCTGGTGGTGCCCGAGGTGCTGGCATGGGAATGACGGTGGTGCGTTCCTGTAACTCGATGTATTGGGGTTTTCGAACATCGGCAGCCCGCGGTGATCGCTCGCGCGATGCCCTCCCGCCGACAGGTTAAGACTCTATCGTTCGGCGTGAGCCGCATGATGCTGTCTCTCCATCGGGACATGCACATAGAGTTGCGGGGTCGGCGGTTTCGACAGCCCTGCCGTCGGAGGTTGCAAGGCATACTGTACCGGCTGGAAGTGGTCGGCATACTGGCGTTCTGGGTGGTAGACGCGGTTGAATTTCCAGAGCATCTGGACGAAGTTGGTCTGGCCGTGAAGAAGCAATCGCGTCGCCACCCCACAAGTGTCCCACAAAGCTGATACGCCCAGATGCTTGCGGCTCAAGACCGCCTGGGTCTTCACCAACTCTTCATAGAACCGCTTCAGGGGGAGCTTCGTGGGCAGGACGGCATGTTGGACGTCGAAGAGCCGATAGTCAAGGGAGGTCAACCGGCGCGATTCAGTGAACCAAGTCTCCGTCCCAGGATAGGGGGTATTGACGGTGAGGTGGACGATTTCCGGGACGCTTATGGCCCACTCCCGCACAATGCGAAAGCGCTCTTCATCCCAGGATGGGTCGGCGATGATGTTGATCGCCACTCGAATGCCTATCGCCCGAGCGACTTCTAACGCCTTGAAATTGCCATGTGGCGTCGCCCGTTTCCGGTATAGCTGTAAGCCTTCCTCATCCAGCGCTTCCAGCCCCAGAAAGATGTACCTCAGACCCAGTCGCTTCCAGTAGGCAAACACCTCTTGATTGCGGAGGAAGACGTCACACCGCGTCTCCAGATAGTATTGCTTGCGGATGCGCCGCTTCTCGATTGCCTGCCCAATGGCCATACCCTGTTCCGGGTGGATGAACGCTACATCATCGACGATGAAGACATTTGGTTCCTGAATGCCTGCCAGGTCTGCCGCAGCCGCTTCGGGCGCCATCTGTCGATAGCTCCGGCCGTAGAAGGTCCAGGCGCTGCAGAAGGCGCAATCCCACGGACAGCCGCGGGTGAATTCGATCGAGGCACAGGGGTCCAGGACGCCGATGAAGTACTTATGGCGTTTGCGCGTCAGGTCTCTGGCGGGCAGGTGGTTATCAAGGTGATTGAGAAGCATGGGCTGTGGCCCCATACCGTCTGGGGTCACCACTCCGGGAAGGGTCTCAAGCCCTCGCCCGGGCGCAGCGTCGAGCAAACGCGGGGTAGTTTCCTCCCCTTCGCCACGGAGGACGCAATCGATCGGTCCATGCTGGAGAAGTTCTTCAGAGATGAAGGAAGCACTGTGCCCCCCGACGAAGATAAAGCTTTCTGGTAGGCGCTGTTTCGTCGCCCTGGCTAGCTCGATCACTTCCGGAACGTTGGCGAGGTAATTTAGCGAGAATCCAACCGCCTGCGGTTTAAAGCCGTGCAGTTCTCGAAAATAGTCATCGTGTCGGAAGACCTGTAGGTCGAGGAGCCGGACATCATGACCAGCCGACCGAACAGCCTGGGCGACTCGTTCCAAACCGAGAGGTTCAAGCCGAAGATAGATCTCGGAGTACATCAAAGTCCCCGGATGGACCAACAGCACTTTCATCTTCTCCCTCCTGCGCAATCTGCTGCGGGCTCAGTACGCCATGATAAGATCACTATAGTGGGATTCTCATCGGAGAGTCAAAGCCTCTCGGGTCCCTCATGCTTGGTGGGCCAACGCCTAGAGAGAGCGGATCGACCACGCCACATACAGCCCAGCTCAGCGTCGTGCAGAGAAGCGGTCAACGAAGCCCCCCAGAGCAGATGGCGCCGGGGCAACATAGGAAGAAGGACGGCATTGAGCATGCCTGCGAGTGCGCAATGTGTTGGCCCCTTGCTGCTTGATGAGCACGGCGGGGCGGACGTAGACCGCTTCTCGGCTACGGGTCAACGCGCGACTGCCGTGCCTCCGTCTCCCGTACCACAAGGAACAAGCGAACGCGTCGCTAGCTCTTCCGTCTTTGGCATTGGTTATGCTGATTCTTTTTGGAGTATATTGCTTGGCTACGTCTCGGGAGTGCTGCATCTGTGGGCGAATGATCGGACAGACCGTGCACATGAGTCAAACATCACCGCTTCCTATAGACTGGACCGAACAGCGGGCCCTCTGGCGGTACTCTGTTTATGTGTGGCAGGTAAATCTCGCTTCGCTGCTGGCCGTCCTCTTTGTCGCGTTCGTCGGGTTTTATTTTTCGACGCCTTTCTTGCCATTCCTGGTACGTGAACTCGGGATCACTGACCCCCGAGCCGTGGCTATCTGGTCGGGAATTTTGATTGGGCTAGGCCCGGCGAGCGCGGCTATCGCTTCGCCCCTGTGGGGCCGGCTCGCGGATCGAATCGGTGGGCGGTTGCTCCTCGTCCGGACAGTCTTTGGCTTTGCGCTCATCAATGGGCTGTGCGCCATGGCGGCGACCGTCTGGCAGCTTGCTCTGCTGCGGTTGCTGATGGGGACGTTGGGTGGGTTCACCGCTGTTGCACTCGCCCTCGCCAGCCTGTCAGCGCCCCCAGAGTATCTTACCCGCGCGATTGCGCTGGCGCAGTCCATGCAGATCCTAGGCTTGATGGTAGGACCCGCCTTGGGGGGCCTCCTGGCCGATCACTTCGGCATTCGCGCGGCCTTCATCGGTTCCAGCGGCCTGGCCATTATTGCTGGGCTCAATATGCTCCTCGTCTATCATGAGCCCCGAACGTCCGCACCGCAGCGAAGAACGCGCCCGAAGGCCAGTCTGCGGGCACTGCTCAGGACTCCTGGATTTGTCCCCATTCTGGTCGTGCTGTTTGTCGGATCCTTCACCGATCGCAGCTATCAGCCCCTCATTCCGTTGTTTGTGGCGTTCCTTGTGCCCGTCGATGGTGCTGTGGCGTCGTTCACCGGCATCATCGTCGCGGGTGGCGCGCTGGCTGCGGCACTCTCGGCAAACGCAGCGAGTCGTCTCGTGCCTCGCTATACCCATGCACAGATTCTCTGGGGTGCCCTCGTGGCACGCATTTGCGGGTCTGCGCTGATGGCATTCAGTTACACCCTGTGGCAGCTTGGGTTGCTGCGTGTTGGCGTCGGACTCTTTGCGGGCAGCATCCTCACGCTCGCGTACTGCCTGGGGGGGACGGTTGTACCAATCGAGCAACGATCGAGCGCCTTTGGCGCGCTCAACAGTGGAGCAATGGTCGGATCGGCCATGGGGCCTATCATGGCTGGCATGCTGACAGCTGTCAGCCTGCGCGGCGCGTTCCTGTTTAATGCCGGCATCTTCTTCATCGGATTGCTTGCAGTGTGGCGTGGGCTGGGCGTGCGCCGTGAGCCTACATGAGAGGTGATTGGCAATGATCCCCCTAGGTTCCTGCGGGCTGAGCCCTGGCATTTGAGCCATACCATTACACCCGCATCTGGGTGCTGACACCTCCCCACCAACGAAGATGGCCCCCCCCTTCCCAAGCCTCAATCAGGCAGCGACCAACACTCCTCCCGAAAAACATAGTTCCCTTTAATCCCTGGGGATGGGTACACTTGACTGGTGTGAACCATAATGCTTGACTATGGTCTCATCCAGGACATGGTGATGGAAGCTCGAGGGAGCAGTTTAGTGGCGTGGAATAGCTGTCGTCTTGAGGCCGAATCATTTTCGTGATTCGGTCGCTACAATGGCCCTAGGCGCGCCGCTCATTAGCCCGGCGAGACGCCTTGGTGATACACACGCCACGCAAGTAGGTATCAGGAGACACGGATGGCGCGATTAATCGAGAAGCCAACGGTCATTGCGGCCGTGGGGAACAAGCCGAAACGCATTGAAGAGTTCGTCGGGCAGGTGAACACGCACACGGACCAGGTCAACATCGCCCGCATGCACAGTTCTCCAGGATGGGAGGAGCCGGGGGGAGACGCGCTGTCCATCAGGAGGTGGCAACGATGACGACATCCATCACAGGTCCACAACCAGGCACCGAGATGAACGCTCTAATGACTGGCGCGGAGTATCTCGAAAGCCTGCGCGACGCACGCGAAGTCTACATCTATGGCGAACGCGTGCAGGATGTGACGACACACCCGGCCTTCCGTAATGCGGCCCGCTCCATCATGCGCTTGTATGATACATTACATGAGCCGGCGCAGCGGGACCTGCTTACCACCGTCGACGACTACGGCATCCGCACTCACAGGTTCTTCGCGCCCAGCAAATCGTCACACGAATTGCTACAAGCGCGGGACGCCATTGCCGCCTGGGCGCGGCTGAGTTACGGCTTCATGGGGCGCACGCCGGAGTATAAGGCAGCGTTCATGGCGAGCCTCGGCGCTAACCCAGAGTTCTATGCACCATTCGGCGACAATGCCCTGAACTGGTATAAGAAATTCGCCTCGCGCGCACTCTTCCTAAATCATGTCCTAGTCAACCCGCCCGTCGATCGCAAGAAGCCGATTCACGAGGTAGCCGACGTCTTTGTCCACGTCGTCCAGGAGCGCGACGACGGCATCATCGTTAGCGGTGCCAAGATGCTGGCGACCGGTTCGGCGATCACGCACGCCACGTTCGTGGCGCAGAACAGCACAGTCAACCTCGAAAAGGACAAAGCAGAGGACTTCGCCCTAGTCTTCATCGC
>JBKPCR010000017.1:0-5070 GCA_046727435.1 bacterium | reverse complement strand
CAGGTCGTCTCCTTCAAAGAGATCCTGGAGGTCTTTTTTACGATCCACGATCCGACGACGCTGAACCGCCAGGGCGCCGATGTGGGTACGCAATATCGTTCAGCGATCTTCTATCATACCCCAGAACAGCAGGCAATCGCGGCCCAGGTGATCCAGGAATTGACCGAGGCGGGCCTCTGGAAGTCGCCGATCGTGACCGAGGTCGTGCCGTTGACAGCATTTTATCGTGCTGAGGACTACCATCAGGAATTCTTTCAGCAGCACCCCGAACAATTGTACTGCCAGTTCGTCGTCTCCCCAAAAATCGCCAAGTTCCGCAAAACGTTCCTGGCCAAGCTGAAACCATAAACACCTTCCACCGAGGGCGAGTTAAGCCTGGCCAGTGGCCGTATGAAGGAGGGCCATGCCTTGGAAAGACGTGAGGCAGTCACGCAACGGCTGGTTTCTGGGGAATGGTTGGCTGGACACCTCGATGATCCAGACCTTCGCATCATCGAGGTGTCATCCTCGCCGGGTGACGCAGAGTATCGCCAGGGGCATATTCCAGGAGCGCTCAGGTGGTATTGGAAAGACGCCCTCTGGCACGCGACGGATCGTGAGTTTGCCACACCGGAGGACATGGCCTCACGCTTGGGACGTATCGGTATTGCGCCCGACACCACCATTGTCGTGTATGGCTGTCCGGTGCAATATGGCACCTACGCCTTGTGGGTACTCACCATGGCTGGGCATCAGGACGTGCGGCTGCTCGATGGCGGTCGGAAAGGCTGGACCGCCGATGGCCGCCCCTTGAGCCCCGACATTCCGCTGAATACCCCAGTCGATTACCCACCAGCCATCTCGGATCTATCGAGTCGCGTGGGGCGGGAGGACGTCCGCTCCAGGCTCGGTCAACCAGGACGCATCTTGTTGGACGTGCGCTCTCCCGAAGAGTATCGCGGAGAGCGCGTTAGTCCCCCTCCTGGTTTTGATCATGGGGCGGAACGCAAGGGACATATCCCGGGCGCCGTCCATCTGCATTTCCGTGACCTCTTGAACGATGACGACACGTTCAAAACCCCCGAGCACATGCAGGAGAGATTGACACAGGTGGGCATTCATCCAGAGGCTGCGGCCGAAATCGTGACGTATTGTCGCTTAAGTCATCGCGCCACGCTGGTATGGTTTGCGCTGTCGTTTGTGCTGGGATACCGCCGAGTCAGGGTGTATGACGGCTCCTGGACTGAGTGGGGCAGTATCGTCGGCTTTCCCATCGCCACGATCTGAGGTGGTGTTAAACTGCGGCACCATGATTCCTGCGGAGCCTCTGCTACCAGCGATACCGGTCGCTGGTAGCAGGATCGACGCCTATCCTTTCATTAGCTCGTTGAGGAAGCGCCGGTCGGTGTCCTGGGCGTGGCAACCTACCGAGGAACTACCGCCGGGTCCAAGGTGCAGCACCCCCGTCACTTCGCGCTACTTCTGCCCCAGAAACGCCTTCGTCGCCGTCAGTACTGGCCGATCGCTATCGGCATGCGCGGCCAGAGCGAGAAGTTGGGTATACAACGTGCGAGCCTTGTCCAGATCTCCGATCAGCTCAGCTGCCCGCGCCGCCCCATAGAAGCCCCAGAAGCGCTGCGGCTCAACCTGCATTGAGGCCTCGAAGGCTTGCAGCGCCCGACGCGGTTCGTTCAAGGCCAATAGCATGTCGCCCAGCAGCTCACGCGCCGGGATGATGGGCCCAGGGGTAACAGTGGCCTTCTCAGAGGCGTTCTCGCGGTCGGCGGCGGTGCGCATGAGCTGCAAGGCTTCCTGGTGCTTGCCCTCGGCGAAGGCTATCCAGGCGGCCACCACCTGATGCTGGATGTCGACCTGTTCCTGCCAATACCCTAGCTTAGCCGCCGCCAGGGTCTCGCGGAGTTCCTGCAGCCGCGTCAGATCCTTCCTGGCGGCGTCGGCATTACCGCTGTGCGCCGACCCGAGGCCACGGGCGAACACCAGTACCGCCTCGGATTGCGGGAAGCGGTCCCACGGGAAATCGGTGCGGGGCAAGGTCAGCGCCGCCGCCTCGGCCCACTGTCGCCGCTCGAGCGCATACCGCGAGGGAATAGCTGCTAGGGCATAGGCGCTGACGAAGTGCTCCACGTTGATTTTCTCGAGCGCATTCATGTCGTCGAGCACACGCTTGGCTGCCTGGTCCTGCGCTAGCTGCAAATACGCGTACTCCATATAATCCATAGCGTGGAGTTTCTCACGGTGGCTCTTGGTGGAGGCCGCTGAGGCGCGATTGGAGTCAATTGACTCCTGCCAGATGCCGAGTCGGGTGAAGATGTGGGACGGCATGTGCAGCGCATGGGGTGCTGAGGGGGCGATGCCGGCATAAAGACGCGCCGCCGTCAGCCCACGCTGGGCGATGGGGGATAGTCGTAGCTGTGGATCAGGTAATGTGCCACGCCGGGATGGTTCGGGTGCTGTGCGAAGATCCGCTCCAAGATCTCGGCAGCCTCGAGCTGATTAGCATAGGTCTTATCGGTGGGCAGCGCCGTGGCGTTCAGGGCCAGGGCATAGAAGATCGCCGCCTCACGGTCGTCGGGGTAGTTGCGGGAGAGTCGCTCCATGGCGTGCTCATAGGCGAGGGCACGCGTGCGATGATCGATCTTCTCCGCATCTTTATAAAACACCTCGATGGCCGCGATGTAATCCTGTTCGTGTGAGGTTTTCCCGCCCGCGGCCTTGGCCTTTTCGACGGCGTCCCAGCCCTCCTGTATTGCCTGGGAGCCCGGCGGCCAGTTGAAGGGGTTGCCCAGCCGGGTCATGGCGATCCCCCAGTGCGCCATGCCACAGCTAGGGTCTTGCTGCGCCACGGCGGCAAAGGCTTTGGCCGAGGGGTCAAACGCGAACGAATGCAGGAGCGCCACCCCCCGGTCGAATTCCTGTTGGACATCAGCGCTGCAGGCCACACGAAAGTGGACCTGCCCGAGTTGCTCGGTGCCAGCCGCTTGTCCCTGCACCAATCCTGGAGCCACCCAGAGCAACAACACGATGAGGTGACACGGCCAGCGTCTCTGTGGTTTCATCGGACTCCTCCTTTGTTCCTGAAAGCATGTCCAAAGAGTCTTTATTCCTCCCTTTCGTAAAGGGGGGTCGGGGGATTTGGAAGCTACCACCTGGGAAATCCCCCCTCACCCCCCTTCGACAAAGGGGGCAGAGGAGACGATGGGGGCTTCTTAGACACCCTCTGAGGTATGAATCCTCACGCGGTTCGTGGTGCTATGGAATGTAAGATTCCCCGACGCGGCGCGCATGCCGATTATGTGACGATTTGATGATGGATTTGCCCGATTTCATGAACCGGAGGTTGGTAGGGGGAGGCAGAGGGCAGGAGCTATGCGCCCACGCGTGCCGCACAGGCCAAAATGGTCTGCACCGGCCCAGACTCCCGGAAGGCTGCTTGCAATGCGGGATCCTCAACTGCGGCCAGCATGTGCTCGATCGTCGCTTTCGCTTTGCCATAGAGGGCCGCCGCCTGCCGCTCTTTCCCGATCATGGCGTACCACTGCCCCAGCTCGTAGGCGATCGGGTAGGTCAGCGACGGGTTGTGCAGGTGTTCGACGAGCCTGAACGCCCGTTGTAACGCTCGACCGCCTGCCTGTCGCTGTCTCAGGGCGATGAGAATTTTGCCCCGTAAGGCCCAGGCTTTGGCGACATATTTTTGCGAACCCGTCGCCTGCGCCTGTTCGAGACCTTCTTCAGCCGCGTGTAAGGCGTGCTCATAGGCTCCCATAGCGTAGTGGACCTCAGCCAGCCCGATGAGGAGCTTGATCTGCCAGCGCCATTTGTGGACACCAAACGCCTCGCGCTGGACCCGATCGAGAGTCGGTTTGAGACACGACATGGCGCGTTCATACTGGCCAAGCGCGAGATAGTCGAAACCCAGGTTAATCAAGGCGCTGATCTCCACATTGGAGATGCGCGAGACCCGCCCCAGCTCCATACTCTCGTAATCGAGCTCGATCGCCCGGGAGACCGCGCCAAATTCGCGGGCAAACCATCCGAGAGTGTTCGTGAGACGACCGACAATAAACGTGTTATGCCGCTCTTCCGCCTTAGCTCTGCCTTCGTGTAGCATGCTGAGCGCCTGGGCGTAGTGCCCGGCACTCCAGCAGGCTTGACACAGGAAGGCGAGCGTACGCAGCTCCGTGAAGCCGTCATGGATGGCACGGGAGATGACCACGCCCTCCTGACCGAGTTGCGTCGCTGCCTGAAACTTCCCCTGCTCGTAAGTCACCATGCAGAGAAACACCAACGCATGGGCCGCGGAGTCTTGGTACCCCTCCCGCCGGCTGATCTGCAAGGCCTCAGTGAACTTCCTGTCCGCTTCCGGGAGGTTCCCACGCACGTGCTCCACGGCTCCCAGGCTGATGAGGCTGCTGGCCCGGATTTTTTGATCCCCGGTTTGGTGGGCCAGCTGGAGCGCCTCCTGGGCATGCTGTTCGACGAGTGGGGTGTGCGTTCCAGAGAAGGCCAACCAGTGCACATACGCAAGATGACACAGGCTTTCCCCTTCTTTTTGTGGGTTGCTGGAGGCGCGAGCCATCTGGCGCATCGTCTGAAAATCTGTAATAGCGCTATCATAGTTGGTCAACAGCAGCCAGACGAGGCCACGGCCCTCATACACTGGGAGGAGTTGGGCCGCGTCCAGAGCCGGCGTGATCCGTTCGCTCACCCCAATCGCCTGGGTGTAGAAGCCAATGGCTTCCTGGTTGGCATAGGCCTGGCGAGCCTTATCGCCTAATTTGTGCAGATACACAAACGCCTTCCCCCATACCTCCCCCCGAAAGGCATGGTGGGCCAGGATATCGACCTGTTCATCGAGACGATCGGGAGAGCCTGCCACGAGGGTGGCCATGATCTGCGCATGGAGAGCACGCCGTCGCTCCCGCAGCAGGCTGCCGTAGACGACCTCATGGGTCAGCGCATGCTTGAAAGCCAACGTGCGCTCGGGAAGGTGCCCAGCCTCGTAGAGAAACTCCGCTGCCTGCAGGTGCCTCAAGCTTCGATCGAGCACGTCCTCGGGCTCTGCGGCGACGG
>JBKPCR010000016.1:0-8184 GCA_046727435.1 bacterium | reverse complement strand
GATCTGAGGATAAAAGGGCGGCAAATCAAAGAATCAAATCATCCAGGTGAGTGCTGCCCCTGCGCGGGGCCGACGGACGACGTGTCAGGCTGGCACCGCTACAGATGGCCCAGGCGATCCAGCAGTGCCTTGCGAATCACGATTGTGCGCCCGAGGAGGGAGATGTATCCCTGTTTTTCCAAATCGTTGAAGACGCGAGTGACCGTCTCGCGCGAGCTCCCAATCCAATTGGCCACATCTTGATGGGTCGGCCGTTTGGGAATGATGAGATCACCTTCATCGCTGGCCAGCCCCACCCTTTCCCCCAGCGTCACCAGGGCCTTGCAGACACGATGAGGCACATCCAGCAGTGCCAGATCACGGAGCTTCTTATCTGACTCCCGAAAACGCTGGCAAAGGGTAATCAGGAATTTGAAGAGGATGGCGGGAGAATGCTTCACCTGATCGAGGAAGTCCCGCTTGTAGAGGATCAAAAAGGTGGCGTCTTCGGTCGTCACCACACTGGCCGAGCGGGGCTGGCCATCGAACAGAGACATTTCTCCGAAAAAGTCCCCTGCCCGCTGAACGGCGAGGATGAATTCCCGGCCATCGGCCCCCTGAGTCATGACCTTCACCTCACCGGCCAGAATGAGGTAGAAGGCATCTCCCGGATCTCCCTCCAAGAGGATGAAGCTGCCTTTGGGATAGGTTCGCTTGCGGGCAATGGCGTAGATGGATTCGAGCTCCTGATCATCGAGCCCGGCGAACAGCGGAACAGCTCGTAAGGCCTCTTTCGAGGGGTCGCGTATCATCCTCCACTGCTCAAGCAGATTCTCGATCGCGATCTTGCGCGGCACCTGCGTCAGTTCCTTGCGCATGCCCCTACTCCTTCGATGGGATTGTCGCTGCCACCAGTAACCTAAAAGCTAGCGCCTAGGCCGCTTGATTGTCGGTCAGCCTCGTCCCCGCGGGAACGTCACGCCAAGTCGCAGGATGGGCTTACCCCCTCCTGCTGGCGAGGGCGTGAGCTTGTCCCCCAGCGCTGCTGTTAGGACACATTTGCTAAACCCCCCTTCTACGTTGAGCGTAATCCGAGGGGCAAGATGGTCATACAACCGATATAGATCGTGCTGGCCGTCGTCGTGTCCGTCTGCATACCGCTACACGCGCTGGGGTGGACGGTGGCGTTGTCTTTCTCAGCTCCAATCACGAGGAAAAGATATGGTGGAGGAAGGAACACCAAGGCGATCCTTACCGGGAGTGGTGCTGGACGCTCCATCAAACAGACTCCGTGGGAGCAGCGAGCCTTTCCATCGGTTATTGCCCCAGCAGACACGGCAATCAGACAAGCAATAGTGGCAAGTATTGTCTTGTTTAATAGCAGAAAATACATTTTTGTCAATAGAATACCTTCTGAAAGAGTGTACGTCAGTACATTCCTGAGGCGACCATTGTGGGTTGTGGCACGGCGGCCCAGCACCTACGAACGCGGCGCCAGAGGTGGAAAGGAGGGGAGCGATCCCGCCTCCGGGAGGCTTGCAGGGGCACAGCACGCTAACCTCTTCGCAAAACTCTGAGCCACAGACCCCCACCGAATTTCCCTTGACAGCTCCGTTGTGGTGGTGTTATCAACGTCCCAACACGGTTTGGCAATGATGCGGCCTGCAATGCAGTGAGGCGACCCGGAGAGCATGCGGTCAAGCGGCAGAGGGGGGCAATTGAGATCATGCAATTTGACACGGTTGAGGATGCTATACACGAGTTCAAAACAGGTCGCATGATCGTGTTGGTCGATGACGAACATGGCTACTCCGGTGACCTCGTCATGGCCGCGGAAACGGTCAGTTCTGATGCCATCAACTTTATGGCGATGCATGGGCGTGGACTCGTCTGCCTGTCAATGACCCCAGAGCGCATCGATCAGCTGGATCTGCCGCTCATGGTTCGGAACGAACCAGATTACACGGGAGCGGCGTTCACTGTCTCCATTGAGGCCGCCAAGGGTGTCACCACAGGCATCTCGGCCGCTGACCGGGCGCGGACGATTCTCACCGCCATCGACCCGCAGGCTGGTCCCGACGATTTGGTGCGCCCCGGTCACATTTTCCCCATCCGCGCTGAGAAGAAGGGCATTCTGGTGCGGGCTGGGCAGACCGAGGGGTCCGTTGATTTAGCACGGCTCGCCGGACTGTGTCCCGCTGGCGTGATCTGCGAGATCCTGAATGAAGACGGCACCATGGCGCACAAGTCAGAGCTCTTTGCTTTTGCCGACCAGTTTCACCTGAAGATGGTGACCCTGAGCGATATTGTCCGCTACCGCCTGCGCCATGAGCGTCATATCAGGCGTATCGAAGAAGCGATGCTGCCGACACCCTACGGATTCTTCCGAGCGATTACCTATGAAAGCTGCGTTGATGGCCGTCAGCATGTGCTTCTCATGGTCGGTACGTTCACGCCTGACGCACCCACCTTGGTGCGTGTCCACAACCAGTGCGTCGCGGGAGACGTCTTTGGGTCCGGACTCTGCGCCTGCCAGGCTCACCTCGATGCTTCCCTGAAACGCATTGCCGAAGCGGGAAATGGCGCCATTCTCTACATGCAGCCCGAGGCGCGCACCATCCCTTTGGATCCGAGGCGAGAGCCCCCCTTACCACCGCCTGCATCGTTCGTGATAGCACCTCACACCGCCAACCATGAACTCGATTTGCGGGACTACGGCATTGGTGCGCAGAGCTTGCGCGATGTGGGCATCGGGACCCTGCGTTTGCTTACGACCAACCCCGATAAAGTGGAATTACTCGAGCAATACGACCTCACGGTGATCGAGCAGATCTCTCCGACACCCTAAGCAGAGGGATAACAGCGTTCCATCACCTCATTCAACAAGGCTGTCTTCAACGCACTCTGCACCCAACGGCTACAGTCTTCGAGTGTCCCAATGGCCGTCCACTCCTGCGTCTTTACCGTTGGAACCTGCAAATGAAAGCGCGCCAGTTCCCCCTCTAGTAGCTTCTTGAGGCGCTGTTGTCCGTCGCGCGCCACAAACCCAAGCTGTTTGAGTTTTTGGTTGGCGTCAATGTCCTGCTCGGCAGCGGTGGCTAGTACGTGCTTGACCTCGTGGTCGACAAGAGCCATTTCGACGGCTAGCAAGACTCGTACGCACGTCATCGGCAGGTCGTTGACGGCATTGCCGCCAGCGGCGACAAACGCCTGTACACCCAGCTGATGCACGCTGTCGAATGTCCTGCCTCGGAGCAAATGGCAGGCGATTTCAAGGGTAACTCGCTCGGCATGCGAGCATTCGGCGCACCACCAGCAGGCCTCTGTGACCACCTCCCTCGCTACCTGTAAATACAGTCCCATACCATTGCATATCACAGGATCTGCACAGGCATTGAAGGGCTTTGGACAGCCGATAGTCTCTTTGCTCACGCGCCGCTCAAAAGCCGGCATGGTCATCACCGCTTACTCCTTCTCACGATCGATGGTCATTAGTTCGACGCCCCGCCAGGTGGATCACACGTTATCATAGCATTTTGCCGGACATTCATGGCAGAATAGCGCTGGTTCTTCGATCTGTACTGGCTTATCAACGCTCGTGCTTTGGTGGAAAGCTGCTGCTCTGCCACCTTGACGCTCATTAGAGGTCATGTGAGGATGAACCTCATTGCGCATACGACCCTCGGCCTCCACATCGCCAACGTTGGCTTTTATCAGCGTTATGGCCGTCGAGCCACGCTTATCCTGGTGGCGGCCAGTCTGTTTCCAGATATCGATAGCGTGACTTTCTTCATGAGCCGCGAGGTATACTCCCAGTACCATCGGGTATTCACGCACTCGCTCGGCGGCTGGGTGCTCTGTGGCGCCATTCTGGCCTTGCTCACGGCCCATCGAGACCTCAAGCGCTGGTTTTTCATTGACTGGGGGATGTGGGTCCTCGGGATGATGGGTCATACGGCTATTGACCTCATTACCCGCTGGGCGATTCCCGTGTTCTACCCATTCCTCGACGTGCGCTGGTCATTGGCCATCGTCTCATGGGGAGATGGCGTCCTGACCGGTACGTGGCTTGGGCTTGCTGTGGCCGCTGAGATCTTCTCAAAGCATCGTCGTACCATTTCCACAGGCGCCCTGGTTTTTGGCTGTATATATTTGAGCTATCGACTCATGGTGCCAGCGCCCGGGCCGTCGTGGTTGAGCACCCTCTGGTTTGGCTTCTGGATGGGTCGATAATATATTACACCAGATCTCCTAGCGGCGGGCCACACATGACTATCTACACCATTGGTCACAGCAATATGGCACTCGAACGGTTCGTGGATCTGCTGCGTTTGCAGCTGATTCAAATGCTGGTAGATATCCGTAGTCAGCCCTCCAGCCGGTACGCCCCGCAGTTCAATCGTGAACCCTTGAAGACGTCGCTCGATTATGCTGGGATTGCCTATCTCTATCTCGGCGATAAACTCGGTGGCCGCCCAAGGGGCGGCCGTTATTATCGCCCTGAGGTGAGGGTCGATTACCATCAACTGGCAGAAGCGCCGTTCTACCGCGGGGGCATAGAGCTGTTGAAATGGGAAGCCAAAGGGCGCTGTTTGGTGATTATGTGTAGTGAAGCTGATTATCGGAACTGCCACCGGCACAAGCTTATCACCCGCTCGCTTGTGAATGAGGGGGTAGAGGTGCATCATATTGTGCACTCAGGAGAGCCTGTTCAGGTGCATGTGGGCGAATTTGGTTTGGAACCGCGTCAGCTCAACCTATTTTAAATGAATGCACAGGCAACCCGACATCGCTATCTGCTAAATCGTTATCCTCTTAGGATATCCTCATCTAAGAAATACCTATGAAAACAATTTATTTTATGGGATTTACGAGAAAAACGCTTCAGCAGTTCATGGAACGGCTCTGGGAAGTAGGTCTCCGCGAAGTGATAAACACCGGTCTTTGCCGTACCTCCCAACTGGCAGGGTCGAGTAAGGACCCCGACATCACGTATCTGCTAACTACGGGACTCGGCATTCACGGCAAGTATCACCTGGAATTTGCGCCTACCGCCGAGCTGCTAAACCAGTTCCACAGGACGCATGATTGGCCAGCCTATGAAGCCAGGTTTAACCACGTCCTGACTGACCGCCGGCTGGAGAGTAGGGATGGTTGTCATGGATCAACTCGAAGCACGGCTGATCGAATTCTTTGGCTTTGAAAGCTTCCGCCCTGGGCAGCGCGAGGTGATCGAGCGACTGCTTCAGGGCCGGCATACGCTGGCCGTCTTGCCGACCGGTTCGGGGAAATCGCTCTGCTATCAATTAACCGCTCAGATGCTCCCTGGCATCACGCTCGTCGTTTCCCCCTTAATCGCGCTCATGCACGATCAAGTTGAGGCGCTAGCCCGCCGGGGGATCCTCAACGCCACCTGCCTGAGCAGTGCCATCGATCCATCCGAATTGGGTACGCGCTACGCGCAAATCGAGCGCGAACGCTATAAATTAGTATACATTGCGCCGGAGCGGTGCGATTCTCCGCGCTTCCAGCAGCTTGTGCGGTCAACTCATATTAATTTGCTGGTGATCGATGAAGCGCACTGCATCAGTCAATGGGGCCATGATTTTCGTCCTCACTATCGCACTGTTACCCGTCGACTGCCAGAGCTCAAGCGTGCCACGGTGCTTGCTCTGACGGCCACTGCCACGGCGGCTGTCCAGAAGGACATCGCAAGCACGCTGGAGCTCCCGACGATGGAGCGTGTGGTAGGCGACTTCAATCGCCCAAATCTGCGATTGCAGGTCATCCAGGCCAATCGTCTGGCAGAAAAAAACGAGCAATTGATCAGGTTGATTGCCGGAGAAGAGCACTCCGCCATCGTCTATGCCAGCACACGTAAGGAAGCACAGCGAGCCTTCGATCTACTCGCCAGTCGAGGCTGTAGCGTGTGCCTCTATCACGGCGGGCTCAGGCCCGAAGAGCGAACCCGAGCGCAACGGGACTTCCAAGACGACCGCGTGCAGGTCATGGTGGCGACCGTGGCCTTCGGCATGGGCATTGATAAGCCAGATATCCGGCGCGTCATTCATTACAACATCCCAGGCTCGCTGGAAAGCTACTATCAGGAAGCGGGGCGCGCCGGGCGCGACGGCCAACCGGCGACCTGTACGCTCCTGTACTCCCAAAGCGACATACGCATTCAGCGCTTTTTCATCGATCAGGCTTACCCCACCCCTGAGCAGGTGTTTCGACTCTACACGATGCTGCGGCAGGCCCACCCCCTGGCGGTATCGGCCGACGACCTCGCCATGGCCAGCCAGCTTCGAGAAATTGGTGTCAATGCCGCGCTGCAAATGCTCTCGGAGCAAGGTTGGCTCACGATGACGCCAGATGGAAAGTATGCCTTGGGTAGGCCAGGTATGCAACGTCCAGAGATAGATTTTCAGCCGATCAACCAGCGCCAGGCCCGTGACAATGCGCGCCTGAAGAGGATGATCGCCTTCACGGATCACACGACCTGTCGCCGCGTTCATCTGTTGCATTATTTCGGGCAGGCGTTTTCACCACCGTGTCAGAATTGCGATGTGTGTGTCCCAAGCCGAACACCTCCGGCGTCTGGCGCGCAACCGATCGAGGCCAAGCAGCCTGTTAAAGACGCACACGCCACCGTCGCCTCAGACCGTGTAGCCCGAATGATCCTCCATGCGGTGGTTGATTTCGGAGGACGCTTCGGCCGTGGTATCATCGCTGACGTGTTGCTCGGAAGCCAGCGCAAGCAGATCATCGAGTGGCGGCTTGATCAGTCGAAGGCTTATGGGGAACTCCGCGGTCATCGACGCGAGCGTATTGTGGCGTGGGTGGATGAATTGATCGGTCAACATTTCCTGCTGGTGACCGCAGAGGAGTACCCCCGGCTGCGTATCACCGACACTGGACGCCTGGCCTTGACGGTCGACACGCTTCTAACCCTTTCTGGCCTTGATGCCAGGCCATCGAGCACGGGCATGCCACCGCACGCCTCGGACGGCGCATTCACAGGCACCGTCACCGAAGCCAATAGTGCTGACCCAGCTCTATTGGAGGGCCTGCGTCGTTGGCGCTATCAGAAGGCACAAACCCTCGGCGTTCCAGCCTTTATGGTGCTGCACAACCGTGTGCTTGAGGCTATTGTGCGCCTAAGCCCACGGACACTCGATGAATTAGAGGGAGTGCGAGGGATGGGAGTATACAAAGTCAAGCAGTTTGGCAAGGAAATCATCGACGTGGTTCAAAGGGCTTCATGAAGAGAAGAAGAAACAAGCCATGCCGGTACGCATGAATCGCATGAAGCAGAAACTGCGCCAAGGACAGCCGGTCTTTGGTGGCTTGCTCCGAACCCCCAAACCTACCCTCGTGGAGGTTCGGGGGTATGCCGGGTATGACTATCTGGTTCTCTCGGCGTGCCCGGCTAGGCAAATCATCCATCCGTGCGGGCGGCCGTTAATACATTGATGGCTGTGGCTGCTCGCAAGGGCATTCCCGGCAGCTTATCGGTGCGGGGCGTCGAGGAGGTGCGGGATGCCCTCAAGAAGGGCGCTCGCCTGGCCAATGTGGGAATGCTGGAAACGGCGCTGTATCAAGCCTTGAGAGGATGGCTACAAAATGTGACCAAATGATCGCCGTGGAGGGAGCTTGAAGCTGCGGGGCGGAGCGCACTGAGGTAGTATGGATTGCGGTATGAAGTGCAGGAGCTGGGTGGAAAGGGCATGAAAGAATCGAGTGGGGATGACGCAGCGGGTCACCCCTACGACTTCCACTGCACAAGGGAGATTCTCTATGGGTGCGATCGTTGGGGCAGGGATGCTGAGCCACGTGCCGAGCATTATGCTACCCGAAGAGGACCAGCAATCGCGCGATGGTGGGCGGGACAGCACTCTTCCACGCGCGCTGCAGGACATTTTCCAAGAGCGTATACAGCCAGCGGACATCGATACCTTCCTGATTTTCGATACCCACTGGTACACGACACGAGGATTTGTCGTCAACACCCAGGATCACCTGCAAGGAATGTACACCTCAGACGAGATGCCGAGCCTGATCCATGACCTCGTCTTCGACTACCGCGGCGATAAAGCCCTCGGTGAGGCCATTGTACAGTCAGCCAAGAACGCTGGACTACGATGTGAGGGTGCAGATTATCAGGGTATGGCCCCGCATTACCCGACGCTCAATCTCATGCAATAC
>JBKPCR010000015.1:0-13780 GCA_046727435.1 bacterium | reverse complement strand
CATGGCGCTGTGGAACAGCGGCGCGAAGAGAAATGTGATACCCACCGCCGCCAGACACGTCTCGGCCCTCTCGGGGCTGAGCTCGATCGCCACCCCCAGTGCCTGCAGGAGGTCCGCGCTACCGCAACGACTCGACATGGCACGGTTGCCATGTTTGGCGACCGGCACGCCAGCCCCCGCCACAACGAATGCCGCTGTGGTGGAGATATTAAAGGTTTGCGAGCCGTCACCGCCGGTGCCGCACGTATCGATGACGTTCGGGTATGGCGCCCGGATCCTGGTAGCTTTCTCCCGCATGACACGGGCGCAGCCAGTGATCTCCGCAATGGTCTCCCCTTTGATGCGCAGGGCAATGAGAAAGGCGGCAATCTGGGCTGGGGTGGCTCCGCCCTCCATGATCTGCCGCATGGCTTGCGCCGCTTCCTCCTCTGTCAAGTCCTGGTGCTCAATTAACTTGCCAATCGCGGCCACGATCATGCCCATCTCTCCCTCATATGCGAGCAATGGCCTCGGTGCTCGGGCCTGCCTGTGTCGACAATAGTGGCGCCGTTATTCAATCCCTGCCCGCGCCAGCTCGATGGCCCGCATCAACGCTCTGGCTTTGTTCAGCGTCTCTTCGTATTCCAGCTCCGGCACCGAGTCGGCCACCACGCCACCACCGGCTTGCACGAAGGCGGTATTGCCCTTGACTGTCATGGTCCGTAGCGCGATACAAGTATCCATGTTCCCCGAATAGCTGAAGTAACCGACGGCGCCGGCGTAGGGGCCGCGCTTGGTCAGCTCTAGCTCTTCGATGATCTCCATGGCGCGGATCTTCGGTGCGCCAGAAACCGTCCCCTGCGGAAAAGTGGCGCGCATGACATCGTAGCAGTCTTTGCCCTGCGCCAGCTCACCCACCACATGCGAGACCAGATGCATAACATGGGAGTACTTTTCGACCTGCAGCAGCTCGGTGACCTTGACGCTGCCAATCTTGGCCACGCGGCCGACATCGTTGCGCCCCAAATCCACCAGCATGATGTGCTCGGCCCGCTCCTTGGGGTCTTGCATTAGCTCGGCGGTGGTTTGCAGGTCCTCGGCGGCGTGCCGCCCTCGACGCCGCGTCCCGGCAAGCGGCCGCAGCTCGATGAGCAAGCCCTCCAGGCGGACATTGACCTCTGGTGACGAGCCCACGAGCCTGAGGTCGCGAAATTTGAGATAAAACATGTAAGGCGAGGGGTTCACCGTCCGCAAGGTGCGATAGATATCGAAGGGATCGACATCGATCGCGGCTTCCAGGCGCTGAGACGGGACCACCTGGATGATGTCGCCCGCACGGATGTACTCTTTGGCACGCTCCACGACCCGTTCATAGGCCTCTTTGGTGAAGGTGGAGGTCAGTGTCAAGGGCCCCGCAGGCAGTTGCCGGGCTGGTCCCGGTGGGGGCGGCTGGCGCAGGCGCGCGATCAGCTGCTCGATCTTGGCGATTGCCTGCTGGTAGGCTTTCTCCGGTGGACCGTCGACCAGCGCATTCGAGACCACCTTAATCTTCTGTAGCATATGATCGAAGATCACGATTGTGTCGGTGAGCATGAACATCGAGTCTGGAACATTGAGATCGTCGACAGTCTGATCCGGCAGACGCTCGAAGAAGCGCACCATGTCATAGCTAAGATAGCCGACTGCACCGCCGAAGAAGCGCGGCAAACCCTCGACCTCGACTGGGTGGAATTCCCCCATCAACTGTTTGAGGGCGTCCAGGGGGTCCACCCCTTCCTGAACTTCTACATGCCCGTCACGCGTGATTTCCACACGCTGGCCTTTACTTTGAAAGACAATCGACGGCTCACCCCCCAAGAAGCAGTAGCGTCCCCATTTCTCCCCTCCTTCGACACTTTCCAAGAGGAATGAAAAATCCCCCCTGTCCAGCTTTAGAAAGGCCGCCACCGGGGTTTCAAGGTCTGCCATGATCTCGCGGTAGACTGGGATCAGGTTGCCCTGACTCGCTTTCGCTTTAAATGCGTCGAAGGAAGGATAATACATCTGCCTAATCTCCAAAAGAGGCGGTCGAAACTGTCACCACGGACGCACGCCGAGGCACAAAGCTTATGAGCCTGAATCTGCGTCGATCGACGCTTGCTCCCTTGACGGGTACATAACGCGCACCAGACAAAGGCCTTGAGGCGGGGCCGTAGCGCCGGCTAATTGGCGATCGCATCCGTCTAGAATGCGTTTGACATCAGCTGATGGACGCGCCCCGCGTCCCACTTCGACCAACGTCCCGACGATATTGCGTACCATGTGGCGGAGAAAGCCGTTGGCCGTGCAAGAAATCACGATCTCATCGCCCTCGCGGGTGACGGTCAGTTCCCTTAAGGTACGTTCGGTCGTCTTGACCTCGCTCCCCGTCGCCTGGAACGACTTGAAGTCGTGCGTCCCTTGTAGGCATGGCACCGCCAGCGCCACCGCTGGAAGATCCAATACCTGCGGGATATGCCAGGCATAACGTAACCGCGATGGCGCGCGGATGGGTCGATTCAGAATCCGATAGACGTACACTTTGCCAAGCGCCGAAAAGCGCGCATGAAAATCGGCCGGGACATCCTGTACCTCATGCACTACCACATCGCGCGGCAAAAGACTGTTCAATGCCCGCTGTAGGGCCTTGGTAGGGATATCGGAGGGACATCGAAAACTTGCCACCTGCCCCAAGGCATGCACCTTGGCATCGGTCCGCCCTGCGCCATGGATGCGGACGCGCTCCCCGAGGATCTTCTCCAAGGCTGCTTCGATCACACCCTGCAGAGTTGGGGCCGCAGCTTGGACTTGCCAGCCGCAGTAATCAAAGCCGTCGTATTCTAGCACAAGTTTCAGCGTGCGCATATCGTCTGGGCGCGGACGGGAGTCAGGAAGCCGGCTCCGCCCTCATCAAGGAGGGGGTGATGTCAGGGCCACTTACGTGGCAATCGCGAGGTTGCGTACACTGGGGCTTCGTAAGACATCCGACAGAAACTGTCCAGTGTGCGAATACTGCACCCTGGCCACTTCCTCCGGCGTGCCGATGGCTACCACTTCGCCCCCCGCGTCACCCCCCTCGGGGCCGAGGTCGATGATGTAGTCGGCGGTCTTCATCACATCCAAGTTGTGCTCGATGACCAGCACTGTGTTGCCTAGGTCAACCAGGCGATTCAGCACATGGAGCAGTTGCTGAATGTCGGCGAAGTGCAGACCAGTGGTCGGTTCATCGAGGATATAGAGGGTGCGGCCGGTGTTGCGCCGGCTCAATTCTTTGGCGAGCTTTACCCGCTGGGCCTCACCACCAGAGAGGGTCGTGGCCGCCTGGCCAAGTGTGATATAGCCTAAACCCACGTCCGCCAGGGTCTCCAACTTATCCTTCAGCGGCGGTACGTTGGCAAAGAACGCCAATGCTTCATCCACCGTCATCTCGAGCACTTCGGCAATGCTTTTGCCTTTGTATTTGATCTCCAACGTTTCGCGATTGAAGCGCTTTCCCTTGCAGATATCACAATTGACATAAATGTCAGGCAAAAAATGCATCTCGATCTTGATCACGCCATTGCCCTGGCAGGCTTCACACCGTCCCCCTTTGACGTTAAAACTGAAGCGGCCGGGCTTGTAGCCGCGCAGGCGGCCTTCTGGCACCTGTGAGAACAGGTTACGGATATCGGTGAACACACCGGTATATGTCGCGGGGTTAGACCGCGGCGTGCGGCCGATGGGGGATTGGTCGATGTCGATGACTTTGTCGACGTGCTCGACGCCATGGAGCGCCTGGTGGCGACCAGGCTTGAGTGGGCTGCGATACAGCCGTTGCGCCAGTGCCCGATACAGCACATCAATGAGCAGGGTGCTTTTGCCGGACCCAGAGACTCCAGTAATGCACGTGAAGACGCCGAGCGGGATCTTTACGGTGATGTTGCGTAAATTATTTTCGGATGCGCCAACGAGCGTAAGGAATTTTCCGTTCCCGGATCGTCGCGTCACTGGAACGGCAATCTCTAAGTGACCTGAGAGATATTGGCCAGTGATTGAGGTGCCGTCGCGGCAGATCTCCGCTGGGGTCCCCTGCGCCACGATATACCCACCGTGGACGCCCGCCCCGGGCCCAAGATCGATGACATAGTCCCCGGCTACAATGGTGTCACGGTCGTGCTCGACGACAATCACCGTGTTGCCCAAATCCCGCAAATGTTCGAGCGTTTCGAGCAAGCGTCGATTATCGCGCGGGTGCAAGCCAATACTGGGCTCATCGAGAATATACAAGACGCCGACGAGGCTTGAGCCGATCTGGGTAGCCAGGCGAATCCGCTGGCCCTCACCCCCCGACAACGTGGCGGCGGCTCGATCCAGAGTCAGGTAATCGAGGCCGACGTGGACTAGAAATTTGAGCCGTTCGCGAATCTCTTTCAGGACACGTTCGGCAATGAAGAGCTGCTGGGGCGTCAGTTGCAGGGCGCTGCAAAACTGCATCGCGTCCCGTACCGAGAAGGCGGTGACTTCGGCGATGGACTTGCCGGCGATCTTCACCGCTAAGCTTTCCGGTCGAAGGCGTGCGCCCTGACACCGCGCGCAGGGCTTAAGGCTGATGTAAGATTCGAGGTTCTCCCCTTCGTAGTCCTCGCGTTCGGTGAGATATTTGCGCTCCAGAGACGGCACCACCCCCTCGAATTCCTGCTGATAGTGATGGCGCTTGCCCCCCTTGTCATAGAAAAACCGGATCCTTTCGCCGCGTGAGCCATAGAGAATGACGTCCTGCACAGTGGTGCTGAGCTGTTCGAAGGGGGTATCGAGATCAAAGGCATAATGATTGGCCAGGGCCTCCAGCATCTGGTGCAGATAGACCGGATGCTGCCCATCCCAGGGTTTGATCGCCCCGTGACGGAGTGATTTGCTGCGGTCTGGCACGATGAAGTCGAGGTCGAGATGCTGCTTAGAGCCCAGCCCATCGCATTCAGGGCAAGCCCCATGTGGACTGTTGAAGGAAAACAGCCGCGGAGTGAGCTCGGCATAGCTGATGCCGCAGGCAATGCAGGCGAATTTCTCGCTGAAGACGAGCTCGCCGCCGTCCATCGTGTCGATGGTCACGATGCCGTCGGCGAGGTTCATCGCGGTCTCGATGGAATCGGCCAGGCGCTTCTCGATCCCCGACTTGATGATCAAGCGATCGATGACGGCCTCGATGGTATGGTTCTTCATCTTATCGAGATCGATCTTCTCGGTCAGCTCGTGAATCTCCCCATCTATGCGGGCACGGGTGTATCCCTGTCGTCGTAACTCCTCCAGCTCCTTGCGATATTCTCCCTTGCGTCCCCGCACCAGGGGGGCCAGCACCTGGATGCGCGAGGTCGTGGGCCGTTGCATCACTTGATCGACCATCTGTTGCACTGTCTGCGTCGCGATGATGCGTCCGCAGCGGTAGCAATGGGGGGTACCGACGCGAGCGAAGAGGAGACGGAGGTAATCATAAATTTCCGTGACGGTGCCCACGGTGGAGCGCGGGTTCTTGCTGGTGGTCTTTTGCTCGATGGAGATCGCTGGCGATAACCCCTCGATCAGATCAACGTCGGGCTTATCCATCTGCTCCAGGAATTGTCGGGCATACGCTGACAAGGACTCCACGTAGCGGCGCTGTCCCTCAGCATAGATCGTGTCGAACGCTAGGGACGACTTGCCGGAGCCGCTCAGACCAGTGATGACGACCAGCTGGTCGCGCGGGATCTGAATATCAATATCCTTCAGGTTATGTTCGCGGGCGCCTTTGATCGCAATGACTTTGCCGGCTATCCCGTTCACGGCGTCCCCCCTCGTGTGTGAATTGGCGTCAAAGTTGCGGCGGTTTGCGCCCCTGCGAGTGGTTGTAGACATTAGGTAGGTATGGCATCGATCGAGGTGCCAAAGCGGCTGGAGCTGTTCATTATTGAACGCTCCAGCACACCTTAACAGAAGTGACACAAGCCCGTAAAGGAGAAAGTACCGTTCACCCAGGATCAGTTTTCCAGGAAAGTACGCAGTCCTCGACTTCGGCAGGGATGCCGTAGTTTTTTGAGCGCTTTGACCTCGATCTGACGAATACGCTCACGACTCAGGTGGAAACCTTTGCCGATTTCCTCCAAGGTGTGCACAGCTTCGCCGCCGATGCCGAATCGCATGCGCAGGACTTGTTCTTCACGTGGGGTGAGCGTGCTGAGGATACGGGCGATATTATGGGCTAGATCCTGATCCAAGACGAAATTCACGGGTGATCCAAAGGTGGTGTCTTCGATGAAGTCCGCGAGTTGACTATCACTGTCTCCCACCGGCGTTTCCAAGGAGATCGGTTTATTCACGATGGCGAGGATCTCCCGCACCTTATCGGCTGGAAGGTCAAGGCGATGGCCCAGTTCCTCAGGCGTCGGCTTGCGTTCTACAACCTGGACGAGTTCGTGCGTGATGCGATTGACGCGGCTGAGCGTCTCCGTCATATGCACCGGGATCCGTACCGTGCGCACCTGCTCTGCAATCGCCCGGGCGATAGCCTGGCGAATCCACCAACTGGCATACGTACTGAACTTATAGCCGCGCCGATAATCGAACTTCTCGACCGCCTTCATCAAGCCGATGTTCCCCTCTTGGATGAGGTCCAACAAGGGCAGGCCACGATTCATGTATTTCTTGGCGATGCTCACCACCAGCCGCAGGTTGGCTTGGACCATCTCGCCTTTCAGGGCGTCCAGCTTGTTCATGGCTTGGCGCAGTTGCTTGGCCACCCCTGGCAGGTGTTGATGTGCTGTGCCGATCAGCGCTTCCACCTCAGACTGATGCCCGGCGTTCAGCCAGTCCTCCCACTGCAGCACGCGTCGGACGGCCTGCAGCACTTCATCGTCAGTCAATTGTAGTTTGGCCAGGAGGTCGGGCAGTCTGGTTGGAACACTCGTGCCTGGACGCTTGGCCAGTCCCCTGCCGGTCTTCGTCCGGCCTGTGCGCCCTTGCCACTGGCGAATGAGATCGGCCCGTTCCTGGGGTGTGAGCGACGGCGGAGCATCGTTCCCAGCGCTAGCGGGTTGATCGGGAGGCTGCACGGTGCTCGCGTCGGTCTTGCTGCGCACACCCTCCCACAGCGCCGGGCGAGCGGCCAATAGGCTTTTCAGGAGCAAACGCTGGACTTCTTCGGCCGCCTGTTCGGTCCGTTGCGCGATGTCAATCTCCTCGTCCGGTCGCAATAGGGGCACTGCTCCCATCTCCCGCAAATACAAGAGTACCGGGTCATCCTTGCTGTATTCAGGGGCGTCGACCTCTCGCTCATTCCCGTCCTCGGCCTGGCTGGCATCCAGGAGTTCTCTCGCGGGTTCAGGCCCGTCTTCGGTGGCCTCTGGAAGGTCGACGATCTCAAGGTCTAACTCCTCAAAGCTCGTCACCACTTCGTCCAATTCTTCGGCGACGACCATTTCTTGAGGGAGCGCCTCTGACATCTCACCGTCACTGTCATGAAGATAGGCTTTGTCCTTGTCGAGGTCGACTTGCACGCCGTGCTCTAGGCCTTCACCACTCTCAGCTTTTTCACCCATGCATGCCTCTCCCTCAGAATGGGAAGTATGCTTGTCATCGGCCAATCACAGGCAAAAAATGCTACTCCAATGCCACTCCCTGGTAGCACAATTCTGGGATAGGACCAGGGCAGTGATGAGACGAAACCCACCGTGCGATGGTGAATGAAGGGAAAATCGGCGGGGGAAAGCTCGAACCCTCGATCAACGTGGGGATGAGCCCCATGGGGGAGAATTTGACACAGCCCTATCGCTGATAGGGTGTGCTGCAAGCTACCAACGGACCGTCTGGGAATTTTGTCCTGCATGCGCGCCTGAGCCGCCCTCCGACGCCGAACCTGACATGCGGACCTCACGTGCGCCATGGATCCACAAGACCATCACGTGTCGTGCGCAAATATAGCCCCTCACGCCGCTTGCTGTCAAGGCTTGCATGACCGGAGCCACACACGCACCGCGGTTTGGCAGAAGGGGTGAGAGGCTTACAGACGTTCCCACAGCCAGGCTGGGGTGAATTGGATAGCAATGCTGTTGAGAACAGTAAGGTAGCCCGTGAAGATCAAAGTGCCCACTAGGATGAGGAGCAATCCTCCCCCGATATGGACGAGTTCGATGTAGCGTTTAAACTTGCTGAAGAAATGAAAAAAAGAGTTGATGGCGACGGCACTCAGCAGAAATGGAATACCAAGTCCGACCGAATAGGCGCCAAGCAATAGGAGGCCCGAGGTGATGTGGGCGGTTGAACTGGCCAGCGCCAGAATGGCACCCAGAATCGGCCCCACGCATGGGGTCCAGCCGACCGCAAAAGAAAACCCTACCAGTATCGCTCCCACATAGCCGGCCGGTCGATTGCCGATGTGGAATTGCAGGCTGCGCGTCAGATAGCGCCCGACAAGTAATGGCCGACAGATGATGGGGATGAGGCCCAACACTGGTTGCTCGCCCCACTGCTTCTCCGCGACATCGGCCACCTTCGCCAGATGTTCGAGTGCACCGGAGATGTAGATGCCAAAGAAGGCAATCAAAAGGCCAGCGACCATGCGAATGGCCTCTTGATACTGGATGAGCACCTGGCCTACCAGGCTGAACGACAACCCCAAGGTCATGAAGACGGTCGAGAAGCCTACGATGAACAACAACGAATTCAGCACTACCTTCCGCAGCAGCTTGCTGTCGGACTGGGTACGTTTAAAGTCATCGAACGACACGCCGGCGATAAATGACAGGTAGGATGGCACCAGCGGCAAAACACAGGGAGATAAGAACGATAGCAACCCTGCTCCCAAGGCGACCATGACCGAGAGCTCAACCCCTTTCATAGAATACCCCCCACCAGTCACCCCGCTTGGGCCGCGACGTGATCGGGCCGATCGACGTTACCTCTAGCCTGGAGCAAGGGCACATCCTCCAGGTGTAGATTTTTCATGCTGGATATATTGCCCCTCTTATCGAGGGATGTATCGGCAAATCCAAACTAATCTAGAGCGCTGGTCATTTCGATCGTGTCGGAGGCTGGGGTAGGTCACCGTCCGACAGGGTAGACCGTCCGCTTGACCCGATCCAACACCCCGTTAATGAATACCGCCGCATCTGGGGTGCTGTATTTCTTGGCAATCTCGATCGCCTCGTTGAGGCTCACACTGGGAGGAATATCGGGTCGGTCAAGGAGTTCATAGGTGGCAAGCCTCAAGATGTTGCGGTCAACCACGCTCATCCGATGCAGAGCCCAGTTTTCGCTCGCTTCGCTGAGGAGTTCATCGACCAATGTGAGGCGGTCAAGAGTGCCGAGCACGAGTTGTCCGCAAAACTCACGGATGTCCAGATTGACGGGGAAATGCTCCCAAAATAAGCTCATCGCTTCCTCTGGGTCCATCTTCGCGAGATCGTGTTGATATAGCAGCTGTACAGCCAGCTCCCGTGCTTTCCGCCGTGTTCCCATCTTAGGTTTTCCCTTGCAGTTGGGCCAGCACATTAGCCATTTCAACCGCTGAAAGAGCCGCCTCCCAACCCTTATTGCCCATTTTCGTGCCAGACCGCTCGATCGCTTGCTCGATGGTTTCAGTGGTGAGAATGCCGAAAATACACGGCACACCAGTTTCAAGGGCAATGCTGGCGACGCCACTCGATACCTGCCCCGCGACGTAGTCAAAATGGGGTGTGGCACCACGGATGACGGCGCCCAGACAAATGATGGTGTGGTACCGATTGAGCATGGCGAGGCGTTTGGCGGCAACCGGGATCTCAAACGAACCAGGTACACGCAACACATCGATGTCCTCATCGTGGACGCCATGTCGGACCAGCCCATCGATGGCGCCTTCAAGCAAGCGCTCGGTAATAAATCCATTGAACCGACTGACGACGATGCCAAAACGCAAGCCTTCACCCCACAACTTTCCCTCGATGACTCGCGCCATCCACCGGTCTCCCACGGCTGGGTTGCCTGAATAATTGTGCTCGCACGCTCACGTTCGCCGAGCCTACAGGGTCTCTTAGCTACCCGCATCCCAGCCGCTCGAGGTCAAATGGCTCATGAGATGGCCGAGCTTCTCCTGCTTGGCGCGCAAATAGCGGATATTATCTTGGCGCGGCGGCATCTCCAGTGGGACGCGATCGATGATCTGTAGACCATAACCTTCGAGGCCGACGATTTTACGCGGATTGTTGGTCAACAGGCGCATGCGGCCAATGCCAAGCGCGCGCAAAATCTGGGCGCCGATGCCATAATCCCGCAAGTCTGGCTTAAATCCCAGGGCTGCATTGGCTTCAACGGTGTCATGCCCCTGGTCTTGCAGGGCGTAAGCTCTCAGCTTGTTCATCAGCCCGATGCCACGCCCTTCTTGCTGCAAGTACAGCAACACCCCACCGCCTTCCTGGGCGATTAATTGCAGGGCCGCCTGCAGTTGTTCCCCACAATCGCAGCGATACGAACCAAACACGTCGCCGGTCAAACATTGCGAGTGTACTCGCACCAGGATATCACGATCTGGCTTGAGCTCGCCCATGACCAACGCCACGTGGCATTGGCTGTCGATCTCATTCTCGAAGGCGATCGTCTGGAAGACGCCGAAGGGTGTGGGCAGGTGGGTACGGGCCACCTCTTTGATAAACGACTCAGTCTGTAAGCGATAGCGAATGAGATCCTTGATGGTCGTGATTTTGAGCCCATGCATGCGGCAAAACTCTTGGAGCTGGGGGCCGCGTGCCATGGTGCCATCCTCATGCATCACCTCACAGATGACTGCCGCAGGGGTGAGCCCTGACAGACGCGCCAGATCCACGGAACCCTCGGTCTGTCCTGCCCGCACCAGCACCCCTCCCTTCTTCGCCCGCAGCGGAAACACATGACCTGGGCGGACCAAATCCTCGGGTTTGCTGGCGGTGTCGATAGCGGTCAAAATGGTCGTGGCGCGGTCGGCGGCGGAGATACCGTTGGTCACGCCCTTGCGCGCTTCGATAGAAACGGTAAAGGCAGTGCCGAAAGGCGCACGATTGTTCGTCACCATGAGGGGCAATCGCAATGCATCGGCACGCTCTTCGGTGAGCGCTAAACAGATCAGCCCGCGCCCATATCTGGCCATGAAGTTGATGGCGGCGGGCGTTACCCGTTCGGCGGCAATCGTCAAGTCCCCCTCGTTCTCTCGATCTTCATCGTCGCACAAGATGATCATCTTCCCGGTGCGTATGTCCTCGATACCCTCCTCGATCGTATTGAAAGACATGGGCAACTCCCGTTCTTCTTGCCCTACTCAGCGATCTCGGGTCGGCGCCACAATGCCACCTGCAGTTCACCTGCCTCCGCGCCCTCGCCCCCCGATTGTGCCTGGAGCGCCCGCTCGACGTATTTGCCTAGCATATCACATTCAAGGTTCACGGTCGCCCCGAGAGCTTTGCGGCCAATGGTGGTGACGGCTGCTGTGTGCGGAATGATGGTGACCTGGAACCCATCCGGACGGCAGGCGACGACCGTGAGACTGATGCCGTCAACTGCGATCGAGCCTTTCGGAACAATATAGCGCATCAGGTCTTTGGGCACCTGCATGTCGTAATGCAGTGCGTTCGCCTCAGGGCGTTTGTCGATGATTCTCCCCACACCGTCAACATGTCCGCTCACCAGATGGCCGCCGATGCGATCGTTCAAACACAGCGACCGTTCCAGGTTCACGCCATCCCCCAGTCGCAATTCCCCGAGATTGGTCACACGCAACGTCTCCGGGGAGACGTCGATGACGAATGTGGTCTCGCGGTGGTCCACAACGGTGAGGCAGACGCCGTTGACAGCAATGCTTTCGCCCACGGCCACATCTCTAAACGCTGACGAGGCCTCGATGGTCAGCGATGCCGCCTCCCTGTTCCCTGCAACGGCCTTCACCGTGCCAACTTCTGCAACAATCCCAGAGAACATGACTTACCCCCGCCGCACGTACCCTTCGATGAGCAGATCATCGTCAAGCTGTCTGACCTGCATGCGTTCGAGTGTTGCCGCCTCCTCCAGACGTGCAAACCCCTCTCCACCGATCGCTGGTGGGGCAGCGCGCCCGCCAATCAGCTTTGGCGCCAGGAAGTACCAGACTTTGTCCACGATACCAGCACGCAAAGCTGAGCTGTGCAGCTCGCCGCCGCCTTCAAGCAAAATCGAGGTCACTTGCATGCCGCCGAGCTGCTCCATCAGCGGCCGCAAGGGCACTCCTGGCCCATCGCCTTCGACGACCAAGACTTGTGCGCCGACGGCCTCAAGTTGAAGGCGCTTCTCTCGCGGCGCTTCAGGCGTGGTCGCGATGAGCGTGCAGGCTGTCGTCGAGGCGGCCAGGACTCGCGCCTCGCACGGCGTACGCAGGCGGGTATCGACGATAATCCGCATGGGGTCTCGCCCCCCGCCGCCCGGGAGACGAGTGGTGAGTAAGGGGTCGTCGCGGAGCACAGTATTGATGCCTACCATGACTGCATCCACTTGATCTCGCAGTTGGTGCACGAGCAAGCGCGAGCGCTCATTGGTGATCCAGCGCGACTCTCCGGTCACCGTGGCGATCTTGCCGTCGAGGCTGGCTGCTACCTTGAGCAAGACAAATGGTCGTTTGGTTGTAATGTACGTGATAAAGACTTCGTTGAGTGCCGCGGCCTCTGTCTCGAGCACCGGCAGTTTCACTTCGATGCCTGCTTGACGTAATTCCTCCAGCCCCTTGCCGCTCACCAGGGGATTGGGGTCACGCATGGCAGCGACGACACGGCGAATGCCCGCGGCGATAATGGCCTTGGTGCAAGGGGGTGTACGTTTGAGGGGTCCGTAGTGGCAACAGGGTTCGAGGGTGATGTAAAGCGTTGCCCCCTTCGCCTGGAGACCAGCGTCCTCCAGTGCGACCACCTCGCCGTGGGGTGCTCCGGCTTTAGCATGATAGCCTCTGCCCACGACCCGTCCGTCCTTGACCACCACGCTCCCGACCATCGGATTCGGACTGGTACGGCCGCGGGCCTGTGCCGCAAGTGCTAAGGCCTCCTGCATAAACTGTTCATCGATCGTCTGCTGGGTGTCCACGCGTGCGCCTCTTCGGAATAAAAAACCCGAAGGCAGAGACCTTCGGGTCAATCGATGACGCCCTGTTGTAAGGGCCTTCCCACCATCCAACCTGTCACAGTCAGCCCCGAATTGGCGCCGGATCCACTTGGGCGGTCTTGCGGGCTACCCTTTGAGACGCACCGGAACGCTGAACACATCCCTTGTCCTAACCAGCGTAGGGTTGCGGGCTCTCCCGCCGATGGAGAATTTCGCTCCGCCCCGAAGGTCCTGAACCGAATGAATCAGGCGATTTTATGCAAATTCACCCTAACATACCCGCCTTGTCAGTGTCAAGGCGAGCGTAGGCTGCGGACGGCGAACGCCAAGCCGCGACTACACCCGAAGGCGCTCGTCAGGCCAACACCTGCCGCACGCCCTGGATGATCTCCTCCTCCCCTGGGATGGTGGCGCGTTCCAAGATGTCGTTGTAAGGCATGGGTACATCGCGGGCGCCGATACGCAGGGGTGGGGCATCCAGATGGCCAAACGCTTTCTCGATGACGGTGGCACACAATTCTGCCCCAACACCGCCACGTTTGACAGCCTCGTGCACGATTACCAGGCGGTTCGTCTTCTTGATCGAATTGACGATGGTCTCCTCATCGAGTGGATACAACGTCCGGGGATCGATGATCTCAACGCTGACCCCCTCGCTGTCAAGCTTTTCCGCCGCCCGTAGGGCACGATGCACCATCATTTGCGT
>JBKPCR010000014.1:0-9375 GCA_046727435.1 bacterium | reverse complement strand
CGGGTTCCAGGCCGGTCCGCTCCAGAACAGCCTTGATGACCGTGGCCCCCAACTCAGCTGCCGGGATGTCTTTCAACCCGCCCCCGAAATTCCCAACGGCCGTCCGTACCGGGCTGACAATCGCGACCTCACGCATCCTGTGCTCCTCCTCATATATGACAATGTCTGGGTTGACAGCAGTCTGTCATCGCGGTGTAGACTCCATGGAGACCTGATCCTTAGAACGATTTGCCATGAGTGGAGCAAGAAAGCAACCTTTTTTAGCAGTCGCACTGGGAGAGGGGCTGCTACATAGGTGAGCAATTGCTGGGGGCTATCGTACGGACAAAAACCTTAAACTGACAGGCGAGGGTTTGGTGTCGGCTACTGATCGAGCCAGCGCTGGGCCAACATCCGCGACACCACCAGGATCGCGGCCGCCATCACCACCAACAGCACCGCCAGCGCCAAAGCGGCGGAAAGATCGCTCTCCAGCGCGGCCATGATAGCCAGCGACATGGTTTGCGTGCGGCCAGCGAAGTTGCCGGCAAACATCAACGTGGCGCCGAACTCAGACACCGCGCGGGCCAGGCACAGCACCATGCCGCTCATCATGCCGGAGAGCGCCAGGGGTAAGGTTACGTACCAGAAACCCGCGACCGTCGAAGCCCCATCGATAGCGGCAGCTTCCTCAATTTCTGGCTCGATGGCGGCAAAGCCAAGCTTTGCTCCACGGATGTAAAAGGGGCCGGCGACAAAGATTTGCGCCAGCACCACGGCTGGCATGGTGAAGGGCAATTCAATACCGAGGATTTCCAGGTGGGGGCCCAGCAAGCCGCGGCGTCCAAAGGCCATGAGGAGGGCCACTCCCGCTGTCACCGGCGGCAGCACAAGCGGCAAATCGGTAATCGTTTCGATGAGCCACTTGCCTGGAAAATGTCGACGGGCCAGGATATACGCCAGAGGGGTGCCCGCGATCACCGACACCAGGAGCGTTGCTGTGGTCGTGAGCAGAGTTACCCACAGCGCCTCACGCACCACTGGTTTCGTCATACTGGGCCAGAAGGCTGGGTCGGCCGCGGCACGCCAGATGAGTGCCACCAGAGGGATAACGATAAACATGATCAGCATCGACGTCGGCACCGAGCAGAACAGGCTCAGCCCGTCTCGCCGCGTCCGCGCTCGCCTCAGAGGCTTCGCCTGCGTGCGTGACCCTTCATGAATGACACGCTCCATCCGACTGCTCCAGCGCTCCGGCTCGATGCGGCATCGACACTCGGTTGACGGCATCTCGAATAGCACCTTACAAACCAGCCACAAGGAAGCCGTGGCTCGCCAGGATCGCTTGCCCGGCTGGTGAGAGCACATATTCGATGAAGGCGCGCGCGCCCGCTGCATTACGCGCGTCCTTCACCGTTGCAATTGGGTACTTGGCAATCACATTAAACTCCGGCGGAATCTGGATCACCCGCACCCTCGAGCGAATAGCTGGGGTGACATCGGTGGAGTAGACCATGCCAGCGTCGGCTTCCCCAAGTTGCACTTTCGAGGCCACCTGCTTGACATTCGTTTCTTCAGAGACAAGGTTACTGAGGACGCGAGGGGAAAAGTCTTTCCCGAAGGCAGGGTCCTGGCTCATCTGCTCCAATGCCTGGCGCGCGTAATTCCCCACAGGCACGTCTTTGTTGGTCAGGACCAGCTTGAGCTTCGCTTTGGCCAAATCCTGCAGCGTATTGATGCCCGCGGGATTGTTGGCAGGGACGATCACCACCAGTAGGTTCCGCGCGAAGATCTGTGGTTTGCCATTGATCGTCCCGTCTTTCTCCGCTCCCTCCATATTGGGTTCGTCGGCCGAGGCGAAGACGTCGGCGCGCGCGCCCTGGGCCAACTGGGTACGCAGCGTCGGTGAACCGGCGAAATTGAAGATGAGCTTGGTGCCGGGATTGGCTTGCTCGATCTGCGCTGCCATTTCTTTATAGGCATCAGTCAGGGATGCCGCGCTGAAGATGGTGAGCTCACCCTGAATCCGCGGCACTTCAGTGGCCGTCGCTCCCCCGCTCAAGACAACCAGCAATCCAACGACGAGTACCGAGACGATCAGTTGGCAAGGATAACCTTTTCTCATAGCCGGATGTCCTCGTGAGATCCACTTTCACCAGTCAATGCTTACCTATCGCAGCTGCTGCAGGCTCCTTGCCTATCAGCTTACGAGGCCAATTCAGCCACCACCGTGCCGGCACGTGAGCTATTATAGCCTCCGAGCATCTCCAGCTCCTCCTGGAACGGGCGGCTGACGGCGATGTCGAGGACGGCCTGCACAGCAGAGGCGTTCAAGAACTCCAGCGGGATGACGAGGTCGTAGCGTTCTTCCTGTATGGGGAGAAAATCGAGTCCTAACGCCTGTGCCACCGCCATAATCCCAGGCCCTGCATCGGCCAGGCCGTGCACCACCGCTTCGGCCACCTCGAGATGGCTTGATACTTCGTGGTTGTACCCCCTCACCTGCCTTGTGGGCACTCCAGCACCCTGCAGCCACAGGTCGAGTAAGGTTCGACTGCCAGCCCCAGACTCACGATTGACCATGGTGATGTCCGCACGTGCCAGGTCCGCTGCGCCAGAAAAACCTTTCGGGTTGCCGCGAGCGATGATGAGCCCCTGCTGCCACTCCGAGAGGGTGATGATGACCAGGCGTCGGCCGGACAGTTCGCGCCGGACATAGGGCACATTATACTCCCCAGCCTCTTGGTCCCAGAGATGGGTGCCGGCGGCATGGGCCTCACCACGCCCCAGCAGGCGCAATGCCGTGAGGCTGCTGCTGTGCACCCAGATGAGCCGAAACCCAGGGTAGCGGCGTGACAGATGGGCACCTAGCAGGGCAAGCGCGGGATCACAGCCCAACACCACGACGGTTCGCTCCGGAAGCTCGGCATCGACCCAGAGATCGATCGTCACCCATGGTTTAGCGCCCTTGCGTGGCCTGGCCGTGTGCTCAACCGGCATGGTCAGGCCGTCGGCGGCTGCAAACGCCGCGGCGCCAGCCAGCGGACGCGCGAGCAGGCGATCGCCGACGCGTGCGAGCTGTATACGCATGCGGCCGATGTCTTTGGCGGAGGCTTCGCCGAGCCATTCGGCCTCGACACGAATGCGTTCCTCGGTCAGGCGAAACAGCTCTTCGACCCGACACCCCAACGTCATCGATAGCCGCAGCGCGACCAACGTACTGGGAATATAATGTCCAGCTTCGATGGCGTTGATCGCCTGGCGTGTCAATCCGCAGCGTCGTGCCAACTCTTGCTGGCTGAGGCCGGCGGCTTGGCGTCGGCTGCGGATGCGATTCTCGACCGGTAAAGGGCTCTGACGCTGCGCCATAATCTCACCTCCCAGTGCCACTGTAGAGAGTGAGAGTCTAGATGTCAAGCATAATTGACGAGAAGATCGATGCTAAGGGGTGTGTGAATGGGGCGCTCCGCCGATTTAACGGATCGTCAAGCGTTCCAGGAACGCCTGCAACGCTGGCGCCCATTGGTCAGCCTCACGGCCGCTGGCGAGGTGTCCAAAGTTGCTATCGAGCTCGACGTAGGTGGCCTCGACGCCGGCCGCCTGCAACCGGCCCATGACGCGTGCCCCCATGGACGGCGGGAATAACTGATCGGTGCGTGAGATGACATACAGGACTTTGGCGCGGATGACGTTGAAGTCGCGCTGCGCGTCGAAGCGTACAGAGGCTTTGCGCAAGACGACCAGGGAGTGGGCGTCGAACTCGCGCGCCCAGGCCTCAGCCTGTCGCCGAATGCGCGCTTCGCGCTGCCCAGGACTGAGGTGGTCGGTACCGATGACGGCCTCGATGCCGTATCGCTTGAGGGTCTCCATGCGGAGGGCGGTGAGGGTGGGGGTGATCCCTCCCCGCTCGTAATACCAGCCATCGTTCCAATTGGGATCTGTCGACAGACGCTGCATGAGGTGGTGTACAGCGTCGTCTTTCCCCAATCCTTTGGGGGAGGAGGAGACGGCGACGATGCCATCCATGAAATCGGGGTAGGTGACGGCCCATTGGAAGGCTTGTCGGCCCCCCAACGATGGACCGGCCACCGCCACCAGGTGGGTGACACCCAGACGGATCAGGAACTCGCGCTGCGCCCCGACAATATCCCGCATGGTAAGATCGGGGAACTCTGGGCCATAGGGCTTGCCCGTCGCCGGGTTGAGGCTTCCTGGACCGGTCGTCCCGTAGCACGAGCCAAGCACATTGGAAGAGATCACAAAGAAGCGCGCCGTGTCGATCGCTTTCCCGGGTCCAATGAGACGATCCCACCACCCCACTTTGCTATCTGCCGGGCCATAGCGCCCGGCTGCGTGGTGATTGCTGGTATAGCCGTGGGTGATGAGAATGGCGTTGCGGCCATCCGGCGCCAGCCGTCCATAGGTGTCATAGGCAATGGTCACATCCGACAGGACCTGTCCGTTCTCCAATGTCAAGCTACCGAGGTTCATGCTCTTGGGCTCAACTCCTTGTCGGGGGTTGTTCAGCAGCGGTACGTCGGCCACTACGTCCCCGGGGAAAGCCACAATCCCGCTCAGGACAATCGATACGACCGCCAGAGCGACGGCGTGTGGGGCCATGCGTTTCATGAACAGCCCGTGCATGGTTGTGCCCCCCACCTCTGCCATCCCATAAAGCCGGGCGGCGTTCTCCCACGCGATCTTGCGTCTAATCAGCTTGGATACATGTCTCAGCTCCGCTTGTCACTATGGCCAGGAATCGCGGTGGATACCATCAAACACCGATGCCTCCCCATACGCCGATCTGAAAGCGTGGCCACCATGAGGGGCCCCATACCTTTATGTGTCGCTCCTCCATTAGAGGCACTCTTTCCTCGACTCCAGCCTCCGACAACATGCCCGCACCAAGGACCTCGCCTACGACGGTGACCTCGGCGCCAGGCCGCAAGTCACTGGAGAATGCCTGCCTGGGAATCAACACGATGAATCGGCCACGCGGCGGCTGATCGACAGCGGGTCGATATCGACTGCTGGGTTCAAAAGGCAACTCGCTCACGGTGGCATGATAACCCTCGTCAACAGCTTCGATATGCGTGACGATACCGCCCAGCGCGACCACACGCCCCCGATAGGCCTCAGGGTACCGACGAATATCGGGGAAACCCAGGTTCCAGGACACCTGCCCAGCGAGCTGTGGGGGGATGCCGGCCGCACAGCCGGCTATGAGCCCCCAGATGCACGTCACGATGATCAACCTACGCAGAGGCGCGGAACGCATTGACCGCTGTCACCAGAGCTGGCGTTCCCCCGAAGAGATAGGCCACTTGGACCGCCTCGTTGATCTCGGCCTCTGTCGCTCCGGCCGCACGGGCGCGGTTGGCGATGTTGGCACAACCATCCGGATGGGCAGTGATGGCATCGACGATCATGGTCATCAGGATCTTGTACTTGGCCGGGATAGCCCCGTCTTTGAGGACGTGCTCGCGTTGGGTCAGAACCGTTTCGGCGAATTTGGGGTCACGCTGTTGCAGTTGTTGAATCCATTCCGGCATGGTCGCTTGTGCCATGTGATCCCTCCTTTAGTTTTTGATGGGAACGACGTTCCAGTTCACCAACTTGCCGCGCTCGAACAGCAGTTGTACCTCTGAGTCTAACACCGTTTGCTGGCCATTGCGGTTGGCGTCGCCAGATCGTTGTGTACTCTTCTTCTGCTGTTTCACAAATTCGTAGATCCAATACTCCTTCTTCTTGTCGAATAAATTCTGCCCGCGGCGTTGGGGTGGGCCAACCAATTCTAGAACCTCGTCGGTGGTTAGGCCTGGGCTCAGGCGACTGGTGATCTCCTGGGCTTTCGGATCGGGCTTTGAGCGAAAGAAGAAGCAGCCGTCCAGGGTCAGAAGCACGGCAAATAACCCCAGAACACAGGCGGCGGCTTTGGGGATGGGTGGGAACCCGATAATTCGCCGTGGTGTCGGCATCACGCTCCAAAGCATGGCAACTCTTTTCATCGCGGGTACTAGGGCCGTTGGCGTCCACCTCCGCGGCGGAGCTCGGTCACGAAATTATGCGCCAGCCGCGTCGGTTCCGGAATGCGTACCCCGCGCGTACACGCCATGAGGATGCGAATCGCGGCGGAGAGGTCCAGTCGATGGCCAATCGACACAAAGATCGGGGTCGTCTTGGATTTTGAACGCAGTACCGCCCCGATGATCTGGCCCTGTGGGTCGCGTAGGTCCGCCCACGCGCCTTTCTCGTGGTCGGGCTCTTGATAGCGGCCGAACAGCAACGATTTGGCGCAGCCGATGCTGGGCTTCTCGAACACCAGCCCTAAGTGAGTGGCGATACCCATGCCGCGAGGATGTGCCAGGCCCTGGCCATCGAAGACAAGCACGTCGGGCTCAGTGGTCAACTGTTCGAACACCTTCAGCAGCAGAGGTGCTTCGCGAAACGCCAAGAGACCCGGAATGTAGGGAAAAGTCACCTCGTCTTCGAGGCCACGCTTCTCCACCACCTCGAGCGTAGGGTAGCTGAGAACAACCACCCCAGCGTACGCCTTTGGCGAATCCTTCGAGGTGGCGATGTCGGCGCCAGCGATATAGCGCAGCTCGCCCAACGTGTTCTCAGTGATGACCTGAGCCCGGAGGCGCTTTTGGATGGCGATGGCCTCATGCGTGCTCACCTGCCAAGAATGCAAGGCCGTGGCTTTCATGCGGGCCTGCCTTTCCCGTGCGCCTTCTGGTGATCCATCCCCGCTCTCCCTCTTAGCCGTGCACCCACGTTTCGGAGAAGGCCAGGAATGCCGTGGTGCTTTTGGTACCATGCATGTCCCGTGGGATCGGTTTGCCAACCCCACGGATCCCATTGACGATGACTTCAGCACGCCGGCCCGGGATGAACAGCGACGCCATGTAGTGCTTGCCGGTGGCGGAGTGCTCGGGCTTATAGTCGACGAGGAAGGGCTTGCCGAGCTCACTCCAGGTCAGCGCCATATCGATCCCCGGGCCATGGATGGTTTCCGTCCATGAGGAACGGGCGTCACCGGCATGGGTAAAGCTGGTGGCGTCTCGGATCGGCAGGTTGGGGAGCAGCGGGTTGCCCTTAAAGGCCGCGAATTGTGCCACAAAGTCGGACTTCAGGTATTCGGCCAGGGCCCGGTTATCGGTATAAAAGGCGTTAATGGCGCTGGGGTCACGTCCCTGCGGGTCCATCAGGATCACGACCC
Source organism: bacterium (assembly GCA_046727435.1). GTDB lineage: Bacteria > Tectomicrobia > Entotheonellia > J063 > CAVPRW01 > CAVPRW01. Next base: position 2,174 of record JBKPCR010000014.1, on the reverse strand, counting down.
CGTGCCCGCCGCCGTGCGGCGAATAGACCACGCGAAAGAAGCTGACCAGGCAGGTGAACGGCCCTGATTCGTCAAGTTTGAGGTACATACCAGGATTCTCACCAGACCAGTCGACAGCACCGGGATTGATAGGTTGGTCGGCCATACGCGCGTCCTCCGAGCACAAGAAAACCCCCGGCAGGGGGAAGATTGAAGCCCAACAGTCATCCTGAGCGGCCCGAGCATACCCGGTTTTCACGGATGGGTCAAGCGCTGAGATTTGCTCAGCGTTTGTCATCTTAACCGATAGCAGCTAGGGCGAATGGCCCACCTCCAAGAGACACAATCACCAGGGGCGAAGGTAGTGGCGCCCCCTGGGGATCAAGCAAGCTGAAGGCCATAGCTGAGACCAGGGCACAGATTGAAGGAAAGGAGATCAAGCGTTTGAGCAACCAGTGGACGGCGATGCGACGACAAGACATGCGTTCCAGCAAGCCCATCGCCCGTCCAATCACTCTCGCTTGAGGGTTGAGGCCGGCAAAACTGGCGAGAGATCATCGGCCAACGAATCAACGATCAAGTCGGCCATGTCTAACTGGTCGCGCGCCACCGAGTTGGTCACAGCGAGACAACGCATGCCAGCACGCTTGGCAGCTTCAACACCTGTTGGGGCATCCTCAATAGCGAGGCATTCAGCGGGGGGAACCCCTAGGCGCTGAGCAGCTACCAGATAGATCTCCGGGTCGGGTTTGCTGTGGGATACATCATCTCCGGTGACGACCGTATCGAAGATGCCGTTCAGCTCCAAGGCCTGCATCCCAAACGCGACTTTCACTCGATCCCCGGAGGAGGCCAAGGCCAGACGGTAGCTATGGTCGCGCAAGCGCCTAAGGAGGGCTCCCACGCCGGGCAATGGTTGCAGATGCCCGGCGGCTAGGTGATAGTAACGGGCATGCTTGTGGGCGATCGCAACGTTGACGTCGGCCGTCACTCCATGCCTGGAAAAGTAATCAACAAGATCATCCCGCACTCTCCTCCCATATGACCGTTGCAACTCCTCCTCCGTGGGCTCGACTCCGTACTGGCGCAGGATGTCAATCAGGGCTTGCATGCTATACGGCTCGCTATCCACGATCACGCCATCCATATCGAAGATTACGGCCCGAACGGCCACTCCGCCCTCCCCTCTTAGTCTTGCATCGCCCACAGGAAGAGCACCTGCAACATGCCGATAAGGAACCCCAGGATACCTCCAGAGATCTCCACCCAGAAGAGTTCCGTCCGCGCCACCCGGTAGACGATCCGCTCCAGGCGGTCGAAGTCGAATTGCTCTACCCGATCGGCGACGATCTTGCGAATATTCACCTTCTCGACGAGCTGTTTCATGGCCGCCTCCACCTCTAGCGGGAAGAGGTTGACCAGTTCGGTAATCAGCCCGCGCTTCACCCGTTGCACGGACTCGCGCGATAATATCTTTTCGTAGAGAAAGTCGCCGCGAAAGACTTTTTCGCGCAGGAAGCGATCGAGGCGCGTCTCGATCACGACAGTCAGGTGGCCACGCAACTCTTCGGTATCGATGGCGTTGAGGATATCCTCGGATTTCAAGAGCTCCTCTTCGACCACCTCGCCGATTCTGAGGGCTAGATCGCGCTGGCGTCGTGGGATCACCCCTTGCAGGAGCAACCCAAGGATGAACTTGGGTTGACGGGGTCGAAACAGCATTTTGATGGCGAGATAATTGGTCAGCCACCCGATCAGGGCGCCGACGAAGGGTGTCATCCAGACCCAGCCAGTCATGGTCTCCTCGTCGTCGTGAAGGTCGCTAGAGTGCTGGCCCCTGGAGGGCTTGACGGAGGGCTTGCACCTTCTCCGTCAAGTCATTGGGGAGGTTCAGCGTGCCACCGATGTTTGAGTAGGTAAACTGCCGCGAGTTCACGTGGACGTGGAGGGGGATGCCCTCACCCTGGTGGACCTCATAGTCCAGGGCAGATGGGCCGAACAACATCAGCACTCGATGCACCGCACGCGCAAAACGTTCGATCACATCCTCCGGCATCGCCGTCAGCGGCCCCCAATGGGCGAGATCGATGACGTCGAAGCAGCGGGGAAACTTGCCAAATGGATTCCAGCAGGTGACCAGTGCATCATCCTCATCGATCACCCAGCCTTCTCGACGGAAGAATTCGGCACACTCC
>JBKPCR010000013.1:0-12898 GCA_046727435.1 bacterium | reverse complement strand
GGCGTGGGAACGACATGGGCTGGATCGTGCACATGCATGGCACGGGCGCCAATGGATGGAAACGTGGCATCGAACAGAGGTACCTCAATGCGCTGCCCGACGCCGTCGCGCTGGCGCGCGAACAGGGCAATGACGATGCTGACGGCGCCCTGAAAGGCAGCATAGTTGGAAGAGATCGGGACAGCGGTATAGACCGGCCGGTCGGCATCAGGATTATGTGGTCGATAGGTGGCGCTGGCGGCACCGACCACCCCTTCGAAGGCGCGCACCTGAGCGCGCGGATCGTCTGAGGCAAACCCCGGCAGGGAGCAATAGATCAGGCGTGGGTTCAGGCGCAGGGCTGCCTGTGGTCCAAGTCCCAGGCGATCCATAACCCCCGGGCGGAAATTCTCGATGACGACGTCAGCTGACTCCACGAGTTGTGCCGCAATCGCCAGATCGTCGGGTTGCTTAAGATTCAGGATGATGCTACGTTTGCCGCGGTTCCAGGTGGCGTTGGCCGGTGTCTCCCACCTCGGTCCGCCGGGCGGATCGACGCGGATGACATCAGCCCCTTGATCGGCCAGGAGCATGCCGGCAAGCGGTCCGGCGATGTACTGGCCAAAATCGATCACCCGGACTCCATCGAGTACACTCGCCATACCTTTCCTCCGCGTCGGGCCGAGCGGCGCTCTCGGTGCCCGGATAGAGACCTAATCAGCGCGATCCACACGCACACGCGTGGGGATGTGCACGGGACCATTGGTCTAGACAGTTTCCACCTCTCGTATGACGGACCTCCCAGCATGGCCTTGTCGACGATTGGCTCGGTGTCAGTCACGCCAGGCGTCCGTTTCTAACACGGGCATCAAGCTGGCGTCAAGTCCCGCGCATTTTCCTCACGTAAGAACATGATTGACATCATCTCACGACATGCTAAGATGTGACCCCACTAGACAAAAAGGGCGGATCCACACGGCAGAAGCACCATCTGTGGGTGGCTAGGGGCGGTATGTCTACTCTACTGCACTCGACGTTGGTGCGATGTTCGTAGATGAGGGCGGTGAGTGCGAGGCGTCACTTGGGACCATAGCGGCTAACAGGCCATGCACTCAGCCGGACAGGCTCCGCCGTCCAATCAAGAAGATGGGGATGTTGCCGTAGGCATGCTGCGCGGCAACAAGGACTGGGCTCTAGGGGGGCAACAATGCCCGCCATCAGCTTACCCCTGGCGCAGTCGAAGGTATCGAGAAGGTCTGTGGGACTCTGGATGATTAGTAGAGTTCCCTGGACCCCCTCCTATTGTTGTGATCAAACCCATATTCGCCAGCCCTCAGTGGTAATGTTGCAAGGCTGCCTCTATGGGCGCGAGTCTTCCGCGCCCGTGGGTATGACTGCCCTCCTTGTGACCTCCATCTCATGTTCAACTCCACAGCCGTACGTGAAGAACGATACCCCCAACCACCGCTTCGACTTTGGCAATCGTGCTACGGCATTCTCGCTGGATCGGGAAGGAGAGGTGCCTCTATGGTTGTGACCGCAAGGTAGAGGAGAGCGCGCGCGGGGCGCCGCCGCACATGTAAATGGCAGCTATAGCTCTGCTCATGGAAGTATAGTGCACCGAAATCAAAGCGGTCATGGAGGTGCGGAACGATGCCAGAATTAAGCCTGTCCCTCCCTAAGTCCAAATCGATGTGGAAATTATCCGCCGGCATGCAGACGCTCTCCAAGGGCCTGTGGCGGTTGGTGAGGGAAAAGCCGCTGGGGGCCTTCGGGGGGATGCTCGTCTTGGTACTCATGCTGTGCGCCATCTTTGCGCACTGGATCGCTCCTTATCCCTACGATGAAACCAATGTGCGCCAGCGCTTGAAGCCCCCTAGTGCGCAGTTCTACCTGGGCACCGATAACCTGGGGCGCGATGTCTTCAGCCGCATCATCTATGGTGCACGCATCTCGGTGACGGTGGGCTTCGGGGCGGTGACGTTGAGTATCCTGTTGGCAACTATCTTGGGCGTGACGAGCGGGTACTTCGGCGGAAAAGTTGATGTCTTCATCCAGCGGGTGGTGGATGCAGCCATGGCGTTTCCTCCATTGGTGATCTTGCTCAGCATCATGGCGGTGTTGGGCCCGGGACTGCTGAACGTTATCCTGGTACTCGGGATTGTCCCATCGGCTAACAGGTCGCGGGTTATCCGCAGCGCCACGCTGGCGGCCAAGGAAAACCAGTACGTGGAGGCGGCACGGGCAGTGGGGGCGAGCCACCTGCGGATTATTCTCTGCTACATCTTGCCGAACGTGATGGCCCCGATCATCATCGTTGCCACCAATGCCTTGGGAGCCGTGATCCTCGTCGAGGCGACGCTGAGCTTTCTAGGGTTCGGAGTGCCGCCGCCGTATCCCTCCTGGGGCGAGATGCTCAGTGGGTCGGGGCGCTCATACATGTACAAGGCTCCCTGGATGGCGATCTGGCCGGGTGTGGCGATCAGTCTTGCGGTCTTTGGGTTCAATATGCTGGGGGATGCGCTACGGGATCTCCTGGACCCACGGTTGCGCGGCAGCCAGCTCATGCGAAGATAGGACGACGACGCTTGCCATAGATAGACTTCCTCACCTTATGCGTTTCTCGTGGTTTCCTTCTAGAGAAGAAGGTGCAGGTGAGGAAGCCAGAGGTGGGCGACCTAGGACGACTTCAATCACCAGTCTATCCAGCCAGGGAAGGGGTACCCATGGACGCACAGCATGGCAATTCCCAAGAGGCTCAAGGTTTGAGCCGTCGCGATCTCTTGAAAGCCGGCCTTGCGGCCGGGATGGCGGTGTCCGCCTGGCCCTTGTATGACCCGCCAACGCTCTGGGGTGGGGAAGCGGAGTCCCCCAAGCGCGGCGGCATCCTGCGGGTGCGAGGGTTTGACCCTCCGCACTTTGATCCCCATATCGCGACGGCGAACTTTACGCAGAGCACCCTGAGCTTCGTCTACAGCAAGCTGGTACGGCATAAAGTCGGCGGCGATGTACATCCGGGTCGCTTCATCGTCGAGCCCGATCTGGCCGAACGCTGGGAAGAGCTCGACGACACCACCTATGTGTTCTATCTGCGCCAAGGGGTCAAATGGCACAACAAGCCACCTGTCAACGGCCGCGAGCTGGTGGCCGACGATATCAAATTCACCTACGACCGCTTCCTGACGGAAAAGGGGAATGGGAACCGCTATCTGCTGGACTCCGTGGACCGCATCGAGGTGGTGGACCGCTACACCGTGAAGTTCCTCCTTAAAGAGCCCTTTGTCTGGTTCATCAGTGTGCTGGCCTACCCGACGAGTACGTGGATCGTCGCCCCGGAGGTGGCGCAGCAATACGGCGATTTCAAAAAATCAGAGACGGCTATTGGCACCGGCCCCTTCATCCTGGAGCGCTATGAGCCGAACGTGAAGTCGGTGTTCACACGCAACCCGGACTATTACCGCGAAGGCGAGCCCTATGTGGATGGGGTGGAATGGTTGGTCATCCCGGACGAATCGACCGGCCTGGCCATGTACCGCACCGGGCAGATCGACTGTGGCCCTGGGACCAGTTGGGCCGTACGGCAACAGGATCTGGACTCGCTCAAGAAGACTCACCCCCACTTGAGGTACCAGGATTTCCAATCGCAGTCGGGAAGCGCCATCACCATGCGCACCGATATGCCGCCCTTTAACGATGTGCGGGTACGGCGCGCCATCTCCCATGCCATCGATCGTCAGGCCCTCATCGAGGCGGTCTGGGGCCGGGGCGAGCCGATTTCGGCGGTCTCCCGCGGCCTGGTGGAGTGGTCGCTGCCCATCGAGCAGCTCGGCGCGGGGGCGAAGTACTATCAGTACGATCCGAAGGAGGCCAAGCGCCTGCTGGCGGAAGCTGGCTACCCGAAGGGCTTTAAGACGCCGCTCATCGTGAGCTCTGGGTATGGGCGCGACCTCCTCGACGATGCGCAGTTGATCATGCGCTACCTCAAAGACGTCGGCATTGAGACCGAGCTCAAGACTCAGGAGCACGGCGCATATGTGGCCACCACTGTACAAGGCAAGTACGAGGGCATGATTCGGGGTCCTATCGGCATCGCCTGGGAACCGGATCGCCGGCTGTATCGTGCCTATGCCGCCGACTCCTCCTTGAACACCGGCCACGTCAATGACCCGACGCTCTCGGCGATGGTCAAGGAACAACGGCGGACGAAGAATCTGGAGGCGCGCAAGAAGCTCATCCACGATATTCAGCGCTATGAGGCGGAGCAGCAGTACTATGTGTACCTGAACTCCAACACGATCACGGGCACCTGGCAACCATACGTGAAGAACTACTCGCCCAACCAGAGCTTCGACTACGGCACTCGCGCCGCCGCGCTGTGGCTAGATCGATAAGTCACCCTCTTCATGCCTTTTCCCCTTTGAGGGGGAAGGGATGGGTGGGGGGAGGGAGGAAATAGACCATGCGGCAATACGTACTCAAGCGCTTGCTTCTGGTCGTGCCCACACTCCTGCTGGTGTCGATCATCGTGTTCTCCCTGACGCGCCTGATCCCGGGCGACGTGGTGGTGTTAATGTTTGAGGAGAAAGCCTACGCGGAAGATCTGGAGGCTCTGCGGGCCAAGCTCGGGCTCAACCAGCCGATCTACGTGCAGTATGGGATTTGGCTCAGCCAGGTCGTCCGGGGCAACCTGGGAGAGTCGTTGTGGACGAAGCGGCCGGTGCTGGAGGAGATTGCTCGCCGGCTGCCCGTTAGTTTCGAGCTGGGTGCCATGGCGATTGCCTTCGGGCTCTGCTGGGCCTTGCCCATCGGGGTACTGGCGGCGATCCGGCAGGACACCATGAAGGATTACGCGGCGCGCAGCCTGGCGATCATTGGGTTGTCGGCGCCCGGGTTCTGGAAAGCGACCATCATCATCGTGTTCGCCTCCATCTGGTTCGGATGGGCGCCCCCGCTGCAGTTCACTCCGTTCACACAAGGTCCCTGGCAGCACATCAGCCAATTCATCCTGCCCGCGATCCTCCTGGCGTTTGGCGCATCCGCTAGCATCATGCGCCTGACGCGGGCGCTGATGCTGGAGGTGCTGCGGCAAGACTATATCCGTACCGCCTGGTCCAAGGGGATGGGCGAAAGACGGGTGGTGGTGAAGCACGCTTTGAAGAACGCCATAATTCCGGTCGTCACCATCATCGGCATCGAGATCGGCCAGATCGCGGGTGGGGCGGTGGTCTTTGAGACGATCTTTGGCCTGCCGGGGATGGGGCGCTTTATGCTCGATGCCATCAACCAGCGCGACTATCCGGTCGTGCAGGGATTGAATCTGCTGTTGGCGTCCACCATTGTCTTCATCAATCTGCTGGTGGATATGACGTATGCCTACCTGGACCCGCGGATTCGGTATCAGTAGGGCGTGATAGACGTCGTCGACCGGTATACCATGAAGTTTCTCCTCAGAGAACCCTATGGCTGGCTGGTCGATAGGCTGGCTAGCGCAGAACGTCAAGACGGTCTTCAAGCACAACTCGGACTACTTCCTGCCAGGGCTCCCCTGAGTATATGAAGAACTAGGCTCGCAACACCACATACGATTACGGCGGTCGTGCCGCAGCGTTTGGGCTCGAGCAGCCGTAATCGTCCATTCACTCCTTGAGCGCTCCCGGCCTGTAGCGCCGCGACGTAGCCCATGTCTCAGCGGCCGCGAAACACTGGCTTGCGCTTCTCACGCCAGGCTCGATGGCCTTCGTCTTTGTCCTCGGTTGCCTCCAGGGCCATGAATCGATAAAGGTCTACCAGCGAGGCATCCGAGAGATTGGGAATGTCCAATCCGCGATTCAGCGACTCCTTTGCCATCTGCGCAGCCAGCGGCGGTAGGGAGGCGATATACCCGCCCACCTCCATGGTTTTGGCTTGCAACTCTTCATGCGGGACCAACCACTGGGCGAGACCAATGCGATAGGCCTCATCGGCTTTCAGCGGGAAACCCATAGCCAACCGCATAGCGTGTCCTTTCCCCACCCAGCGGGCAAGCCGAACCGCCCCCCCGTAGGCCGGCAAAATCCCCAGCGGCACTTGCGGCAGCCGCCATTCCGCTCGCTCCGACGCCAGCAGCAGGTCGCAGCAGAAGGTCACAATGCAGCCCACGCCGATGGCATAGCCGTTGACGGCAGCGATGAGCGGTTTCGGGAAGTTCGACAGTACTTCGAATTGGCGGTCTTTCCGCTTCGGAAGGCTTTTGATAAACTCAGCCGTCGATGTCAAGGTATGAGTCTGCGGGTTTTTCAGGTTGGCGCCCGCCGAGAAGGCCCCACCCCTGTCGTCGCCCGTCAAGACCGCGCAGCGAATCTCATCATCATCTTCCATTGTCGCAAGGTATTCGGCGATCCCGTCCGTGAAGTCCTGACCCCAGGCGTTCCTGGCCTCGGGACGGCTGAGGGTGACGATGCCTACCTGATCGCGCTTTTCGTACAATACGGGCATAGCTGGTCTCCTTACTGTCGTGTAACGAGCTGCAGAGCAATCCTCTGTCGCTGACCTTCATCGGCGATGACCGCTGCTGCAATTCTCCATTGATGCTTCCGATTGGCAACATCGCCGCAGCATAGCCTCTCGGCGCCGTCTCCGCAAGGCGTTCCTGATCTCAGAAGGCTGGTAGGTCTGGTAGGGGGGATGATGCTCGCAAGAGGGTGCAGTGTTTCGAGGCAATAGGCCATCCCGTCCATGTGGCTCAGCTATGTTCCACGGCCGGTGCGAACACCTGGAGGGCGCCCGGGTGAAGCGTCACGTCGAGCGGCGAGCGCAGGACGACGATTTCGCCATCGATGGCCACCTTCAGGGCTCGCCGCCGGGTCTGCACACGCACGGTGCTGGCGCAGAAGGCCTCAGTGGTAGAGACTTCGTCCAGCCTGCCCATCAGCGCCGCGCAGGCGGCTACGGTGACCTCCCATCGACTGTGGAGCTTCAGCGATAGAACGGCCAGCTTCTGGTGGCGTAGACACTCGGCGGCGGTGACGTTGAAGTCCTCCAGTTGCAGAGCATTACACCCGAAGAACAGCGTGGTGGTCAGGTGTCGCGCTGTTTGTCCATCCGCCAGCAACTCAACCGCATACAGCGGATGTGAGCTCAGCAGGCATCGCACACCTGAAAAGAAGGCTACCACACGGCGACGGCCAAAGCGGCGCTTGTCCTGCTCGCGCCGCTCGAGCATGTGCGCGTAAAGGCCAATGCCGGCGTTGTTCAGGAAGAGCCGGCCGTTAATCTCTCCAATATCGACCTGGCGAACCCATCCGTTGATGATCACTGATACCGCCTGAGACACCTCAGTTGGCACTCCTAGATTGCGGGAGACATAGTTGAACGTCCCGGCGGGCACGAGGCCCAGGGGCCGCTTGGCCTCCACACAAGCCGAGGCAACCGTGTTGATGGTGCCATCACCTCCCGCCACCACAATGGCGCCCGGGGCCTGGGCAACGGTCTGCTGCGTCCGGCTGCGCAAGTCACGCCGGCCGGCTAGGACGAATTCCACCTGCCAGCCGTGGGCCGTGAACGCCGTCTCGATCTCGGTGGTGAGCGCTGCTTTATTGTCGGCGCCTGAATCTCGATTCATGATGACGTGTGCGATCGGTGTCCCTGGCGACATGGTCGTCAATTCCTTCCTGTGATGCTTGCATGTGGATAGACGCGCGCTGGATACACATGTGGAGACGGCACTAGGTGACTCAGAGTGCAATCTAGATGCCAGTGAAATGCCTCTGGGAGGCATCATCACGCGCCTCCAGACCTTCGCCAATGCGGATAAACTGCCCGTAGCAGAAGCAGTATGTCAGGAGCTGGCACATCCTTTGCTCTCTTCCTGCACAGCAGAACGCTACTGGTCGTAACCCAGGGCACATTGGGGAGGTTCAGCGCTGCCAACGAGCGCACCATATAGGGCCTAGGCCGAAAGACAGAGCCCGCCCCGATGTCGCCGACCCGAGGGCTTCCAAAGCGTGGACGGAGAATCGGTGGGTAGGATGAGGATTTCTCAAATCGATAGCTCAATCTGTGAATACCGACTCAAGATGAGAGTTTCTGTCCGTTTGACTCGCTTTTTCTTGAGGGCCCTACCACAGTGGAGCCCGGAGTATGACCCAGGAAGCCACGGCCGAGCGGCCGCTTGTACAATCGAGATGTCCAACAACAGGGTCACGTCACAGGAGGACACTTTATGGAAACCACTGAGAGGCCAACGCAACAATCTACCAACACGCCAGAAATATTCACCCAGCAGTGGCCATACATACGGCAGCAGGTTAAAAGTTGGTGGGATCGGCTGATCGATGCCGACCTCGATCAGGTGGCTGGCCAGAAAGAGCGGCTCGTGCGGGCAATCGAGGCACGCTACGGGTATGCACGTGAAAGGGCTGAGCAGGAGGTGGATCGGCAGTTGGCGGAGTTTTACAAAGCGCTAGAAACTTCGCAGGGCGGCCGCCTAGTAGAGGCAGCAAGTAGTGCTGCCCATGGGGTTGCGTCAACGTTCGCAAAGACAGCGGGCGAAGCGGGTACCACAGCTCAGAAGATCGCGGCAACAGCGGCAACCAGCATCGGCGATACCGTGGCTCGGGTAGGTACCTTGCTGCCCGAACTCCCCGGTGGGTTGGCGGAATTCATCCGTCGCCATCCCTTGCCATCGCTAATGGCAGGTATGGGCCTGGGCTTTCTCCTAGGGCGCACCTGTGCGTGGACAGGGAGGCTAGCTGGCGAGGAGGAGCGCATTGATCAGCGCGAGGCTGGGTATCCGGACGCCCTGATTCAGTGCTCGCGATGTGGTCAGATGGTGCGCCAGGCAGACATGGTGAGCCATTCCACCACCTGCAGGGGCACAGGGATTCTTAGCCACGGGGGTTCAACATCGTGAGCCCAGTCGCTCCGATTATAGGGACATGAGTAAAGTGGCAATTTACGAGAGGAGGATAACCTATGTTGTATTGGGCCGTAGTCTTCTTTGTCGTTGCACTGGTGGCAGCTTTGTTCGGGTTTGGTGGGATCGCTTCAGCAGCGGCAGGTATCGCGAAGCTCCTCTTTTTCCTTTTCCTGATTGTCTTCGTCGTCATGCTGGTCCTAGGCATGATGTCACGAGGACGAGCGGTGTGACCACATCGATGTTGAAGATCCCCGAGAGTGGTATGTCAACGGTGGCGCCGCTCTTGGGGAGCCCAGCTCTGCCCCACTGTATCCCCGGCAACACCGCAGCGTTGCAATGGATTCATTCTCCTTGACACAGGCCTCCTGGAATGACGATGAATTGCGACGACTCACGCCTGGCAGGGACTCGAGTACACAAACTTTGCTGCAACTCCTCCTGCTGCGACCTCCCCTTCACTGGGTGCAGCCCGGCAGTGTGCAAGCCGCTCCTGACACAGCGCGGACGGTCCCAAAGTACACTGACGGAGCCCGTCCGCTGTGCAAACGTCCACCAGTGGGTTAGACGATACCCAGAAGCATCAATACGATAATCAGCACCAGTGGCACTCCGAGTAACCAGAGGATAAGTGGATACAACATCGTATACCTCCTTATCTGACGTGCACCACCGTGGAGGTGAGACGGAATGGCGGTCTGCCGCAGTGAGCCCTCGGCACCTTGCCGATTTATCTGGCCCAATGCCGGGGCAAAGCGTCGACGGGAACGATGTCACTCACTGCAGAGAAGAGCAATGCTCATGCCAATGCCGCCAGGGCGACACTGCCGCACGGCATAGGCGCTCGCCTGAGGCTCTCTCTGCCGCGACATCGTTGAGGAGCACGGGGGCACGCCGAGTGTCCAGAGCCATCCTGAACAGGGGACCGTCTTCTCGGTGGAATTGCCTGTCGTGTCGGGGGCAGCGCCCTTCCAGATTCCCCTAGGGACGAGGTCCTGTCGCCCAGCCCCGCATGTACCGCTGCGATTCCGGTCATCGATGATGAACCCGGCATCGCCAGCGCCCTGGGCCATGTCTTGTCGCGTAGCGGCCATGCAGTGGCGACGGCCTCCAATGGGCGCCTGGCGCTGGCCAAGCTAGCTGAGCGGACGTTTAACCTGATCCTGTGCAATCTGCGCATGCCAGAGCTGGATGGGCCGGAATTCTATTAGGAACTGGCGCGACACTATCCGCAGTTACGGCCACGCATCATCTTCGTCACAGGCGATACGCTGAGTCCCGAAGCGCGAGTGTTTCTGGAGCAAGGGGGTGGAGCATACCCCCATAAACCGATCCGGGCGGCAGAGGTGCAACGGATTGTGCATTAGGCTACAAACCCTGTGACAAAATGATGACGCCGTATGGGTTGCCCCTGATCTCGGTGTACCCCCCTCTTGGCAGAGATGCTCACGCGAACTGCGGTCGAACCTCGGTCGCAAAGCGCTCCATGGCCTGGAGCAAGCCGTCGATCGAGAGACTGGGAAAATCGCAGCGAAAATTTTGTATCCCTAATTCCTGGTAGCGTCGGAGTGTGTCGACAATCTGCGCCGGCGTACCGGTGAAGAGGCTACGCGGACCTGTGGCCGCGCCATCGATGAACTGGATCGACGAGCCCATGGCGAGAGTGATGCGCTGTGGGTCGCGGCCGGCCTGCTGCGCGAAGGCTCGCAGTTGGGCGATTTTCTCTTGCATTTCGGCGGGCGGCAGGTCCGCTGGCGGACGCTGGACGAGTGGTTGCCAGCCATCGCCCAGCCGGGCCACGCGCCGGATGGCCTGTGGCGTATGACCACCGATCCAGATGGGGAGGCCGCCCGGCTGCACCGGTCGCGGCTCACAGCGGATATTGGAGAACTGATGGAACTCCCCCTCGAAGGAGGGATTGTCCTTGGTCCACAGCTCCCGGAAGATGCGAATACATTCATCGCTGTATGCGCCACGGCGGGAATAGGTGTCGAGGCCGATGGCTTTGAATTCTTCCTCCATCCATCCCACGCCGGCACCCAGGGTCATGCGTCCATTGGACAGAACATCGAGGGTGGCGAGCATTTTCGCCGTTACGATCGGATTGCGGTAGGGCAGAATCAACACGCTGGTACCCAGACGCAGGCGAGACGTGCGCCCGGCCACATACCCTATGACGGTCAAAGGCTCCCAATACGGTTCAGAGGGGTTGAAGGGCATTTTCCCACTGGGGTCGTAAGGATAGAATGACTTGACCTCGGTCGGAATGACGATATGATCGCTAAACCATACAGTATCGTAACCGAGCGCCTCAGCCTTGTCGGCCACACGCCCCAGGTTCGCTGGGGTAGCCATCGGTCCACGATTCGGGAACACGCATCCAAATTCCATCGTTGCTCCTCCCTGGCATCAGTCTGCGATCTGCAGTCGTCCGATGATCTTGTTTTCCTTTCTTTCCCCTCTCTCCCGCCGGAGGAGGGTGGGGGTGAGGGAAACTTAACTGCCCGACAAGTCCCAGCGGCCCTCATCCTCACCGTCTTCCAGAGGCAAAGGGGACATCGTTTGGGCGTTTCCCCTAGCGCCCAAACCCCCGACAGGAGAGGGAACAAATAGACCAGCGCCGCCATGATCTCACATCCCAGGTTTACGTTGAACCAGTTGTACGAGCACTCCCTTGGTCTCACGTGGATGCACGAAGACCACGCGGCTGATCGGTTGACCCGGCCCTGGATCCCCAAGGAGCCGGACTCCGCGCTCGCGCATCGCCGCTACTTCGGCTTCGATATCCTCAACGGCCAACGCTATCAAATATACTCCCTCGCCGCGTGCTGCCAGGCCTTTAGCGACTGGACCGGTGGCGTCGGTGGGCTGAACAAGCTCCAGGAATCCCCCCCCAGGCAGGTCGTAGAAAGCATTCTTGAAGCCGTCGTCGGGGCGCTCGCCCGTGCGTGAAGGCTTCAGTCCGAAGGTTTTCTCGTACTGCGCCATGCCCTCGTTGAGGTCGTTCACAGCGATCACAACATGATCGATGTTTTGCACCATAGGCATTCCTCCTTGCGTTACAGGTCCATACTCCGTCATCAAGACGGCAACCAGGTCGCCCCAACTTCCGAGCGCATAGGCAATGGCATTTCCCGCGTCTCAGCCGGCGCCGGGGCCATCCACGCAGTCGCCCACCAGCGGTACACCCTCACTGAGCCGTGGTCGAGTCTATCCCATTCGCATAGCGCCCGACAACCGTTATCAGCGCTGGTGACCCAGGTGGTCTCCGCCAGAAGTTAAGGTTGCCGCTAGGCGTCGCCATTGGGGACGCTCCATCTTGTTCTCCTATGTTGCCTCAGCGTATAATTATTTCATACCTCCTGTCGGGGCAGACCATCCGACGAGGTGACGTCATGATTGCGAGAGTATGAGAGGAGCCGGAGGATCGATGACCGTGCCAGATCTCCTTCCTGTTGCGACCCAAGCCCCGGACTTCACGCTACCGGCATCCGATGGACAGCCGCTGACCCTCAGCGCGTTGAGGGGACGCAAGCACGTAGTGCTCATATTTTATGTGGGCGATAATACACCGGACTGTAACCGGCAACTCTCGTCCCTGCGGGACGATATGCCTGAGTTGGAAGGGTTGGACATTGTGGTGATGGGGATCAATCCGGCAGGCGTCGAGGAGCATGCGCGCTACTGCACACAGCTCGGCTTGAATTTTCCCTTACTGCACGATGCAGGTGGACAGGTTGCCTTACAATATGGGGCGTTCAACCCGGATCGGTCCGTGCAGCGCTCAGTCTATGTGGTGGACAAAGAGGGCCTGATCCGCTTTGCTGCACGAGGCATGCACTGGGTCCCTGAGTTCTACGAGGCGCTCTCAAGTCTGCCGTAGCGGACAACCACTACGACGCCGAACGCGCTCGGCGCAGCGGCAGGTTGACCATCAAGGCCCAAGACTCCCTGGTGCGTTGGACATCCATGCTTAAGGTGGCGTGATCGACCTCGAAATACCGCGACACCACCTCGATCAGCTCT
>JBKPCR010000012.1:0-6293 GCA_046727435.1 bacterium | reverse complement strand
CTAGGTTGTGTTGACGAATTACCGAATCATCATCCAGGTTGCCACAAGGTGCATGAAGGCCAGAAAAGTCCGACTGAGCTTGTCATCTCGAGTAGCAATACGTCTGAAGTGTTTGCGTTTGTTGAAGAACCGTTCCACTTTCTGGCGGCACTTGTCTTGTTCTTTATCATCGGGGATCTCTTCAAGACGATTCGTCTTACGGGGGATCACGGCTTCCACACCCCGATCATGAAGCGCCTGCCGAATAGCCTCGCTGTCATAGGCCTTATCCATGACGGCTGCGTCCAGCTCGGGGAGGGCCGGGAGGTCGTGCCACACCAGCTCGAAGCCCGGGGCCTCATGCCGCGCGCCACTGGTCAAGATTCGGCAGACACCCGTGTGTTCATCGGTGCCGGCGGCAGGTCATGTGGTGGAAAATCCGCCCCGAGAGCGCCCAAGAGCCTGGGCGTCTGGTCCACCGGTTTTTTTCCTGCCCCCGCGGCGTGTTGATGGGCCCGCCTGATCGTCGACTCGATGAAGACCTGGTGGGCCAGCTCACCGCCGTGTTGTGGCCTGTGTTGCCAGAGGGGCTTCCAGATGGGACGCGCTTCCCAACGGCGACAGCGGTGATAGACGGCATTCCAGTGACCAAAGTCGTCGGGCACATCCCGCCATGGGCTACCAGTACGCGCCTGATCCAGCACCGCTTCAATGAACATACGGTCATTGAGCTGAGGAGGACTGCCTGCGTAGTGTTTAATGGTCCGCAAGACGGGTTCCAGTTCAGCCCAAACGGCGTCGGTGATCACCAGACGGATGGCCATAGGTCGTTTCCTCCACAGGCAAAGTTCAGAGGAAACCCTATCGCCATCTGATGAATTCGTCAACACAACCTAGCTGGCCCATATCAACCCTATGTGCGACACGCTTTCTAAGCGGAACCAAAGCAGTTGGCACAGCACTTCGAGCACATGCCCCTTTCACTCCGGCAGCTCCTCCAGAAAGAGCGCCCATTGTGGGCCAGCGACACCTCACCCGGCATCGGCACGTGGCCCCCGCCGATCAGCCCTGCATCCGAGATGGTGTGGTGGGGCGCGCGACACGGGCGGGTCGTGACCAACGCTGCACGGTCGCCGGTCAGGCCGGCGACGCGGTGGATACGCGTGGTCTCAATCGCCTCGGCGAGGGTCATCGCCGGCAGGATGGTGGTCAGCCGCCGTGCCAGCATCGACTTGCCCGCCCCAGGGGGGCCGTGCAAGAGGACGTTATGATCAGAACGCCTGCATAAGTTTCACCTTCGCTACTGCATCGCCGAGTTCACACGGGCTGTACTGCAAGACTTCACAGCAGGGCTAGGCGGAGGCGAGGAAGCCTAGCCCAAAGCCGAGGCGCGGGATTTCCCCGTTGGCGGTGTCGCGGCCGCGAACGGCGCTAGCACGCTTGTCACCGCCACCAGGGCTATGAGAGCGATCGCTGTCAGAGAGTGTTCGCCGCCGTAGGCATGGGGGCAGCGCCCATCTCCGTGCAGAGGTCATCGGGTCGACGTCCAGGTCGGGGGATAAAGGCGTAACAGCAGGCCCTTGTCCGCCTCCGTCAGCGGGAAAAATCTGGCCACGTCCGACTGGAACACCGCCGGGCGGCATGGCGCAGGCCGGCCACACATGAGCATCGTCGGATCAGCGTTATGCGGCAGACCAATCGCATGACCCAGCTCGTGGGCCATGACATTGCGCCCCACATTCGGCAGACTGAGCGGATAGAGCTGGTCACTCCGGATGCCAACCACCACCTTCGCTCCGGATCGCAACCTGGCTGAAAACGAAATGAAGTCCCCGTCTGACAGGGCGATGATGATATCCCCCGGCATCCGCCTCACGTGCTCTGGAGCGTCGGGAGGTGGCTCGCGCTTCAACACCGCGGCACTGAGCCGGGTGAGATAGTCGGCGGGGAGCGTCTCCGTCGTCTGGGTCACGTCCCCCAAGCGAAAAGGCGTACCAATCTCGGCAAATTGGCGATTCCAGAATGCCACCGCCTCCAGGGCCAGGGGGATGCGCGGATCCTGTGCCAGAGCTGCTAGGGTGATGGTGGGCACTTTGCTCCACGGCGCGTCGGTGGGGAGTGGCATCAGCAGGGCGCTGAGCGCTAGAGCCCCGATGCGCACAACTGGCCTCATCGGAGCACCTCATCCGCCTGGAACAGGAGCATCGGGGAAATCGTCAGGCCCAACGCCTGGGCGGTGTTCAGGTTGAAGACGAACTCGAACGTCGTCGGCTGTTCCACGGGGAGGTCGCTCGGCTTGGCTCCCTTCAAGAGCTTGTCCACGTAGGTCGCGGCGCGCCGGTAGAGGGCCGGAATGCTTGGACCATAAGACATGAGGCCGCCAACCTCCACATACTCCTTCAACGCGAACATGGCGGGTAGGCCGTACTTGGCCGCCAGCTGGGCGAAGCGCCGCCGGTAAGGGTTGGTGAGGGGAGATGGCAGCACGATGAGCGCCTGGGTTCCCTCCTGCGTGGCGGCAGCGAAGGCCGTCTCGAATTCTTCAGGTTGTTGGACCTTGAGGGCGTGGAGCTGCACCCCCAACGGCTGGGCCGCCACGGCGCTCTCTGCCCAATCAGGATGGGCCGGTGGGCCGAGGATGGCCACGCGCGTCACGCCTCGCACCGCCTCGATGAGGAGCTCTAAGCGCTTTCCAGCTAACTGCGGGGAGATATTGGAGAGCCCGGTAATATTACCACCCGGCCTGGCAAGGCTCGCGACAAACCCGGCCCTGACCGGGTCGCCGCTCACCGTCATGACGATTGGAATCGTATCGGTTGCCTCTTTGGCCGCTGCAATGGCTCCCGAATCCCAAGCCACGAGGACGTCCACCCTGAGCTGCACCAGCTCGGCGGCGAAGTCCCGCAGGCGTGTGTCGCTCCGCTCGGCCCAGCGCCACTCGATGGCGAGGGTCTGGCCTTCCACCCACCCCAGCTCTCCGAGCCCCTGCAGGAAGGGCGAGTGCTGCTTCCAATCGGGTACTAGAGGTTGGGTGATCGAGCTCAGCACTCCGATCTGCGGCACTTTCACGGGCGATGCCACCGCAGCCAGCGGCGCCATGGGAAGACCGAGGGTCAGCACGAGGATTAGTGCGATGGACCACATCGGATCACCTCGTCCGCACGCCATACAAAGTCCTCAACCGCTGCGTCAAAATCCTCAGGCCAGCAGTCCTCAGGGGCTCCCGACCCCTGTGGAGGATAGCTCGTCTGTACTCTTGGCACTGCCCTATGTCAACCGAAATCGGAGGGATCCACAGAGCCGCGCGAGATCGGGCTAGATGTGGCGATGAGCCTATAGAGCGGTACGCCCCCGTGCCGCTAATGCGGCCAGAGCGGCGACGTCGAAGACGTGCGGGGGATTGTAGTTCGAGAACACTCTTCTCAAGCGGCTGGCGCAGGACCTCCAGGACATGGCGGCGAAACTCGGGCCATGCATCCAGGAAGAGCACGCCATGGTGGGCCAGCGACACGTCACCCGGCATCGGCACGTGGCCCCCGCCGATCAGCCCCGCCTCCGAGGTGGTGGGGTGGGGCGCGCGACACGGGCGGGTCGTGACCAACGCCGTGCAGTCGCCGGTGCGGCCGGCGATATTATGGAAGCGCGTGGTCGCACGGGCTTCAGCCAGCGTCATGGTCGGTACACTGTCCAGCCCTGCCGTTAGCGGGCGTGACTGGTGAGCTTCTGCACCACCTCCTCAATGACGAAGTCCGCCCGCTGCCGCACCTCATCGGGGGTGAGATTTTGCACGGGATGCGGCACGCTGATGACGGTAAACCCTGGCATGCCGAGGGCCTGTGCCTGGACCCGCGCGGCGTTGAGAAAGACCTCCGTTGCGAGTACGGCGGTCGGAATCTGGTGCTCTTCAAAGGCGATCCCGTCGTGCACACTGCCCGACGTGCACGACCCTCAGTCGGCAAGCGCCTCGATGATCACATCGCAGCGGCTGGCCAACTCCTCCCGTAGCGAAGGGGGAGCTGGCGCGGTATAGGTGGGCTTGCGCCGATGCATGACCGCCTTGACATGATACCGCTCGGTGAGCAGTTCCTCGAGCCGCTTGAGAAAAATATCTCCCTTGGGTTTGCTGATATCCAGAAACCCGATCACTTTCCCCTGGAGGTCAGGCACCGCGCTGGCCAGTTTCTTCTCCAGCGGCGAGGCCTCATCCGTGGGGTCGAGCACTTCATAGTGCTCCCGCAGTCCATCGGTCATAGCATCCTCCTTTCAGACCTCGATCGGCTTGATGACCATACGACTGGTAAAACCGCTCCCCCAACCCGACAAGCAGGCGGAGTGCGTCCCTGCCGTGCCGCCCGCCACGACGATGAGGATTTCCTCCGGGCTGATGAATTTGGGCACCAAGGTGTGCTCATTGCCTGTATCAAGCCAAGGGGGTAAGCGTTGCCGCGACATCCCCAACTCCCACTCCGGCCCCCTGAGGAGCTCGCCAAGCGGTTTCCGGACGTGCTCGTAAAGAAAACGTTTGATGTCGGCTTTCGTCCAGCCCTCGCGCGCGATCGTCTGCGCATGTTCGGGGCCAATGACCAGGAGGCATTGGCCTCGCAGGTGCATGCGGTCGTTCCAGGTGACCGCCAGGCTCGCCCCCATGGTGGCGACGAGATCACGGGCCGTGCGGCTCGTCGTATCACTGATGGACAACGGCGGCTCAGCGGCAAACACCGCGATGGTGCTGACGTCTGTGGCGAAGCCATGCTCGACGTGGAAGGGTTCCCACGGGCTTTCCTCTTCATTCTCGCCGATACAGAACGTATACTTCCCCGGGTGCCCCAGGGTCGATTTATCGATTTCCCCGGGCTTGGCCCCGCCCAGGTTGAGCATGATCAGCTTCACCGCGCGGCCGATCGTGCCGTTCGCCCGCCAGCCGGGACCGAAGACATTGGGTCCCCCATTAATCTCAAGCCTCTGGCGCATGGGCCCATTGATGATGCAGAGGGGGGAATGAGGTCCAGTCGTGGCCTGCACCCCGTGGAGGTTGAATTGGGGATCCGTGATGGCCTGTACGGCGGTGATCACCACCGGTAGATAGTCGGGTAGGCAGCCGGCCATGACGGCATTAATGGCGATCTTCTCAACCGTGGCCTTGCCATGGTTGGGCGGGATGAGCCCTATCAGTTCGGCAGGATCGCGTCGGGTGCCCGTCAGTATGCGCTCGACCCGCGCGGGGGTGGGTGGGACAATCGGCAACCCATCCGTCCAGCCCTGTTGAAAGTAGAATTCGACGGCCTCCTCCGGATCCGCCACAGGGTACCGCTTCGATTGTAACAGACCTGCGGGCATCGTTCACCTCATGTCATCGCCTCATCCCTTCGGAGTCTCTGGAGAGGATCAAGGGAGAGCCGACTATCGACATCGCCTGGCATAAGTGACCACCAGACCTCTGGGTGACCCACCTGCGCCCCAGCCTGCAGGCAAGGACGCCAGGTCCTCCGTCATCTTCCTTTCTTTCCCTGTTGTGGCATCAATGTTTGTAGCATGAGTGTTGGTAGCGCACCGCTGGCATTTTCCAGATGGCTTGCACCCCATGTCCCAGAGGGTATGTCCAGGCAAGCACCTCTTGGGAGGGTAACGGCCCAGTGCCTGAGAGCCCAGCGAAGGTCATCACCCGCGCCAACCTGGCTTGCCACCTGTGGCCATCCCACGCGACGGGACGCACACGGGCCTTGAAGCCACTGCCGGTGATGCCGCAAAACGCAGCCAGACCAGCCACGGCATTTCAACAGAGCCCCTGGGCACCCTTGACGGCCCAAAGACGAGACTCGCCACGACCACATCACTCACGACCCATCGCACCCAACTCCACGCGGCACGGTTTTCCTAGGGGAGGCAGCCACCAATCGCCCATCGGCGTCGGGGTGCACAACCGGGCACTGGCTCGGCCAGGCGCCCACCCTGGGCACAGAGTCGGCGCGCGGACGGAGCTTCTCCTGCGGAGCGCCGGCCGCGCCGCTGGGCATCGTGCTCGAGAAGGGTGAGACCGCCACAGCTCATGTCCGTGTAGCAACGCCTCCCATGCCCCGCCGAACGCCTGGAGCGGCTGGCTCGTCATTACTCCAGGCCCAGCCCCGTGTCAAGCGAAAATCATGAGCAGTCCAGGAGCGCACTGTGAGCCGGGTAGGGAGTCGTGAGGGCTGGAGATGGCCCTGGGCATTCGGGTGCTCGGGGCCGTAAGCCGCTAACGCCGGAACCTGGCCACGCGTCGCGGAGAGGCCACTCGCCAGGCGCCATATGCCCTTTGCGGAGGACAAGGTCCCACC
>JBKPCR010000011.1:0-8981 GCA_046727435.1 bacterium | reverse complement strand
CCGCACGCCGCCGGTTAGCTTCGACGTGGCATGCGGAGGGTCGATCCAGCATCGACGGTCATGATGGCCCCAGTGATGCCCTTGGCGTTCGCCTTGGATGCCAGAAACACGTATGCTCCGGCAAGATCATCGGGTTGCAGGGCGAGCTGCAGAGGGTTGTTGGTCCGTAACCGCTCCTCCCAACCGGGGCCTGCAAACTGCGATCGCTCGTCCTGGCCGAGTGCGGCCAGTCCGCGCAGGTCTGTTCTAGTGCCACCTGGAGCCACTCCATTCACCCGGACCAGGGGGCCCAGTTCAACGGCTAGTTGCCGAATTAACCCCACAACGGCATGCTTCGAGGCGGTGTAGAGGGCCCCACCCCCACCCGAGTTGAGGCCTGCCACAGAGGCCGTAAACACCATACAGCCCGCAGTCGTCTGCAACGCGGGCAACGCCGCTTTCGCTCCCAGGACATAGCCCTTGACATTCACCGCGAACAGCTCGTCAAAAGCCTTGGCTAGCCTGTCTTCAGGAAAATCAGGGAGGGGAAGGAAGTTGTCGAAAATGCCGGCGTTGCCGACAAAGGTATCTAGTTGTCCGAAGGCTCTGACCGTTGCCTCCACGGCCCGCTTATTGTCATCGAGATGGGTCACATCACCCTGGACACCCACCACCACGTTGCCGAAATCCGTTCGCAGTTGCTCCACCCTGTCTGACACACGCTCCAACACGCCTACGCGCGCACCTTCCTCCACAAAGCGCGCCACAATTGCTCGTCCGATGCCCGAGCCTCCGCCCGTCACCAATGCAACTATTCCATCGAGCCAACCCATGGCTGTGTCCCCCTTCCGGACCAGGCACCCTCGTGGTCGATCTGCCCATTTCGTCCTCTCCGAAGCGATGTGGGAGTGTTTCAATGCATTGTACGGTGCTGCTGGGCGAGGCGACGGAGCCCTGGGCACTACAGCCGCAGCCACGAGGGATACGGCCGCCGATGATTAGGCACTCGTGCGATCAACCCATTTGGCCACCGCAGGCACCTGGTAGCGCTCAAAGTGCTCAAGCAGCCGCTCCGGCTCCTCCTCCACCAGGAGCATGGCGCGGTGTACGTCGGTGATAAACCTCTCGGCAACGGCATGGTCGAGAAAGTCGATCAGCCCTCAGTAGTAATCACGGATGTTGAGCAGGCCACATGGCTTCCGATGTAGGCCCAGTTGTCCCCACGTCAGGATCTCAAAGACCTCGTCGAGGGTGCCGAGCCCCCCTGGGAGCGCGATAAAACCGTCAGACAGCTCAGCCATTAACACTTTTCTCTCATGCATGGACGTGACCACACGCAGGTCCGACAGCCCTCGGTGCACCACTTCCCTGTTGACAATGGCCTGGGGAATGATGCCGATCACATGACCGCCTTCGGCGAGGACCGTGTTCGCCAGCACTCCCATGGTGCCGACACTGGCACCACCGTACACGACCTCGATTTTTCGTCTGACCAGAGCGCGCGCCAGGTTCTCGGCTGCCTCCGCATAGTCAGGTTGGCTTCCAGGGCGCGACCCACAGTACACACATAACCGCTTCATTGGGCATCCTTTCTGGCAGCGCGCCGCGGGGATGCGGGTCTGCTCCAATGCCAGGTTGTCCGGCAGTACGAACTGCCCCGCGCGGTTCGTCATGGTACCATAGGTCGCATTATCACAGTCGCCTGCGCACGTCTTTCCGAAGGCCCACTCGCCCAAAGGGCGTGTATACCTCTAGCGGCGACCACCCCAGACCGCAGGTCAAACCGAGCAGATGCACCTCCACGCCGTCACGCAGGCCGATCCTGACTCCGAGGACGGGCGTCTCCACTTGTGCACAAGGCGGTCTGGAAGATCGCCGCATGCCGAGTAGGCCCATGTAGTCCTTACCGATTGCCCGTGGATCGAAAGAGTAGTGCAGACCGGCCTCTCGTAATACCCACGCCACAAAGGTATTACTATTCGGGCCGGGCCAGGCGCGATAACGGTCCCAGTGCGGATAGTCGTGTGCCTTCGTTAAAACGGCATAAATCGCCCGAGCCGCGCTGCCGTCCCATTCGGCTGCAAGGCGATAAGCGCCCCCGCCTACCCCGCAATCCGGGTGCCGCAGGTCGCAATGGACGTGACCGATGCTCTTGCCCCCGGCGTTCTTGGTCTGCCATACCTCCCAACGGTGCCATCGACGCGAGTCCACGTCAAACACCGCGAACCAGTAATGCACGGCGATGGCCCTAAGGAAGTGGGGCAACGTGGCGTACCGCAGTTGGACCAGACATACAGATGGCGGGACAGAAGACGCGGTGCGCGCTTGCAGGTAAATTCCGTCGCCAGGGATCGCCTCATAGCTCATCAGCATCCATCCCTAGAATGGCCCAGAATGGTCATGCGTTCAGGCGGCATCAACTCATCATGGGCAGCGTCTCTGCCTCGCTGTAGGGGCTTGAACCCCTCGGGAATGGACTCACCGGTGTAGGCTATCCCAAAGCGTTCCACTTGAGCGGTATCATCGGATAACCATATGGCTCTGTCGGTTCACAGTATACCTGTGTCGCACTCAATGAGTCCATCGGTGCCAAGTCGAGGGGTAAGATCGACTCCATCGCGAAACATATTATCGAATTATCGAAGGAATCATACCTCAACTGGTACCATGCCTGCTAGAGCCACTGTCGAATGAAGGGCAAACCTAGGTGCGTGTAAGGTCAATGCCGATAGAGGACATCACATCGACAAGCATCAGAGCAGCGGGTCAAATACCTGGAGTGTGACGAACATCTGTGGGACGCCGTCGGGGTCTGATTGGTGTGCACGACGGGAATTGAACGCCATCACATCGCAAAATGACTGAACTGCAATGGCTGCATGGGGAGTGGATGCAACCACCGGTGTGCAGATCTGCGTACGTTTCTGGAACCTGAGACCCAGACGTGCGAATATGATTTTCCCTTGACTCCCAACGCTCCATGACTGGTTAGAACTACGCAGCCTAGTCGGGGACCGTGCCGTGGTTGTACTCCAATGCTCACCTGATTTGCTGTTATCCAGTGTCGACCAGTCGGGCTGGCATCAATCTTGCCCTCGTCCCCGGCACATCGGCATCTGGCTGCTGAGGAGCAGACCTCACCCTTCAACTTCGGCCTGAAAGGCCAAACGCCATGAAGAAACCGGGATTCCAGGGGTTACCAACCGAAACTTTGCGAGAAGAGCTGGCCAAAATTCGTCCTTTTCGGCCACCTATTTGTGCGCGTCAAAAGCCGTTTAAAGTCAGTAGCGGCTAGGCTTATTAGTGCGCAGGGTTTTTGGCCAGCGTCACAAGGAGCTCATTTTCCCGCGACGGCTTTGCAATACGGACTCATGACTGCCCATGGTCATCAGGTGTGGATCACTGAGGACGATCGGCGCCGCATTGGCAGGAGGATCGAGGGAAGGAGGAATCCATGAACCACAATGGACACATTGGTGTCAATGCACACCTCGCCAGAAAAGAACTCCTACTCAAGGTGAAGCTGTGGGGGATAGAAACGGTCCGAGGCGACGTCAACTGGTCTAACGTAGAACCCGAGCGAGGGACGTTTATCTGGGATGGCATCGATCAGTTCGTTAACGATCTCACAGAGGTGGGCCTCAACGGCTATCTGACCATTGCTTATACACCCGCGTGGGCCTGCAATGGAAACCCCAACAATAGCACACCGCCCACCGACCCCATGGACGTGTTTCGTTTCGTGCGGGCCGTCGTTGACCGTTACAAGAACGTGATCTCTGCATGGGGACTATGGAATGAGCCTGAGTCACGATGGAATGGTAGCATTGAATCTTTCGTCAACGTCGTGATGGAGTATGGCGCGCGGGCTATTCGAGAGGCCGATCCCAACGCCCTCGTGTGTGGCCCGGATTCTGGCAAGCCTGCCACGTTGCGAGAGATCATGAACCGTGGCGGCGGTGCTCTCCTCGACGTAATCACCTTTCATGTGTATGCCTCCAACGGCCGCAACGTCATGCGCACCGTGAAGAACACCATCGAACCGATGCTGCGCCATGCAGGCATGATCGGCAAGCCACGCTGGCTCACGGAAACGGGGTGGAATACGCGCAAAGTCAGCGAAGCCCAGCAGGCGAGTTATATCGATCAGCTTCTGGAGTCGTTCCCGGATTCAGGACTTGACATGATGCTGTTCTTTGACCTGATCGATGAAGGTCATGGTTGGGGCCTGCTGCAGTCGGACACGAGCGACAAACTGTGCGTGGCCATGGTGAGATCGCGTATTCAGCAGCAGCGCCCGGTAGGATGAGGAGGGGCGTGTCGCGTGTGAGAAACGCTCATGGGGCAACAAGAACGAGCGAGGTGCCCAAGCCTCGACGCGTGAATTGCCTTGCCCGCCCGCGTGAACAACATGAAGGCATCTGCTCTCCACTCTACGCAAAGATGGAGACCCCTATCATGTGTACCCCCATGAAACCTACATAAAGAGCGGCTGGGGTCTGTACCCCGGCCGCACAGCTCTACGACTGGCACGGACCCCAACGGCTCGCCGTAGCGCCGGAGTACTTGCCGAAGTCCCGCGATATCCGCTCTGCAGTAGAGCCGTTGCGCCAGATCCGAGGCTGGCATGTATTACAGTGCCGTCTTGGGGTGGCGGTTATCGTCAGTTACTTCTTCCCCCGAGGCTCTACAGCGTTGCCTTAAGGACACCCTTGAAAATAGCCTCACCATGTCTCATCTTGATGAGAGCATGATGACCCCACTGACAGGAAGGTGCCCTGCTCGTCCATTGAGCATGTGTTGGGATCGCCCCGCCATGCTGAGGGAAAAACGATGCCCCTGATCAATCTATCAGTGCGACACGGACAGAGTCTCGAAGAAGCGCAGAGCCGCCTGCAGACGGCGGTCGACAAGGTCATGAGTCAGTTCGGAGCACTCGTCCGCCAGGTCGCATGGTCTACCGACCATAGCAGGGTTCGACTTGACGGGAGAGGATTCTGGCTGGAGCTGTGGGTGGATGCCCAGGACGTCCACGCCACAGGCGATATCCCCCTCCTCGGAGCGCTACTCGGCAACCCTATCGCGGCGGGGCTTAAGCAGATCCTGCAGCAGACCTTCCGGAAACAGCTGACCTGAGACCGAAAAAGCACGGAAGACATTGCCTGCCAGAGGTACCATTTCGTGCTTTCCTAAGGTCTTCAATATGGGGTCACGCAGGGCATGCGGCTCCTCAGCGTCAGCGGCAAATCGGGCGGCGGCAGCTCTTCCCAAGTCACGTTCGCATCCCTGCACGAACATCGTCTGCTCATACTCCTAGCTCGTCCTCACACCGTTGGGTGACCGCCCGCAGGGGGTTGCGCACGGACGTCGCATTGAATCCGTCGAGGGGAATCCCCTTCTCCGAGAACTTGATCGTCGACACATAGGACATCAAGGAGGCAAACCTGGCCTCGAGATAGAGGCGTTCCGGTGCAGTGCGTTCCGACAGGAGATCGGCCAGGAGGCTGAAGGTCTGCGTGGGGGGCGGTTGACAGGGACAGTGGAAGAGCCAGTCGTTCTGAAGTCGCCGCGCTCGATATAGCGTCCGATACATGATCGGACGTGGACCTTTGCGGTGGTGCAGCGTGTGACATTGCGTTATGCGACGCAGGTGGGAATTGGCGCCGACATCAACGGTTTCTGCTGGCATTCCCTGCGTGTCCCCGTCGCGCCCAAGGCCAGCAGTAGGCGGAGGCGTCCGAGGACATCTCTCCAGCACGATGGGAGCCGGGCAGCCAGAGAGGGGTGTACAACGAGTCACCGGCGTTGATAGCTGGACACGCCTGCCACTGCAATTGGATTTTCCATTGACTTCCCCATGACTTCAAGTCATTATAGCGCTCGCGATCGAGGGGGCACCCTCTCCATACATGCACTTTGCGTAGCGAAGAGGTCTGGACAGATGCGCCATATATTAGCCCGCCTGTACTTGCTCCGAGGACAGCTGCTTATCCGATTATAGCGCCTTCCAGGAGTCGCTCTTGGAGGGCTCTCCGCTGCAGCCAAGTCGTTGCCTGGTCATTTCCCGGACTGTCTTCACTCGATTTGCTGGCCGGCGCAGGCGAGGACAACGGGCTGAGCGCTAATGGTTCGAACCAGGCACGTGTTATCAATGTTTTTGGGGTGCTGCATGATCGTCTCCAGGCCTGGGCGTCGAATACCCCGATGATTAGGGACGCAACTGGCCAAGATTAGGGTGGAGGTCACGGTCAGCCTTGCCAGCTTGCAGGCGGCCCGCAACGAAGGGCAGGCTATGTGTACGATCTTGGCTTGAAGGTGCGGTTGGAGACGACATGGTTGAATGAGTAGAGGCATCCACGAAGACAGGACTGAGTGATGAGGGCTGAGTGATGAGTCAAGTGCCTCTTCGGACTCAACACTAGTTGCTTCGATGCCTGGAGGTCTCATCCATGCGTGAATACCTGATCAAACGCTTTATGTTGCTCATCCCGACGTTTATCGGGATTACACTGGTGGTATACAGCGTGCTGCTGATGTTGCCGG
Organism: bacterium; assembly: GCA_046727435.1. GTDB lineage: Bacteria > Tectomicrobia > Entotheonellia > J063 > CAVPRW01 > CAVPRW01. The sequence continues at coordinate 2,459 of JBKPCR010000011.1, read as the reverse complement.
GCGACCCAGTCGACGTCCTGCTCGGCCAGGAGTACGACGCCCAGATCGCGGCAAAGCTCCGCGCCGAGTGGGGATTGGACGACCCCATCATCGTGCAATACAGCAAATGGTTGTGGCACATCGTGCAGGGCGATTGGGGACGTTCGATGTTCTCCCGCAAACCGGTCTTCGACGAGGTTATGCACAAGCTTCCCCTGACCCTCCAGCTCGTCGCCCTGGCGTTGTTCTTCGAAATCATCATCTCAGTCCCAGCAGGGGTAATCTCCGCCGTGAAGCCGTATACCTGGTGGGACTACGGGGCTTCGACATTGGCCCTGGTGGGTGTGTCGATCCCGTCCTTTTTCCTCGGGATCTTGCTGTTCCTCACCTTCGGTCTCTGGCTGGGGTGGCTGCCAGTCCAGGGCTACGTTCCACTGAGCGAGAGCGTCATCGATAACCTGCGCCATTTGATCTTGCCCACAGTGGCGCTGGGCGTGGCGCGCACGGCCATCCTCACTCGTCTGATCCGGGGCAGCATGTTGGAGGTCATTCGCCAGGACTATGTGACCACGGCGCGGGCTAAAGGATTGGCTGAGGCGCTCATCATCAATAAGCACGCTCTGAAAAACGCCCTGATCCCTGCCGTCACCGTGCTCGGGCTGCAGGTAGGGTTCCTGGTGGGCGGGGCGATCATCATCGAGAAGCTGTTCGCGTTGCCCGGCATTGGCAGCTATGGCATCGACGCCATCACCAATCGGGATTACCCGCAGGTGCTGGGCTTTATCCTGATCTCAGCGCTAGTGTTCCAATTGGCCAATTTGTGTGTCGATCTCGTCTATTGCTTCCTCGATCCGCGCATTCGCTATGGCAAGGCAGAAGCGTAATGCCGAGTAAAAAAACCGAGTACCGCCGAACGCGGAGGGAGTAATGTATGCGAGCTCAGCAAACCCTGTCGGATGAAAGCATGGCCGCAGTGGCCATCGACGAGCACAGCGGCGTGTGGAGGGCGGACGGCACTATCATTGGGCGAGACCAAAAGCCGTCGAGTGCGTGGCGCGTTACTTTCCGTCGCCTGCGACGTAGTAAGACAGCCATGTTTGGCATGATCATCGCCGGCCTGGTCTTCGTTGTGGCGGGTCTGGCCGATGTGCTGGCGCCATACGGCTACGCCGATATGCACCCCGAGCATATGCTGCAGGGCCCTAGTTGGCAATATTGGCTTGGCACCGACCAGATGGGAAGGGATGTTCTGAGCCGAGTGATCTATGGCAGCCGCATCTCCATCTATGTCGGGGTGGTCTCCACCATTTTTGGCGCTTTGATGGGCATCCCATTAGGGATCATCGCGGCTTATTATGGTGGCTTCATGGATAACCTGATCATGCGGCTGGTTGATATTTGGGTGGCCTTCCCCAATTTCCTGCTGGCCCTGATCATCAGCGTCATTCTGGGTCCCAGCGTCACCAACGTGGTGATCGCCCTAGCCATTGTACGTGTGCCGACGCAGGCCAGAGTGGTGCGCGGCACGGCTCTGTCGGTCAAGGAGAATGAATATGTCCAGGCTGCCAGGGCGGTAGGAGTCAAAGATCAACGCGTGCTTTTCCGGCATATCCTGCCCAACTGTATGGCTCCCGTCATTGTGTTGGGGACGCTAGAGGTGGCGACGGCGATCATCGTCGAAGCCGCGTTGAGCTTCCTGGGACTGGGCACGCAGCCCCCAACCCCGAGCTGGGGCTGGGATTTGCGCGCCAATGTGGTGTTCATCGAGGATAACCCCTGGATCGCGATTTTCCCAGGGATCGCGATTTTCATCACCGTCCTGGCGTTCAACATGTTCGGTGATGGCCTGCGCGACGCGCTGGACCCACGGCTGAAGCAGTAAGTGCAGCATCGCCACTCGCATGATCGTAGCGCTAAGGGCGACCTGCCGGGTCGCCCTTACATGATCCAGCTTACCTTACGACAGAAAGAGCTTGATCCTTCCATGCCGCGCCCTCTCCAATCATTGTCCTACCATGTCGGCCCCTGGTTCATCCCCAAAGTGAGACAGCATCGTAAAGCTATCTAACACATAGGCCGGTGGGATTCTTGCAGTCCCCATCGCCCCCACCAACCACGTCGCCGTGGGAAAGCCATATTTCGCTCGCAGCCTCGCCGGGATGACTATTGGACTCTGCACCAATACCTTGGCAGTCCGTAACACCTGCCTCAGCCACGGTTGTGCCATAGGCTCGTCAGTATACCATGAGAATAATTAATCATAACAAGGTGTTTTGGCAAGGTAATCGGTGGGGAATGAATGTCACGAGCGCCAGCACAGCGAAAATGATATATATAGATATATAAAATATAAATTAAGAGATAAATATTAAATTCAGACCATAAAGGAGGGATCGCTTGTGAAGAGATTCATTGGCGTGGTGGCTCTCCTGGTGCTGATCGGTTCTATGCCCAAACCTGCCCTGGCAGCGGAGTTGCGC
>JBKPCR010000010.1:0-10315 GCA_046727435.1 bacterium | reverse complement strand
TGCATGGCCTCGAGCTCTAGCATCACCAGTGTGCCCGTCGCGTCCTGCGTGAGCGTCTGGTCGATCTTGAGCCCGATCTCCGTGCCGACCTCCATCCGGCCCTCGACGAGGTGGCTGGCGATCAACTTTTGCGCGAGGTTCATCCCCATAGCTTGCGGCTCCTTCCTCTACACCGATCTGTAGGCGCTCTCACCCTTCTCCTAAAGATCAGGGTATCCTGCTCGAAGACCCCATCGGGAACTCATACCTTCTCCCAAGCGCCCATTCGCGCCACACAGCTATTGTATGCGGGCCGCAAAAACCATTCCAAAACGCTCGCAGCCCAGGCATGCCCGTATCTTACCATGGCGGCACTGCATACAGCACGCGGCACAAGGGTAGCCAGCATGCTGGCATCACTCTTTCATATTGATAAGATAGCTCATGGGACTGTCTCAGATTGAGAGGCGACACTCCTTCCTGAGCGCCAACCTAGAATATTACCTACACCACCGGCGCCCTGTAACGTGCAGATCTGACAGCAAATGTGCCGTCAGCAGATCAGTCTGCCAACGCCCTGCCAGAATCTGTCGCGAAATAGTGATGGCTTCCGTTCCCACCTTACTTTACCCCTTGTCAAGGCTATTCTGACGTGGGTAGTGACTCATTTTCGTCGTCCCTACAAAAGCATGGACCTTGCTAGTCATTTGATTTTACAAGGTTCTGGCTTGCGCGGGAATGACGCTAAATTTCAAACTGAGTCACTGCCCTGACGTGAGCTGGTTTGCGGCAGCGTGATGGTCACTGTCGTCCCCCCGGCCCGGCTCACTAGCCACCTCGATGGTGCCCTCATGGGTTCCCACGATCTCTTGCACCACATACAAGCCGAGTCCGGTACCTTCAGGCTTGGTGGTGTGAAAGGGAGTAAAGAGCAGAGGCAGCTGTTCCGCTGGGATGCCCTGCCCGGTATCACCGATGGCGAGATGGATCTGGGTGGCGGTTCGCCAGCCTCGCAACGTGAGGGTCGCGCCATGCGGCATGGCATCCCTCGCGTTCTGCGCCAGGTTGAGCAAGGCCCGTCGAAAGGTTGGCGGGTGCAGGACATCCCACTCCCAAGGCCTCGATCCCTTCAAGCTGAACCGTGATTCCCTGAGCCGCCAAGGATGTCTGCATCTCCTGTCCAAAGGCCACGAGCATAGCTCCTATATCCACGGGCGCACGGCGCACCTCAAAGAGGCGTTCCAGGGATAGATAGTCCTGGACGAGCGCCTTGAGGCGCGTGATTTCCGTCTTAAGGGTCTGCACGGACTGTTCGAGCTGGGCTTGGTGGTCCGGCGTTGGCTGGAACAGTTCCTCGTCGAGGATATCCACCTGAAGGAAGACCGTATTCAGCGGATTGCGGATTTCATGGGCCAAGGCACCCGCGAGGCGCCTGAGCATGGTGAGCTGCGCATCGCGTCGGAGGCATGCTTCCAAGAGGGCCACCTCTCGTATGATGACCACCACCCGTCCTTCAATGCCATGGAGGTGGAGCACCTGCGAGCACTGTACATGCATGTGCACGAGAGTGCCATCGCGCCGCCTGAGCCGCAACCGCTCACCGAAGGTGGTCAAGCCGTCGTGGGCCTCCCGCAGGAGATGGTCCATGACTTCCCTTGGGTCAAAGATCTCTACCAGCCCCACGGCATTGATCTGCTCCAGTGTGTAACCGGTGAGGCGTTCGGCGTGAGGATTCCATGAGATGACGCTCCGATCGGCCGCGAGGGTGGCGATGCCCTCCGCCAGCTCGAAGAGAACCTCCGACGCAAGCTGCTCCGTCTCGCTGTCATCAGTGGTGGACGTGGTCGCTCCCTGGGCCGGACGACAGTCATCATCGACGGTTTCTTTATGACGGCCTGGGGATCATGAGGGACTCCTGTAGCTGTTCGATCCGCCTCTGGCTGATGAGGGCCAGAGCCATCAGCTTGGCTGGTGCGACAGCATCGGCGAATTCCGCCGCAGGACGGCAGACATCACCACGTTCACCACGCTTCTGAAGGCATGTTCAGCGAAGGGGTTCCGCTCCTTGCCGAGCATGGCGTGGCGATCTACGCCGGGGAGGCGCAGACGCCCGCATGGGCAGAGAGCCGGCGTTCGCTCCGTGAACTCCTCACGGGCTTCATCGAACCACCGCAGCCGCCGCACTACCTGGCCCTGCTCGTCTGGCTTATGGTGTATCCGACCCCTACGCTGATCCGCCGCTATACACCATACAGATCCTGGCATTCTTTTTGCTCACTTATTACTTGATGAGCCGGGCATCAACCCGATCGAGGGGCCACCTGTGGCCAGAACAGGCTGGAGGTTACTTCGTCTTGCCAGCAGCGTAGGACTCGACTGAACACATATGCAAGGAGGACTGACAGATGCCACGAGGAGATAAGTCCAAGTATACCGAGAAACAAGAACGCCAGGCCGAGCACATCGAGGCGGGATACGAGAAGCGTGGTGTGCCGGAAGAAGAGGCCGAGCGGCGCGCTTGGGCCACTGTGAACAAAATGACCGGCGGCGGCAAAAGGAGCGGAGCGGGCCGGGGTCAAAAGATCAACAAGGCTCCCGCGAAGAAGGGCGGCCAGAAGGGCGGTGCAGCGGCCGCATCGCGCTCATTCGCCGCGCGCTCCGCCGCCGCGAAGAAGGCGGCCCAGACCCGCAAGCGCAGGGCAGCAGCGGCTGCGCGCAGTCGATAGCGAACAGAGGAAAGGGCTACCTGTGACGCATTCTTCCCTGGGCCTCGCTTAGGGCCATAGAGAGTCCTTGCCTTATTTTATTACAGGTGTTCGATGCGTTCCACAAAAGCAAACCCCCGACGATCCCGAAAGCCAGCTGGCGACACATTGTCGAAGTTGGCCCAGCAACTCCAGCCCGCATCCATGCCAGGCCAGCTCAACCCGATGCTCTGTACGCTCGTAGCTGCACCGTTCGACCACCCGGCCTGGATCTTTGAGCCGAAGTACGACGGACTGCGTGTTCTTGCCTGTTTCGATGGTCGCGAGCTGACCCTCCTCAGCCGCAATCACGCGTCACAAAACTTCCAGTTCCCCGACGTGGTTGCTGCGCTGCGGGAAAGTCTGACGCGACCCGGGATCGTTGATGGCGAAGTGGTCTGCTTGGACGAGCACGGTCGGTCCAGCTTCCGGGTGCTGCAGCAGCGCTTCCATCTGAAAAACGCCCGTGAAGTGGCGGTCCGGATGCAACAGCATCCCGCCTATCTCTACCTTTTCGATCTGCTGTACGTGGATGCTTACGACGTGCGCAGATTGCCCCTGAAAGACCGCAAAGCGCTCCTGCGCGAGAGCGTTCACTGGTCTCATGACGTGCGTTGGACGATGTATCAGGGCGAAAAAGGTAAGGCCCTATGGCGGCAGGCATGCCGTGAGGGGAGTGAAGGCATCATTGGCAAGCATCTGGACAGCCCATACGTCGAGGGGCGCGGCTCCTGGTGGGTGAAGGTCAAGTGCGTTGGGCGGCAGGAATTCGTCGTCGGTGGGTTCACCGACCCGCAGCGGTCGCGCGTGGGCCTCGGGGCACTGCTTATCGGCTACTACAGCGATGACGGGCAGCATCTGATCTATGCCGGGAAAGTCGGCACTGGCTATACGCGCGAGGTGCTGCTTGACCTGCGCTCGCGTCTGGACGCGCTGGAGCAGCGCGAATCGCCTTTTGATGCGGGAGACCTGCCGCACGGGTCACAGGTTCACTGGGTCAGGCCACAGCTTGTGGCCGAGATCGCCTTTGGCGAGTGGACGCAAAACGGGATGCTCCGCCAGCCGCGCTTCGAAGGGCTCCGCACCGACAAAACGCCCCGCGAGTGCCGCCGCGAACGGCCTAAGACAGGCATTCAGCCCGTCGCTTTCCCCCACGACGAGAACGCAACAAGGGGCGAGTCTGGCGAGAACGTCCTCGACCGGCAAGCGCTGCCATCTGCTCCGGGAGATGCCACCATGGCTCTCAAAAGGTATCGAGAAAAGCGCGATTTCGCGAAGACCCCGGAACCATCGCCATTCCCAAAGAGGGAGGGTACGAGGCACCAGCCAATTTTTGTCGTGCAGGAGCACCACGCCAGCCGGCTCCACTACGATTTCCGCCTGGAGGCCGATGGGGTGCTCAAGAGCTGGGCTGTGCCTAAGGGCCCCTCGATGGACCCGGCGCAGAAACGCTTGGCCGTCCAGGTCGAAGACCACCCGCTGGCCTATGCGACGTTCACGGGCACTATTCCCGAAGGGCAGTATGGGGCTGGGACGGTGACCATCTGGGATCAGGGCACCTATGACAACTTGCTCGCAGACAAGCCGGTCCCGCAGACGGTGGCGGAGGGCATCGGAGCCGGCCAGCTGGAGATTGCGCTGCATGGCAGGAAACTTTCGGGCCGGTTCGCACTCATCCGTCTACGCAGGAAAGGAGGAGGCAAGGAGCATTGGCTCCTCATTAAAATGCGGGATGCAGCTGCCCATCCCGAGAATCGACTTGGTGGTAACGTACGAGAACCTGCAAGCGCCAATTCTGGCACGTCCCACGCCCGCCCCTCCGCACGCGCTCAGGCGCGCACGCCAGCCGGTACCCGGCGGATCTCCGTGCCGCCGAAGGACGGTCTAACGTATACGCATACCGAGAAGCTAATGTATCCTGAGGCGGGGATCACCAAGGGCGATGTGCTCGAGTACTATCAGCGCATCGCCCCACGGCTGCTGCCCCACCTGCGCGACCGGCCGGCCACGTTGGAGCGGTTGCCAGAAGGCCTGAAGGCCCCGGACGCGCCACACTTCTGGCAGAAGCGTACCCCCGACTATTATCCCGATTGGATCAAGCGAGTTGAGCTGCCGAGCGAGCGCGGCGAGCCAGTACAATACGTGCTAGTGAACGATGAGGCCACGTTGCTGTACCTCGTCAACCAAGGCACGCTCACGTTCCATGTCGGGTTTTCGCGGCTCGCCGACCTGGATCGGCCCGATTTTGTGCTGTTTGATCTCGATCCTGGGCAGGCCAGCTTCACCGACGCAGTGGCGGTCGCTAAGACATTGCACGTCGCCTTGCAGGCTGAGGGCCGCATGGCATTCGTGAAGACTTCGGGGAAGACAGGGCTGCACGTGTTCGCGCCCTGGGAGAGGCAGGCCGATTATGACGAGGCGCGTGCCTGGACCCTTGGCATTGCCCAGCGGATGGTCGACGCGCTCCCGGACCGGGCAACTCTTGAGAGGAGCAAAGCCAAGCGCGGCAACCGGGTGTACGTCGATATCATGCAAAACGCCAAGGGGCACCACGCGGTGCCCCCGTATGTGCTACGGGCCGTGCCGGGCGCGCCGGTCTCGACGCCGTTGCGCTGGCAGGAACTGACGCCGAATCTTGACCCCAGCGCGTTCAACCTCAAGACGATCTTTCAGCGGCTAGCGCGGCAGCAGCGCGACCCGATGACCGGGCTGCTGCGTGCCTTCGTAAGATCGCGATGAATCTGGCAGCGACCGACGGCATCGGACGCCAAGACGGCACCGCTGCCCTTGAGTGGGTGAGGCGATCGACAGGAGAGATACTCGCTGAAAACTGTCCTGAACGCGCCCTGAAAAACTGAAAAGGGTTACGCCTTATAGCGTAACCCCTTAAAATTTCCGGCAGGGCTTCGTTGACACGGATCGAACTCTGTGCCTGATGCCGACCCGTGAGATGAAAGAGGTCTTTGATGGTCTTCAGCAACTGGTGCAGGCCAGTTAAAGCGATCCAACCTATTTTTCTGCAGGCCCAACCGCTTTTGTTTCGAAAAAGTCTTATCCTCCCTCTGCGCAGGGCCGTTTGACCCTCCGGATGTCTCTGTTGGAGAGGCTGTGTGAACATACCCCACGGAACAGCGCAAATCCTGAGCCGTCGGCGGCCATCTCCTGGGTTCTGCATGGGTACGGTGGCCGCACCATACCCCGAGCGGCCAGAAACCGCGCGCCGTCCGTAGGCGGCTCCGGGCACAGTGCGGCTATTACAGTCGGCGATCGATCTCACCCAAGAGGGTCTTGCGATGTTTATGCTCTTCCTCATGGGATTTCACCGCCTGCAGCTCTTCCGAGCTCATCCCCTCCAGTCGGCTCTTCACTTCGGTAACCGTCAGCTCATCATAGTCTGCGATCGGCAGCCGGTGACCTGAGGATTGATCCCGCTCGCCGCCTGTGCCGATGGCGCTCATGACCTGCGCCATGTTTGAGAACCGCTGGTCATTGAGCCGCTGTAGTTGATCCATGACGGCCTTGGGCGCATTCTGTTGGCGGGCGTGGCTCAAGACGTCCTGCCGCCCGGCGGGGAAATCGATCCCCTGCAGATAGTGGGCCACATTCGCCATCGAGCCGCCCCCCGGCCGGCCCATCCGCGCCTCTCCAGGGCCAGGCGGGGCGGGATGTTTAAGGTACGCCGTCAGTTCATCCTTGGACAGGCGATGATCGGTCTTGACGACCTTCTTCTGGTGGTTTTGCTCCGTCGGTAACCCATTCGGCAGCATCACCTCCTCATAGCGGTCGTCCGTTTGGAGGAAGAGGTGCGGCATATCCTTGTACGTCGGATCGTCCTCGAAATCCACGAGGTAAAACTGCCCTGTCTGCAGGGTATGCTGCTTCTGATGATCTGCATCGGAGTGGACCAGGATTTCACCCTGCTGGCCTTGCACCCAGGCGAACCATTGTTTGTCATTCAACACCAGGATGCGATGTTGATGCGTGGTATTAAACAATTCGTAGTGGCCTTGCTCTTGCACCTTTACTGGCATACGGTTTCCCCCTCCTCAGCGGCCGGCGTGAGGCTCTACTGAGCCCTCTCCCCCGCCCCATTGCCGCTCAATGCCGACTCCAATATCTTCGCGGAGTCGCTCGAACTTGCCTCGTCCCGAGCTTCGCCCCCACTCAGCCGTTGCGCCAAGACGCACAGGACGGCCATTGCCGCGTCGGTCCCGCACATGCCAGGGGGCAATCCTCCCTGTTGCTCGATTTTTGCCTCGACGTCTGCTGTGGCGTCGACCGGTGCTTCGCTTCTGTCCATCCTCTCGACTCCTTTCGTCTGGATTCCGCCCTATCAGGTTGTCTATGACGACTAGCAGAACGGCCCGGCATGGGTGGGCGAGGCCGCAGGCACGGGCCGCTGGGAGGCCGGCCGACGCAGGCGGGAGAGGGTCGAAGCCGTCAGGTATTAGGGTAGAGGGTTGCCCTCCCTCTAGCCTATCCCCTCAGCCGGTCGTGCCGAGGCTCCCTAGCTAGATAGCGGCGCAATTTCTATACCAATCAGCCTTCTTCTCCGGAAGATCCGCTTGGTTTTGCCGGTGATGCCTATGGCCCTCTTAATTAAAGAGTCCGGGAGTATACAGCGCTCTCAAGATGAAAAGACCTCGCATCCTGGCGCCTGTCCCCGAAGAGGTGCTGCGCCCCCCAACGGCTCTCAGGAATGGCCCGGAGACCCTTCGCTCATAGATGGCCGGCCGTCCCGTCGGTGCGGTTCTTGCCCAACCTCAGCAGTGGCGGAGCATTACATACTGACATCATTGGCCATCCGATGCCCCGCAGTGAAATCTCGGGCAGGCAGGGAGAGCCGTGACGTTGATGTGTGCGAGATCCCGTCCCCGAACCCTGATGTGAGCGGCTACGGCCCCGCGGTTGCGCCAGGATCAACAGCACCGGCCCCTTCCAACGTGCCTCTACGCCGTCCCGATGAGGGGCTCGCAAGGGTCATGGGGGGTTCCTCTCAGAACGATGGGCGACGGGCTCTGACGCCGTCAAAATGCTGGGGTGACTGTCGATCCCATGTCCACGCCTGGTGCGCGAGAGGAGCAAAGGATCCGGCATCGAGCCTGCGTACCGCTATGGACTGTCGACGCATGAGTCATCCATCGAGCCGATGCCGGCGACGGTGGGCACTGACGAAACCGCCGATGATGTGGCCGAGAGGCATGCCGTTCCACGACTATTTGGGAGCTGCTCCACACCCGCGGACGCATGCTCCGCTCACCTCGCTGAGCGTGCCGAGGCATGCGTGGAATGTTGCGCGGGCAGGAGCGAACCTTTACACGGGGAGGGAGTCTCATGAAAGCAGTACGCCGGTACCGCATTCTTCGGCGGCCCGGAGATGACCGGACCGTTCCACGGGCTGCAAGCCGAGAAGGCTCGTATTCCCTTTGCCAACATCGGCATGGTCAAATTGCCGGACGAGATCGACGACGAAGCGATCCTGTTGTCGGACATCTTTCCCACCGGGTCTTTCGGAGCCGAGCTCGCCGAGATCACGAACGGGGATACGGTGGCCGTCTTTGGCTGCGGCCCCGTCGGCCAATTCACCATCCTCAGCGCCAAAATGTTGGGCGCTGGCCGCGTCCTCGCCGTCGACAGCATCCCCTCACGGCTTGAGATGGCGCGGGCCCAAGGGGCAGAGGTGATTGATTTCAATGCCGAGCATCCGGTCGAGGCCATTCGGCGACTCACCGGCGGCATTGGTGTCGACCGTGCCATCGACGCGGTCGGGGTTGATGCCGAGCGGCCGCAGAGTGGCCCTGCCGCTCGAGAGGCAGGCGAGCAGGCGGGACAGCTCGCAGAGGAGGTCGAGGAGATCGCCCCGGAGGCCAGCCCTGACGGGACGCAATGGCGCCCGGGTGACGCCCCCTCTCAGGTGTTGATCTGGGCCGTCGACGCTCTAGCGAAGGCGGGGACGCTGTCGATCATTGGCGTCTATCCGCAGGCGGTCCGTTCCTTCCCGATCGGCAAGGCGATGAATAAAAACCTCACCATTAACATGGGCAACTGCAACCACCGCAAGTACATTCCCACGCTCATCGACATGGTACGCAGCGGAGAGGTCGACCCGGTGGGCATTCTGACTCAGCATGAAGCGCTCGGGTCGGCGATCGATGCGTATAAAGCGTTTGACGAACGACAAGAAGGCTGGATCAAGGTTAAACTCGAACCTGTGGGCCGCTAACCCGTTCGTTGGCGCGGCAAAGATCAGCACGCTTTGCCGCGCCTCATCGCTGCAGAATTAACACGAAGCTGAACCGTAACGGGCGCAGGTTTGAGGGTCGTGAGCAGCACGGCGTCGCCCGCACGGCGCTTTCTTCAAGGGCAGAAGCCGAGCCCCTCGATCGTCACTTGCTGCCCCTGCAAACCGACGCAGGCGCCGAACTGCGCGGCCAGCCACAGGTTACTCGCGAGGTGGTCGGTCTGGAACGGGATGAGATAGCGCGAAGTCCCTTCGACAAGCGCTGCGAAGAGGACCAGTTGGTCTGCCATGTAGCGGTCGACGGTCGCTCCCCGCTCTAAATCCGTCAGTAACGCCTCGGCGACGAAGCGGCCAATGGCCTCGGAACTACGCCCGCGGGCTCCCGCACGGTCCGCCCCCATCATACACCCGGTAGAGCTTTCCCCCCACACGGCCAAGCTCGCTCCCGCGTGCAATGCCTCGGCGTCATTGACCCGTTCGACCGTCGCGGAGATGCCTGATCGCCGCAAGTGCTCCTCGCAGGTCCGCGCCAAGCGCTCACTCACACGGCGCCCCTCTAGGTGGCTCGCGAAGGCGATCCCCGCGACACTGCGAAGACGGCCTTGTGCCATTAACGTCAAGGGGCGCAGCGGACGCCGCGTGGGCGCTACGTGAAGCTCGATGACGCCGGCGCCCCTGGGAATGTAACCAGCTCGCACGACCCGCAGCGCCATACGCATTCCCATGCGGGCGAGCAACGGCGCCAGCACATGTTCCATGTGGTAAGGGGAGGGGGCAAAGTCCTGGAACACACCCCCGGTAATACGAGTGGTGAGGGGCCTGTCCGCGAAGCAAGCCAGCGGCAAGATGCTCAGCGCGAGCATCGTCGCCGAGCCTGCCGTACCGATGTTCCAGGCAAAGGAGCCCCCCTTGATCCGCCCCCCGGGGACAAACGTGAATTCACGCGCGCCGACGGACAGCCCCTCGGTTTTCGCCTCACAGAGCTCGGCACAGGCCAGCACGGAAGCGAGGTGTTGCGGCCTCAGTCCCGGATGCTCCCGCTTCGCCCGAGCGTTCAGCAGTCGGATCGGCTGCCCCAGTAGGGCGCTGAAGGCTACGGCGTAACGGACGATGGTGCCACTACCCGACTGCTGCGCCCCATCGATCTCGATCATCTGCGCCTCCAGTCTGTCGGCCCATCCTGGCCCTGGGAAAGCCGCTCAGTGACTGAGGCCGCTGTCGGCGTTGAATGCTCTGCCAGGGTCAACGCCTTAGGCATGCTGCCATGCGGCATCAGAAGGCACTTTGCCGGTCTCGATGAACGATTTCATGCGCACCAGATCCTCGTCCATCTGACTCTTCGGATCAGCCC
>JBKPCR010000009.1:0-7345 GCA_046727435.1 bacterium | reverse complement strand
TGCCGAAGACCACGACGTCGACGAAGCAGGGATCGTCCTGCCAGCTGCCGTCGCTGCGCTTGATGCGGTTGTTCACCGCCAGCCCCAGGGCGGCGACTGGGGTGCCATTGGGGCTGTGGCGTACGTCGGGGTTGCGGGTCAAACGACCCAGTAAACAGACGCGATTCAGGGATGCCATTGGATGGTCCTCCAGGGTTAAAACATGATCTCAGCCTCGGCTGGGCCTGGCAGTGGATCGACGGGTAGGCCCAGCCCAGTGCCGATGGTCCGATAGAGCACGCGAAACTGCTCGGGCAAGGCGTGCAGCGTGCAGTGGTTACCGTCTTCATCGTGGATGCGTAGTAGGGGCCTTAACGGCCTTCGTGCCACTCAACCGTCAGCCCGTTGGTGCTCCAGAGGTGCAGAGAAATCCCGCGAAAAAAGGCCATGACAAGGGGTCCTCCCCACACCGCGGCCGTGCCTTATGACGGCCGCGGTGTGGTCTCCATGACATCGCTCGGCGTGCAATCGACAATAACATCGGTATAGACCTGCGAGATCACCACGACGTGGGGCTCCGGCGGTGCTTCGTACGGATAACGGCTCAGCTTTGTTGATGAACCGGCGTGTCTTCCTTCTTCGCGGCTTTGCGGGCTCTGAGTCGCTGCTTGACGATCTCATACACGCCCAGGCCTAATCCCTCCGAGTGGTGATCCAGCATGTCCTGCACATCCGCATAGGCCCCGTCGCCGACTTGCTGCGCCAGGCGTTTGAGCGCGGCGATTTGTTGCGGGGTGGCATAGGTGGCGTCGGAAAACGCATCAGCCGTGAAGGCCGCTTCGGACGCGTCCGTCAGTTGGCCTGCCTCTGCGGGACCCACGAGGTCCTCGGATTCGCCCGGGGATACACCATCGCCTGCAGCAGGATCATCCGAGACATCTTCCTCCACATGTTTTTTCAGCACCTCGTTGTAGTGCTGCCAAGCCACCTCGTACTGCGCCATCGTCATCGACTCGCGCAGAAACTTTTTGGTAATCTTGGTATCCTCAGCAAGCTGCATCAGTCGTCGCATGTGATTCCCGAAGCTTGTGAGATCGACGCCGCAGGATCTCGCCATCTCGACCAGGGAGCTGATTTGATCGGTCGTCGGGTGCCCCTCTGCCGGTGCTTCCTGATCCGGGGCAACGATGGGACGACTTTGGGGAATGGTTTCTAATTCCGTTTCATCCAACCACCCCAGCCCTGCGATGGAGAGCGTGACCCGACGCTTGGCCTTGGTTTCCGCCTTCATGAGCGCATTGGCTAACGCATCCCCTTTGAGGTTCCCTACGGTAACCGCCCCGGTGCTTTCATCCTCACGCCCGTGACGATCTTTGGCCCGGGCCGTGACGACATAGAGATCGCTTGTGCGCTCTCTGTTGGCGATATAGATGCTGATGCCATGCAGCCGGCGCAATTGATCGGCACAGTCCCGCAGGGCATAGAGCCTGAGCTTGCCGTTGAGGTCCAGGTATTCAAATGGCTTGGTGAGCTGATTCAGCCCAAGACTGCGGCACACCGCACCGTAGTATTCAGCACGCTGGGCCGCGTTGAGGCCCGCGAGATCGCCACCGATCACGACCTTTTCCATCACCTCTGACGGCAATGATTGCTGCGAGGGGGCTAAGGCTGTGTTCTCTTCCATGTCTAATCCTCCGATGCGCTGATATCTGCCCACTTCTCCTCGACCAACCGTGCAATGGCCTCATCGATGAGCGGTTCATAGGACGCCCCGACCATCGCACTGACCTAGGGGCGCTTGCCGCTATGCTTGGTGGTGCTGTACTGCAGGCGGTGCACCATGAGGGCATCTAAGGGGTGATTGCGTGACTTCAGAATCTGCGCCACCAGATCATCCATGGTGGCAAGAGCATCACTCGGGCTGAGCGCCTTCAACGCCCACTCGTAGCACTCATCGTTGAGCTCAGCCTGCGTGTCGATGTCATGGCTGACGGGATAGGGAAGACTTGACACTCTATGCCTCCGTCTGGAAAATCGGCCTATCTGCGCTTCTCACGCGCTTGGCGCAGCGCTTCCCATCTACGATCAGGGGTGACCGGCCTGGGCATACTCTCCCCGCGAATCGCCTTGTGGTGAGTGGTGGTGACTCGCTGGTGATAGAGCGGCTGGTAGTGGGCGTGAGTATCGCCCGCCCGCATACCAGTGACCTGCAACACAGGCTCGGCAGCATCGATGTCGTCGAGATCACAGCCCCGCTTCCCATCAGCCCACTGCGTCACCCTGTCAATCGTCGCCGCGGGCGAAAAAGCGTGTGACTTCTCCTGCCCGTTGCAGGGCACCGTCACGTGGATTTTGCGACAACGATGCCGATGGACACGGCTTCGGTGGCCGATGCCGGCGGCGGTGAGCGTCACACCGGGTGTCAGCGGCTCATCCGCCTCTTCAAGGGACACGAGGCATTCATGCCCATCGGCCGCATGGTAGGCCCCCTGCGCGATGGCCGCAACCGCCAGTTCTTCGATGGTGGCGTCCTGGTTGACCTGAATGACGCTGATCGTGGGGCAGCCTTCGCCCTGAACGAAGATGTCGATGTCTGGCATGCTGCACACACCTGTCCAATGTGGGCGATTGCGTTTCTGGATTGGCAGCGGCTCGATACGCGTCGATCGCCCCGTCCTACCTCATCAATCGTTGAGAGTCACCAAGAGCGGAAATGGAGGCGCTCCCGGGAGCGGGAGCTCAGGCTTCATGCCTGAGTCCGTCCCTTTACTCCGTTGATCGCAGGCGGGGCGCAATTCCGGAAAGCGGGCGAATGACTCTCTTCAAGTGAGCGTGAGGGGGCCGCGTGGTGTCGCCGCGCAAATAAAAAAATGCGGGCAGCGAGGGCAACGGACGGCATCCATGTCCGGCGAGAAACGGCCAGCGGTGATACCCGCCAACATGTCCTCGCTCTTCGCACGACGATGATTCATCTTCGTTGTGGATACGGCAACGGCCTCGACACTCTCATCCGTCAGGTGGAGCGCCTCCACAACATAGGCGGCCCCGTACCGGGCGCGCGCCGCAAGGTGGTAGAGCGTGTAATCCAGCCGGTCATACTCGTCACTGCGCTTATAACCCGTCCGCACCCGGCGCAACACGACAGTTCCGTTCGGGAGCTCTGTCATCTCTTCCGGCTGGACCAGGACACGCCCGTTCGGGAAGTCAATCGCGAGCGATTCTGCCCTACGGAATCGTTGCCCGGCGCCCAACCGCACGAGTGCCCGAACCAGGCGACCGGCCAGGCGGCGATAGTCCGCCGCGAAGGCATGATCCGTAGGGCCGTTGGCCTGCCATATGCGGTCGAACTCGCCCATCGCAACAGCTTCACCAATGTCTCCGCCCAAGCGTGCAGCCGACAGCCACTGCATGAATTCGTAGAGGCAATCATGCGTGCGGGTGAACGCTGTGGACTTCCGCGCTCCACCGAGCCCGAGCACATGTGTGTAAAAGAAGCGCCGTGGACATTGCTCGTACAAACGGAGCCTCGTGTTGGTGACGTGCCAACCGTTCGGCCATGCAATCGGCACCCGCGCGGGACGAGGGGCGTCCGGCGGAAGGGGCAACGTCGGCGGACGAGGGACCTCTTCGAGCCCAGTCCCGGAAAACCAACGGAGGTACGGCGATGCCGCTCGGTCGTTGCCGTTCGGCTGTTGGCGAGCAAGGTAGAGACGGAAATGTGTGCGCGCCCGCGAAGCCGCCACGAAGAAGAGGCATTCCTCTTCGTGGCTGTGGGCACGCTTCGCCTCCTCTGCCCCAGTCAGATTTTCAGCGCCCATCATCATGCCATCCGGCGCCGGGCAGCGCTGGCCTCGGTTCGATGATGGGAAGCTTGACACCGTTAGGCCGGGGACATGGACGGCCTCGAACTCCAGGCCCTTGCTGCCGTGTACGGTCATCAGCCGGACCGCGTCCATGTGAAGAGCGCCGGCGGGGACTTGCCGCAGGTCGCGCTCCTCGGCGAGGAGCACGAGTTGGCGGACCCGGTCAAGCGTCCGCTGAATGGGGAGGCCCGACCCTGTGGGGCTCCGCTCGCGAATAAAATTGAGGAACTGCCAGACGGCGACGGCCCGCATGCGGTCCGCCTCAGTGTCGCGGGCTGCTAATGCCATGAGCAGGTCGGTGCGGTCGAGAAGATAAGTGGTCAAAAACTCCCACGGCGACGCCTCGGTCTTGAGTCCATCAAGATCGGCGACAAGACGCGCAAGGCCGCGGGCTCCATCCTCGGACAATTCCGCCGTTGTGACGACCGAGGCAAGCTTCTCCAACGCCGCTTGGTCGCTTTCACGGAGGTGCAGGGTCATCGTGCGCACATCTTGGAGGGGTAGATCGTAGCGGGGCATCGTGCCGACCCGCGCGAGCCCGTCTCCGAATGGGTCGACGGCGAGGCTGAGGAGTGCCAGCAGGTCTCGGACTTCATCGCGTTCGAAGAGGCTGCCGAGGTGTAGTACAGGTATGCCACACGCCTCAAGCGCGGCGGCTATCTCGTGTAACCGCCCATTCGAACGGCAGAGCACGACTTGGTCGCGCAGCCGAACGCCGGCGGTCTCCAACTCGCGAATACTCGCGGCGAGGCCTGCCATCTCCTGCTCTAGCGTGTCGAAACGCCTCAACTGCGGCTTGATCGCGGTCGACCCTCGGTCGGCAGTGAGCGCAAGCGGGAGCATGCCTTGCGACGCGCCCATGTGCGGAGCGAAGCCGACGACTGTATCAACGATTTCCTGTGACGATCGGTAATTGATGGAGAGCTGGCCCACAGCGACATCCGGATACTCGTCGATGAACGCGGTCATGTTCGCCGAGGACGCGCCGCGAAAGCGATAGATGGACTGCCGGGAGTCGCCGACGACCCAGAGGCGGCGACCGTCGCCGGCGACGGCCCGTAAAAGCCGGCCACTCGCGCGGTTCACGTCCTGGTATTCGTCGACCAGCACGTGTCGATGCCGCAGGTGGACGGCAGCCCGCACCGCGTCATCCATTTCGAGCAGGAGTGCCGGTCGCATCACGAGATCGCCAAAATCGACGCCTCGCCGCGCTCGTAGGGCCTGCTCGTAAACTTCGTAGACCTGCGCGACCTCAAGCGCCTGCTCTGCAGCCTCGTGCGCCTCATCATCGGCGGCATGCTCGAGCATCGTTTGCGCGAGTGCCCGGTAGCGTGCTGGGTCAGTGAGCTCGTCCTTGGCTCGCGAGATCGCTGCGACAATGTCGCGGAGGACGAGTGCCGGATCCCACAGGTTGCGATAGTGGACGAGTGGCAACGTCGGTAGGAGCTCTTCCAGCACCTCGATAGCATCGCTGCGGTCAAATAACGGGGGATCGGGTGGCAGCCCGAGCTTGTCGTGGTAGCGTCGAATAAGATCGAGGCCGAACGCATGAAAAGTGCCGATCCAGATGTTTGGAGCGGCGTGGGGTACGGCCGCTGCGATGCGCTCCAAGAGCTCGCCGGCAGCCCGATTTGAGAAGGTCAGCACGAGGATTGTCCCCGGGTCGATCCCTTCATGGACTAACGAGACAACCCGCTTCACTAAAGTGCGTGTCTTGCCGGTGCCAGGGCCTGCCTGGAGCTGGAAGGGAGAACCGCGATGGCCAGCAGCGGCATCCTGCCAAGGGTCGGGTCTCACCCCACACCCAGTTGGTTCAGGCTCAGATGGCGGTGCGTCCGGAAGCAGGAGTGCGTCGAGAAGCTGCTGGTGCACAAGGTTCTTCGGTAACTGCAAGCCATCGGCAATGGCGGCGGCGCCGAGGCGTTCCTTGAGGTGCAAACGGCGCGCTTCTGCACGCGGCAACAGGAACTCTCGCGCAAAGACGTTCGCTTGGAGTTCTCGCCGTTCGCGCGTGCCATAGTCCTCGACACGCTGAAGCCCGACCGGCGCCGCCTCCGTCGATCGTGACGCGTCGATGTCATGAGCCGTGCAATGGGACGATGTCGCGTGAATGCACGCATGTCCGAGCTCGTGGGCGATGAGCTCCACGGGCTTCGCCGCATCTCCTCCATCCGTGCAGCAGATGGTACCGCTCTGCTCGTCGAAGAGGGCAAAAGCGCCCTTGAGCGCCGGATCGCCCGCCGGGAGCCACACCAGCTCGAGCTCAAGCTGGCGAATGGCCGCCTCAACCATCGCCCACGAGCGGGACAGGTCTGCACCCATGGTGACGAGCTCCGTGTGTAGCCGGACAGCGGTTTCGCGAATAGGCTCGAAGGCATCCATACGATGTTCCTCGTCAGAGATTCAAGAGAGAATTTTGTTGCTCTGGCGTCAGCCCGCAGCTTCGGACGGCCTCCTCGAAGGTCTGTTTCTCGCCTGCCTTGGGTTTGGTTTCGGCTTTGAAATGGGCACTGCTCTGGATGTAGGCTGGCGCAGCGAAGTGCGCGACGATGTGCTCCCGCAGCACCCCAAGCTCATCGGCGATACGACGCAGGAAGCTTTCTGTCATGGTGTCACCCGTAATAAGCCGGTCGCGCAGCTTCATGACGAAGACCGTGTTCGCGTGTAGACGTTGCGCGAGCGCACGCATGGCAGGTCTATTAAGCTTCGCGAACGGGTTCTCAACCGCTGGTGCAGCTTTGACCGCCTCTGCATCGGTTTCTTCCCGAACGGCATAGAGACGATTACGGAACCGGCTCATGGCCTGTGAAATGCTCGGGCTCATGACAGCCACTGGCATATCCACAGACTCGTGGCGCGCAGCGATCGCGTCAAGTGCCAGTTCGATGGCGTACTCTGTCAGATCAGAGGCGTACTCGGGATAGTGGCGCACGAATTCGTCGACGAGCGCGGCGTCGGGAGCTGGCTTCGCGAGCGCGAGCTCATAGAGTACATTCCGTAAGGGGGTCGGGCTTCGGGGTGGGGTGCTAGTCATAGGTCCTCCTTGAATCTCGAGAGCGTCGCAGCCGCCCGTGTGAGGCGGTTGCGGATGGTGCGCCCGGTCACGCCGCAGATGGTTGCTGCGGTGCGCTTGGCGGGGTCGTCAGCCTCTTCTGCGTAGCCCATGATGTGGCAGAGGATGACGGCGTTGCGCTCCTCGGACGGCAAGGTATGAATCGCTTGGAAGAGCCGGTTCAGGAAAAGGCTGTTCTCTTGTGTTGCAGGACTGTGCAGTACCGCGTCCGGCCGGCGGGCAATCGCCTCGTCGTCGGGGAAGGGTGAGGCACGGCGGAGCGCTCTCACCTCCTCTCGCACAAGGTCGCTGCGCAAAGCGGCGAAGGCGGCATTGAAGCGCACCTCGAAGTAATCGAGCTCGTCCGGATTGTCGCCGGTGCCATCCTCGGCGAAGAGTTCGCCCAGTCGTCCGAGTGCCTCGTCTCTGACGTAAGCGGCGTTCGGGACCC
>JBKPCR010000008.1:0-13543 GCA_046727435.1 bacterium | reverse complement strand
ACAGACAGCGAATGCTGACCAGGTTAGGATGACTCATCTGCAACCGAGCCACCGTGGTACGCCCGTGGGTGGAGATTCCTACGATTGCAAACGAGCGGTGCACAAACCACTGCAAATGCTCTTCCCACTGCTGTGTTCTGGGATTGAACGGCGCTACCCGCTGACCTGATGCGGGATCTTCCCCATCACTATACGCCCATTTGTGGGCATTGCAATGCAGGCACGCCAACGCCACGTTCACCATCTCCGTCCGGCCACCTCGCGACCTCGACAGAATATGGTCGACCTCAAAGCCACCGCCCTGGAGTTGGGCAGGCAGTTGGAGGTGCATCATGTCATGACCTTTCTGTGGAGAGCCCGCAGGATGTTCGGGCGTCGCGCGATGGGTGCGGGCTGCGGCAGGATTGGACCACAGGCAGGCGCGCGTGCGAGTGGGGCGAACAGGAAGGTAACGCGCTGGTCGCGGATGATGGGGTGAGACCGTTGGACAGGGGTGCACGGAGCCCTCGCGGCGCGGCGGCAGACCCGGAGGGCTCGTCAGACACGAACCGTGAACCCCTGGGTGACGGTCGTTAGGCGTCACGGATGTTCGCTTTGACTCGTTCGATGAGCTCGGGCGTCACCTCCCGAATGCCATGTTCCTTCGCGTGCTCCGCCGCTTTGGTCAGGATCTCCTCTTCCGTCTCGCCACGCACCACATGCTGACACCCGCTCGATGGATCTACCTTGGCGCATTCCAGAATCTTGGCCATGGACGTCCCTCCCCTTGAATGGGCGTTGAGATGACCCAACACACGATACCGGAGCCGTTCGGGAGGCTCCGTACGGGGAGATTATCAGGATTCAAGGAAGCTGTGCAACAGGGAAACGGGCTCGGAGAAACAACGAGCCGAGAAGTTCTAATGGTTACGTCAACAGTTTGTTGATATCTTCGCCCACATTCTTTTTCCCTTTGACCTTCCAGTCTTCGCGGAGATCAATCAATGAGTCCTGGGATGCTGTCGTTCAGCCAGTTAATTGAGCAAGAGAGGCGTCGGTGGGTACCCTTCAGGCGCATCCACCGACGCAGGAATCCGCGGCTTTTGTCGGTATCGACTAGGCCGACACCACACACGCAGTCTGTCTGCAAGTCGCGGGCTCCGATACCCGAGACTCCAGGGTGTTGGCACACACGCCTGAGGCGATCAGGACCTGGGCCTGCACGCTCCGCCACCGCCTCGGCGGCCAGCCGATTGCGGTATGCCTGGAGTGGACCAAAGGTCCCCTGGTCTCCGCTCTACGCGCCCACGACTTTTTGGTGCTGTTCCCCGTCAACGCGCTGACAGTGGCCACATACCGCGGAGCCTTCACGCCTAGTCGGGCGAAGGATGATCCCTCAGATGCGGAAATCCAGCTCGAACTGCTCCTTAAACACCGCGATACATTCCAGATGCTGACTCCATCAAGCGCCACGATGCGCACGCTGGACCAACTCGTGGAATTCCGCCGGCGAATCCATTCGCCATTCCTTCTGGGCGCGTGCGTACTATGCCCAGCAACGGGCCAAAGGCAAGACCCATCAAGCCGCGACCCGTGCTTTGGCGTTTAAGTGGATCCGAATCCTCTATCGCTGCTGGCAAACGCAGACCCCCTACGACGAATCTACGTATCTCAACGCCCTTGTGCGGCGAGGTTCACCCCTGATCCGCCATGTGTCCAATGTATCCTAACCACGTTTGGGCCTCTTGACAGTCCACCTCAGGGCGTGGATGAAGCCGACCGTGTTGAATCGGCGTAACCCTATGGATTTGAATACCTTGACTCTGACGCATCGAAGGCCTCCTCCTCCGCGCTATGCGGCCATGGGGGCTCGTCGAGCTGCTGGATACCAAACAAGGTCGACTTAACTCCCCACCAGAGTAATGGATGTAGGGTCATCGTCGCTTTTGGTGATGATGTTTGACTGAAGGTTTTGGTATACAAAAGTGTAACCGCGCAATGACTGGAATCTCGGTGATGCGTGTGACGCCCAAGAGTAATGCGCGGGGCAGGGCATGGGTGAGATCGAGATGACATGAAGGACGAGAAAGGAGGTCCAGGGTGCCACGCATCGCCCAGAGATATCCCCTGCCGCTGATCAGCCTCTGGTTCCTAACGGGTTGTGCCACAAGTCCTCGCACCAAACCCTTGAGTACGATACAGCAAGAGCTGGCAGAATGCCTGGACCTGGCCAGCCAAGTGGCCCAATACCCTCCTAGCCACGCTCGTGCTCGTGCCGCCAGAGACCGGTATCTGACGATGTGCCTGGAGAGTCGTTGACGGGTGGCGCGCTCCGGCACATAGGTCAAGTCGCCGAAGCCCCCCGCGTGATCTGAGGGCTTCTAGGTGGAGCGGCACAAGCGCCTCCCGAGGCCTCTGCGAACCCCAGGTGGCTCGATCCCCTCTGCTTCACCAAAACTGACGATGACCCAGGATGTGTTGGCGAGGATTGGACGGCGGGGTTGACGCGCTCCTGATCATGGAATCCGCTCTCTTTGCCGCGCACCCTGCGGACGGATGCCCGGTTGATCGCGGCCACGAACCGAGACCTGCCGGCGATGGTGGCGGCGCCGACGTGCCGTGCCGACCTGTTCTCTCGGGGCAACGTCTTTCCCGTGCATGGGCCGCCGCTGCGGGAGCGCCCGGACGCGATTCCGCTGCTGGTCCGCGATGGCGCCCAGCCGTTCGCCCGCCGGAGGCACAACACGATCGAGACCATTCCCGCTGAGACCATGCAGGCGTGCCTCCAGTATCCCTGGCTGGGGAACATTCGCGACCTGCAGAAGATCCTTGAGCGGGCGGTGCTCCTCTCCCCAGGGCCCGTGTGGCAGGTGCCTCTCACCGACCGCAAACCTCCGGCCACCGCTGTGAGCCCCAAGCACCACGATACCCTGGAAGAGGCCGAACGCCAGCACCTCCTGGCCGCGCTCGAGGAGACGAATGGGGTGCTTGGGAGACCGAACGGCGCCGCGATACGCCTGGGGATGAAGCGCGCTACCCTGCAGTTCCGCCTGGGTCAGCGGGGGATCTCCCGCCCCTGCACATGCATGGTGTCCTTCCCACGCTCTCGTGCCAGCCTCCAGAGGTGTCAACCCGTCGACAGTGCGCCAGCCCGCTGACAGCAGATCCTTGGCATCGCGGGTCACACCGCCGCGCACCACGGCCCCCATCGCTCGGCCTCCCACACGATGCTCACGCCCCAGCAGGTCCTGCCACGCGTGGGCACGGGTCTTGCCTCTCCTTGAGGCGAACGAGGCGAGAGGGCCAGGCTTGGCCACGCTCAGGCGAGCCTCCTCCCCCCTGACGCATGGGTTTCCACACGATGCGTGCAGGCACATCAGATGCGGATGTCACGTCCTGCGCAAACAGGCCTCTGCTGTGATGCAGAGGAGAGGCGGCGATCCATGGTCTTGGGGACAGAGCACCGGAGGCATCACACGATCCACCATGCGCACGTCGAGACGACCTGGGGTGAAGCGGTGACGGCCCTGGTGGTGCTGGGGATCCTCACGTTTTTCTTCCTGCACTAAGCGCTCGTGCTGAGAGAGGGGTGACCATGCGCATCACGAGGCTTTTCGCCGTCCATCGCACCCGTCCGGTCTTGGGTGTGCATGCAGGCCATGGCCATCACCCTACTGCCGGGGCCTGTTCCCGGGATGCCGCCTGGCCTCAGAGGTCGGTGACGACGGGCGTCACGGGAACCTTGGTGAGATCGTGCATCAGCGGGTTCATCCGCACAGGAGACGACGATGGCGATAAACATTCAGGTGGTTTTCTACAGCATGTACAGCCACATTTATCAGATGGCCGAGGCAGTGGCGGCAGGCGCCCGTGAGGTGCAAGGCGCCGAAGTCACCCTCTACCAAGTCCCGGAGTTAGTCCCCGCAGAGGCCTTGGAGCGGACCGGGGCCACGGCCGCCCGCCAGGGGTTCGCCCACGTCCCGATGGCGGTGCCGGACCAACTGGCTGAGGCCGACGCGATCATCTTCGGCACGCCCACGCGCTTCGGCAACATGTGAGCTCAGATACGTAACTTCCTCGACCAGACCGGGAGGCTGTGGGTGCAAGGTTCGCTGGTCGGCAAGGTGGGTAGCGTCTTCGCCTCCACTGGCACCCAGCACGGCGGCCAGGAGACGACGCTCACGAGTTTCCACACCACGCTGTTCCACCCCGGGATGGTCGTCGTCGGGGTGCCGTATGCCGAAACGCGGCTGACGGAGATGGGCGAGATCACGGGCGGCACGCCTTACGGTGCAACCACCTTGGCCGGCAGTGACGGCGCACGCCAGCCGAGCGAGAACGAGCTGGCCATCGCCCGGTACCAGGGCCGGCACGTCGCCCAGATCGCGCGCAAGATCGCGCGTTAAGCAGAGACCAGAAATCTTGTCAAGAGGAGCCATAGCGCCACAACGAAAGGCGTGGAGTGGTCCCCTAGCGCGACGTTGCCGACATTTCGGGCATCGCGAGGTTAAGGCCTAACGACTGGGAAGGCTGTCGCTTTATGGGAGCATAGTTATGGAAATGTTTGAAGGCAATAGGAAGAATCGGATCCTGGTGCTTGGCGCGAGCGGCTTGACGGGCGGAGCAATCGCTTCGACTCTCGATCGCGGGCCGGCAGACATCGAGATCGTGCGCGCAGCCCGAAAGAAGGAACAAGTGGAAGCGTGGAAACGGGAAGGCAAACAGGCCACTAAGTGGACGGATTGTTGAGGATTGGCATCTCGAAGACAACCTAACCTTGTTACAACAACTAAATCAGACCATATGCGATTCGTCCACTGAAGGCAAAGCCTCGGATAAGAGCCGCGCAGAGTGCGCTGGCTATCCCTTGCCACCTGGCAGCTACGTGTATCAAGATCGGGGGTTCCAGGGATGCTGCCTGCAGGACGTCACGATCGTCCAACCCAAGAAAGTACCGCGTGGAGGGGAGCTCATCCCACTGGAGAAAGCCAACAATCGTCGTATGTCTTCGAGCAGACTCCGTATTGAACACGCCATTGGTGGGGTGAAACGCGACAGGATCGTGAAAGACAAGATACGCCTGTTGAAGGATGGGATTCGCGATCCCATCATGGAAACATGTTGTGGCTTGCATAACTTTCGCCTACAGTATAGACCTTGGCACTATGCCTCATAACAAATATTGAAAGTGTCTCCTGTACACACAAATAGGACAGATGGCACCGTATTCACCGCCTAGCAGAGCACACGATTCATGATGAAGAACAGACGTCACAGCCTTGGCTGCAACAGGCGGTGAGGCGCGACTCGACCGCCTCAGCGTGTAACCTTCATAGGAAGATACTCGGCACTATTGATGGATTATTGGGTCGTGGATCAATGTGAAATTCACTCAGGCGACTGCGACCGGATGATGCCTGACGGCAGACATCTGACACGCGTGGGGAGTTGCACGATGGTGATGACCATCGTCAGAGTGACGCTTGTGATCGTGGGAACCGCAGTCTATCTCGGCCTGGCCATCCTCGGCTGGGGCGGATGGACCGCCTTCTTCTCCCATCCGGCGCGTGTCGCGCTCGCGGTCGAGCTCTCCGTCATGGCGGGTGTCTCACTGTTTGCTGGCGGCAATCTGAGCCCGGGTCTGCGCGAGGATCGTGGCAACCGCTGGGTCATCGTCGCCTTGGCGCTGATCGGGCTGCTGGACGCCTACCTGCCGGCCTACGCGGACCGGAAGGCGTTCTGGACCCTCGACAGCGATCCTATTCGCTGGCTTGGCGTCGTGCTCTTCGCTACCGGTGGTGCGCTACGGATCTGGCCCGTCTTTGTGCTCGGCCGTCGGTTCAGCGGGCTGGTCGCCATCCAGCCCGGGCACACGCTGGTCACCAGCGGGGTCTATGGGGTGATCCGCCACCCGAGCTATCTGGGATTGCTCGTCAACGCGCTGGGGTGGGGCCTCGCCTTTCGTTCGGGGGTTGGCCTGCTGCTCACGGCGCTCATGATCCCGCCGCTCCTCGCGCGCATCCGTGCGGAAGAGCGGCTGCTGCGCACGCAGTTTGGCGCCGCGTACGGCGCCTACTGCGCCCGGACATCACGGCTGATTCCCGGGCTCTATTAGCCATTCGCGCGCATGTTCCCGCTCCTCCTCGGCCGAATCGCTGCGGTTGGGGGAGTTGTGCCGAACCACCCATACTTGCATGAGGGTGTTCCACTCGTGCCAAAGGGGTATCCATTTCACACTGACCCACGACCGAATATTGACCGTACGTGCCGCCAACACTATAGTGCTCCTTCACGCCATCATAGCCCGGAGCATCATGAGCCACCACACCGAATGGTTGCGCCTCACCTATCAATGCTGACCGCCGTTTTCCAGGTGAGGAGTTCGCCAGGGAACGGTCGAGAAGGTCTATGTACCACGACCAGCCACGTCTCACGGATAGCACTTTTGTGGCCTTCGATACTGAAACCACCAGCCTTTTCCCGATCATGCACCGGCTGGTCGAAATAGGAGCCGTTCGCTTTCGATTAGACGGCCGCGAGCTCGCCACCTTCCAGAGCCTCATCAATTCCGAGATTCCCATTCCTAAGGATGTTCAGCGGGTGCACGGCATCACCGACCACATGGTCCGGGGCCAGCCCACCGTTGAACAGGTCATCCCCCACTTCATCGAATTCCTCGGCGCGCCTGACACCATCCTTTTGGCGCACAATGCCCTTTTTGACCTGGGCTTTCTAGCGGTGTCCCTCATACGATTGGGTATCGCATATCCACCCCATTCTGTATTTGATACGGTGGACATGACCCGCCGGCTGTCTCCTACATGGCCGAGCCACAGCTTGGAACACGTGGCGATTAAGCTGAATGTCGCCAATAAAGCTGAACACCGGGCGCTGTCCGATGCCCGGGCTGTCAAAGATATCTTTTTGGCGATGCTGCAACACGCACTCACCGTCAAAACAATCGCTGATGTGATGCGGCTCTCGCCGCTGCTCACCTTTGCCGATGCCCCAGTTTTCGCCATTCAGCGACCGCCAGGCTTTGAGGCGCTGACGACAGCGCTTTCGCAGCGATGCGCCGTAACGATCGTGTATGAACACAGATGGCAACAGCCGAAACCACGAATAATTACGCCACGTCTGGTGCTGGAGGTCCATAGGGTGGCGTATGTGATCGCGCACTGCCATTTGAGCGATGCGGAGAGGATCTTTCGGCTGGATCGCATCCGGAAGTGTTGGCTGGAATAGTCGGCGGGGTCGTTGGCATGTGCCTGAGCATGACGGCGGGGTTCGCCAAGGGACCATCTGTTATTGTCATGCGAGACGATCGTCGATCGTGCGGATCCCTCGGTGGCCCGATGTCCATGGCAAATCGGTGGGCATCCTTGAGGCCTTTGCACGCGTGTATTCCCAGATGGTGCAGGCCGTCATGCCACATTGCCTGCCGCTCTCTCCACGGTCTATCATCGACGTTTCTCCGACCTGGTATTGCAACTACTCGCGATCATCGATCATGCTGTCCAACCATGCCCTCATCCGGCTGGCGTGTCTAAATCGGACCACAGCACATTGATGCACACGACTCGCAAAGGCAGCGGTCTGGCCAGTCCTTTGGGGACCCCCTGTATCAATCTCATGCGATTTGGTTTAGCCGGCCTCCCATGGCTTGATTGGCGGCTCACCTGCCATGCCAACGTGGAGCCTGCGCATCGGATGGAATCGTCGGCTCGGGGTGATGCGCCTACATCGCCAGGGCGATCGCCACGCGGTTGCGCGAGCATGAGGTCGAGGTGGCCCTCCCAAGGTCTTCCGCTGATCTGTGGCCGCATCAATCGACGCATGGGCGATCAATGCGCGCATGCGCGTGTCTGGCAGGAGGCGAGATCGTCAGGGACGCGAGACGAGGGGAGGCGACGTGGACATGTTCTGGGTTGATCATGGGCCATGCCTCATGGCTGCTGTACCGCTCGCCGATGGCCTCGATGCTAGCTGCTTCCTCAACTGTGCGCACCATGATGACCCCATGGAGCCGGTGCGACGCACCCACACGCGTCTGCGGGGCGTCGATGCGGCGCTCGATCAGGTCTCGTACGCTCCCACGATCAGCCGCGTGATCCTCGCCCGTATGCACCCTCTACAAAAGCGACCGCGTGCTCGATCGCGCGGCATGAACCCACCGCGCTGACCGTGCTCGCCTGTCTCCCACAATAATCATTCTTTATGATATAATATTATCAATAATAAATTTTTGTGATCACTACCGAGAGAGGAGCGTGGAGTATGCGCGCATCGATGCCGAGGACCTCAGGCTCGTGGACAGGCCAGCCGGTTGGGACCCTGGGGAAGATGGGGAGCCTCGCCGGTGACTATTGGGCCCCGCCCCAGATGACGCTCGTGCCGGCCTCGACGCAGTTTGGCCGACTGGAACATGATTATGGGCCGCTCGCCGTGCTCTTGACCGTGTCGTTCCGCAACGAGAGCGCACGGCACATTTGGCTCCATTCGGTGGCCATTCACGATGCCGGCACCTGGTACCAGCCCATGCCGTTCCTGGGGGATCGGGTGCATCTCCTGTCCCCCCACGACCATGACCGATGAGACCCCGCACGGAAGGAGCTTCGTCAAGGGCATATGAGACAGGCAGGCGGTGCGGTGGGCTATTGGTCCCCCGCAGCCGACGCACGAGAGGGGGCAAGGGTGGTAGATACGCAGGCCATACGGCGTTGACAGAGAGCGGTAGTCTTACTACAATTTTTATCAGCACATGAGTTAATGGAGCCTCAGGCCACGATCGAAGCAACCTTCGGTGTCACAGCTTTGGTTGCCTTGACCGTCGTCCCCCCGTGAGGCTCAACATCAGATGAGGGGGGAGCGAGCACGATGATAGAGGATGCGATCATCAGGCAAATCTTCGATGGCTGGGCCGCTTCCGAACACCATCCATTTGGCGATCGCATCCAGCGCCCTTTGCCGAGCTTTCACGATGTCAAGGACTTGTTCGAACAGGTCTTTCTCGCGAGCCTCAAATGTGAAGAAGGACGGCCCATTCGCTGTTCTCTTGTCTTGGCCTCTCCGAGCGACATCGACGACCCATCGCATCAGTACAACAAAGACTTTCGTCGGTTTGTGACCCCTCTCCCATTGACCGCCGAATCGATCGCCAAACTCGCTCCAGCCTTCGACCCTCTGCTTTCTTCAATCGCCGTCTGCAGAGATGCCGCAACGAGAACCCTGCAATGCTGGGGAATCTTCAACTATTCCCCGGCAGCGCACCGCTTGAACGAGCCCTCCCCCGCCCCCGTCGGGGACATGTGGTGCCGCCCGGACCTGTTCACGTTGACGACACGAAATCCTGGCTCCATTCAGGTCTCACGCATGAATTCTAACATTGGGTGGTTTACCGATGGCGATTTCGTGCCCGCGGTTCCCACGCCCTTTACCTCCAAGTCTCTGGGAAGGCATTTGATTGAGCCGTTAAAGTCTACGAGTCTTTGGCAACAGTACGGCACGTATTATTGGCAGTGCTATCGCGAGGCGTTAGAAGTGCTGCTGTTCGAGTCTGCCTCACGGGGGCATGGGGCCATTATCATTTTACTGGCGAGTGGCCACACCGTGATTCCTGAGCATATCCTCTCGGACGCGTACCACTTGGAAGCCGTGATGCCCTTGCGCACGCACCTGGAGACGATGCTAGAAGCACAGAGACGGCACCACAGCTCCTCTGGCACGTTACTCCTCGAACATCTACAACGGCTGGCTCAGCTGTCAACGGTCGATGGCGCGTTGATCCTCACGCGGGAACTCGAATTAGTCGCGTTCGGAGCCAAGCTGCATGTCCCGAATAAATGGACAGGCCAGACGTTAGAGGGTCCAGACGGGTCTGGGTATACGAGCGGGAATCCATTTCCGGCTCAGCGATACGGTGTGCGTCACAATTCCGCGATTAACTTTGCAGCGCAATGCGACGGCAGTACCGCCTTCGTCATCTCTCAAGACGGTCCTATACGGGCCTTCATTCGGTTGAATGACGAGACGGTGCTGTACTGGCCAGATTGCACGGTTTCGATGTTTGTCTAATGTGGTCTGATCTCGCATGACGACGGTACGGATTCCGCGTAATTCTGGTCTGGGGAAAGAGACATTCAATCACGCGACTCATTGAGGGACCGCCAAGATTACCTGCTGCGGGATCTGAGTCCATTGGGGCCAGGCATAGATCGGTCCCTCTCATACACGTCACACACAGAGGAGAGAGGGTCAGGGGCCAGAGCGGTTAGGGCTGCATCACCACCCGAAAGCCGAGGTCCCTATCCCGGCTCCATTGGTTGCGAATTGTGGCCGATGCATACCCACCGTCAACACATTCGCGAATTTGAGGTGCGTATCACAGCCACTCACCTTTGCTGATGCCCGGGTGTGTGCTATTGAGCCGCCTTCGGGTTTCGAAGCGCTCTCGACAGCGATCACTGAACGATGCGCCATCACGATTGTATACGAACGGGGATGGCAACGACCCGGACCACGAACAATGACGCTACGTCTAATCTGGGAGTTTATGGTGTGGCGTATGTGATCGCGCACAGCCATCTGAGCCATGCGGAGCGGACCTTTCGGTTGGATCGCATCTGGGAGTGTTCGCTTGAAGAGGAAGGGATGTCACGCTTGAGCCAGGGACAAAAGGCCTCCGATCCTTAGTCGCCAAATTTTTCATTCACCAGGGCAAAAATACCCATTCCGATCGCAATGACCGCCAAGGTTGCCAGGGACCGATACCACACATCGCTTTTGGTAAAATCCCAGATAGCCAGGATACTGACGAACACACTGCCGACGATTCAGATCGACATGGTCATAAACGAGAAGAGCTTGACAGTTCGTGGATTCAGAAACCCCTTGGGGCGTTTCTCCCAGGTGGGGGGCTCGTTAAGGCGATGCCCAGGCTCCTGCACAACAGCTTCGCGATGGTCGTCGTGCTTCAGTCATGTCCTGGCCATCCTCGGCGTGTGGTCTGCTGCCGACATTAAATGCGCTTGGCCAGCTACTCCCATTCGCCCCGTCATCGGCGCCTCTGCGGCCAAGACCAAGCCCGCCACCTCCTGCGAGCGCCGGCGTCGCGTCATTACATGGTAGTCCTTGAGTACTGCTTTGCTAGTATCCGTTCTCACATGGTATCGTCCGCTGTTAGTTGACCCCAAGATGATTGCGGCACAGCACCGATGGCGCATCCCCGAACGTGCAGGGAGAGATCTTGACTGAGGAGGAGAAGATGGTCAGGCGCTGGATAATTTGTTGGACTGCTCGACCCCGGTGTGTGGAATGGGACTCCAACGCGATAGATTCACAGAGACAGGGCAGGAAAAGGCGCCCACGGCTTGGCTGGGTACCGATAGCTTCGGGCGCGATATGTTGAGCCGCATCATCTATGGGGCGCGCATCGCCCTGGTCGTCGGCATTCTCGCTGTCATGCTGGCGCTGGTGATCGGCGTGACGCTTGGGCTCATCTCCGGCTATTATGGCGGCATCATCGATACCGTCATCATGCGGGTCATGGATGGGGTATTTGCGTTCCCCATCCTCATCCTGGCGATCGCCCTCATGGCGGTGATGGGGTTTGGCGTCCGCAACGTCATCATTGCTGTCGCGGTGGTTTCCATTGCCCCGTTCGCCCGCGTCTCGCGTGGCGACGTCCTGGCCGTTCGAGAAGAACCCTATTACTCATCAGCATAAGGATGACCTGCGCGATCTTGTCCGCGGTGCCGACGCGCTTCCCTGGCAAGAGGGCGGCCCAGTTCTGGACCATCGTCTCCCGTTCCGGCCCATAAGCGGTGTGGAGTAGCGGGGTATCAATCAGGCCCGGGATGACGGCATTGACGCGCACCAGGGCTAGTGCCAGTGCCAGGGCGGGGGCCAGGGCTTCCACGGCTGACAGGATGGCGGTCAGCATCGCGGTCCCCGGGCGGGGACGCGACGACAGACTCCCGGAGGTGACGGTGATCGAGCCCTGGACCATCCGGGGGCGGCATGCCGCACCACAGAGGTCAGCCCCCACAGGCGTGCATCGACGATCCGGCGCAGCGTCGCCAGGGCGTTTTGACTCATCGTCATGGTGGAGACTGATGGCGAAGTCCTTTCCATGAGAGCCAGCTGGCTGGCGAACGGCGTGTATACACGCGTGCTGCCCCCGAATCGGGCGAGTGTCTGACGGCGCCATCGGTTTTGCGCATGGCGCGGACCCAGTTCATGGTGGCGAGGGCCGCCATGGTGATGGGCGGGCTACCACGGCCGGAAGGGCCGCAGGTGGGTCGTCGGCGTGTTCCAGGTATGGGCCAGCGCTGGCAAGATGTCGTCGAGCTCTGCCATCTCGACGGCCGAGAGGTGCCAACCCACCGCCTTGACGTTGGCGGTGATGTGCTCCGGGGTGGTGGCGCCGGCCATGACGCTACTCACCTGGAGATGGGCCAGTAACCAAGCGAAGGCCAGTTCCACCAGCGGTCCGGCTCGCGGGGACACGGGCGAACGCGATCGATCCTCGCGACACCGTCGTGCTTGGGATGCAGGGACCACCTCCGGCTCGCCGCCATGCTACTCGACGGGGGCCGCGGCCACGGCCGCCCGCAGCCGCGGGACGATCTCCTGGTGCACGCGGAGGCACACCTCCAGGTGGGGGAACCCGGACAGGATGAACTCATCGATGCCGAGCCGCCAGGAGGCGAGAAGCTCGTCGGTCACCTCCAAGAGCCCGTTGACAACGCGGGTGGGGATCAGCCATGACGAGAATCCCAGCCGCTCGGCCGTCTGCACGACCTCGCGCAAGTAGTCAAAGGTTGGGGGTCGTTCCGCCTGTATGGTCCCTCAGTAAACCCCGTCCCCATCGATGGGAATAAACCAGTCGAACCGCGGTACTGGACGTGCGGCACGTATAGGGTTGGCTCCTCGTGCCGACGATCACCCGCGTCAGGCGCCGGTATGTCACTTTCTGATATCATCGTAAATAGGACGGGCGTAAGTCACCTATCGGATCACATACAGTCGGATACTGTTGGCGAACCCCGAAGAGCCGTAAACTTCACTCCATATCCGCTTCTTTGAACTCAAAGGAGTCTGGAAAATCCTAGGGGGAAACGTCGGCCTTTTAACATTGAAATAGGTTCGCCAACAGTATCCGGCCGTTTTTGGTGTGCCCAGCAAGAGTCGAGCTCGCAACTTTCCAATCCGAAGTCGGACGCTCTATCCAATTGAGCCATGGACGCTTATCCTTTCAGGCATAAAACCTGTTTCAGCGTGTGAACAATCTCTACAAGGTCCGACTGCGCTGCCATCACCGCATCAATATCCTTGTAAGCCGCAGGGGATTCATCCAGCAGGCTTTCCCGGTGATGGTGCGGTTTTGCCGCGTCTGCGTGGCTGCTTTGCCCCATGTGTCACCCCCAGATGATCACGTCTCGTAAGCCGATGAGACACGATGGGGGTAACACATTGAAATATCAAGAAAATCATGAAGGAATCAGAACATGACCGCGAAATGCGATGAACTGTGATATATTTCAGACAGCGGTCAGGCGGGGTG
>JBKPCR010000007.1:0-6931 GCA_046727435.1 bacterium | reverse complement strand
GCCCGAGTTCCGCCGCCATGTCCTTGAGGTCTTGCGCCAACCACTCGAGGATAGTGTGGTGACAATCTCTAGCGCATAAATACCATAGCTCTTCTACGATTGCTGGCTTAAGAGGATTGCAAGG
Organism: bacterium; assembly: GCA_046727435.1. Lineage (GTDB taxonomy): Bacteria > Tectomicrobia > Entotheonellia > J063 > CAVPRW01 > CAVPRW01. The sequence continues at coordinate 6,807 of JBKPCR010000007.1, read as the reverse complement.
CTTATTTCTAAATATCCCATGAGCGCCCCAAGGAGCAAAAAGAAAAGGGCTTACACGGCTGTAAGCCCTTAATATATTTGGTGGAGCTGAGTGGGGTCGAACCCCTGACCTCATGACTGCCAGGTGGAGCCGGGAATGGGGTTAGATGGTTGTGATCATGCGAAAACGCCCCCGAGGAATACCGCTGCTCCTTCCCTAGAAGAAACAGGAGCAAGGCTCGGGCCACGTTTTGTACCGACCCATTACTCTCCAGGGGAGAAACTAAGGTTTTCTGAGTGAGGCACCCTGTTATCCTTGGCCATCACCAGTTCCATCACCCTTTGCCCCCAAGCATTCAAGGCTTGGCGTTTTTCCGCATCATAGCTATGCCGGTCATAAACCTTCGTCACGCCCGGCTCGGCGTGGTTGAGGATTTTACCGACGACCAGGCGGGTAACCCCTAGGCTCGTCATGTGGCTCGCCGCCGTACGCCGGAGGTCATGGGGCATAAACGTCACACCCGATAGCAGACACACCCGATGGATGGCTTTTCGTACATCGAGCACTGGCTGGCCTGGACGCCGGTGGCTTGGAAACACCCAGGGCTCTTCTCCCGTGATCGTCTGCAGCGTCCGTAAGACGTCCTGGGCTGGGAGGTTGAGGGGGACACGATGCGCCAGACCATTCTTTGCGATCTGGCTCGGAATCGTCCACCACCCCGACGCTATATCGATATCCTCCCAGCGCATGGTCCGCACCTCACCGCCACGCTGTGCGGTCAAGAGGCGGAGCTTGAGCTGCGAGGCAATCAGGAGGTCGAGCTTTTCGGCCGCGTTCCAGACCAGTCGAATTTCGTCGTCGTTTAACACGCGATCACGTTGATGCTCCTTGCCAGGAGGTTTGACCTGGAGGCAGGGGTTATGTTCGAGCAGGTCGCGGCTAATGGCCCAGTTGTAGAGTTTGCGCACTAAAGCAAGAACTCGGTTGGCTTGAATAGGAGCACCCCGTTCGACGATGCGACCCAGAAGGGCGATCACATCTCGGCGCGTAATATCGAATGCCTTCCGGTGTCCCCAACTTGGTAGGACCTCATGGTGGAGCAGCCGAGCATCCTCACGCCAGGACTTCTTGTGGACCTTAGCGTACATATCAAGATACTGAGCAGCCAAGTCTGTCATCGTGGGGACATGCCGAGCATCATATTTCTGCACAGCGGGATCTTCACCCTTCGCTACGGTATGCCGGGCTGCCGTTGCCTGCCCTCGCGCGTCAGCGAGGCTGAGCGCGGGGTAAGTACCCAACGTCAAGCGTCGTAACCGCCCCTTGCTCCGGTACATGATGAACCAGGTTTTGCGGCCGCTGCTGGAAACACGCAGCCCAAGGTTGGGCGGTTTCACATCAATTCGTAATCAGTAGGTCGGCGGTTCGATTCCGCCCGTCGGCTCCAAAAAAGCCCGTATTTGTCTATCCCTCATCCTCTGCTATTTTTTGTTTATTCTCCTGATTTGTCCTTAGGAAAAGCTTATCACTATGCGCATACCGAAGCACCGCCACGTTTTCGGGTACCATCGGGCTCCAAATGGATGTGTGGGTGTAAGGATAGTGCTTGTACACAGAGTTATTGGCCGTTGCAGAAGATTGCGCAGTAGGGCAGAAGGAACGAATTAAGCAATGGACTAGCCTCGGGCGGGATACTCGGGGTTTTTTAGATTACCATATCGTCCCACCCCCGTCAGGCTATCGCATACCTCAGTGGAGAATTCACGTGAGGGGCCAGCTTGAGCGACTGCCACCCGCGGGACTGAAAGGATCAGGCCCCAGGTTCCTCGCGGTCGTGGGCGTGGGCGATAGCATCGCGTAGGCGTGCGTCAAGCTGCCCAACATCCACAATCACCTTTCCATCGTGCACCCGATGGACAGCCTCCAAGGGGACCACGAAGTCGCCAGCGTTCTCGATATAGACAACGAGCGCGTTGGCATTCGGCATGTAACCACGGACGGCGCCGAACTCCTCGCCTCCCTCGACCGCATACACCTGAAAGCCAATCTCGATGTGGCTGTGCTGCGGCATGCAGGATCCTCCTCGATGGAGAAGTGCCGACTGGTGGAATGCAGGCAGACATCTCAAAGCCATACGGAGGCTGTCGAGATGCACGAGCATCATACATCACTGATGATAGTGTGCGTGGATTGCCGGGAATTCGCCACCAGTATTTGTGCTGATGCGGTTTGCCCTCTGGGGGTGAGCATGCGTGATGTGACTTCCGCCGTCTTCTCCAGTCGCTTATGCAGGCCGGGTGCAACCAGGTCGGGTGCGCCATAGGGTAGAGAGGGCGCATCGGGTCTTGAGATTCACCCTGGTCAAGTCCTCCTATGCTCTCATAGCTCAGGCCCATTGCATGAAGTGACACAACACCGCAGCAATCAGCGTCGCCACCCAACCTCGGAAGGAGTATCATCGTCTGACCCGATCCATTGATAATACCTTCGATAATGACCTCGCCGACCTCCAGGTTGCGTTTTACTCCCATCAAGCACCTTCTCACAAGATTTTTGGAGCCGAACAGTAGGTTTCAGCCGCCACCGGAAGCCGCACGAGGCACGAGTATAGGCGGTATGCAGTGGGCTGCAGCGACTTGTGAGGGCGAGATTTTGGCCGTGCGACCCCGAGCTTATGCACGTCTGTCCCTGATGTTTCTTCGCGTTGGTCTCCCCTATGTTCCCTGGATGATCGCGTCATATCAAGCTACCACGAGGCTGAGCAACACCCGGCCTGCCTGATACAGCTCCTCGGGTGACGCGTACCGGTGCTGGGTGGCGACGTGGATGTCCCGGAAGAAGCGCTCAAGCGGGTTCGCGGTGATGATCGCACTCGTGCAGCCCGCGTGGTAGACCAGAGCAACCGCCTGGGCACTGGCGGCCACGGCGTGCGCGTTCGCTAGGCGGAAAAGTGCGATCTGCTGCTCGGTCAGTGGCGCTCCCTGCATGACTGTTCCCCAGACCTCGTGGACCATCTCATAGAGAAAGGCCCGCGCAGAGCGCATGGCCGCCTCAGCCTTGGCCACGCGTTCCTGCACGGTTAGGCGCTCTCGGAGCTCCGTACCCGTGAAGCGATCGACTTTCGCCGCCATGAGCCCGGCAAAGTAGTCCATCGCACCCCGCGCAATGCCGAGGGCGAGTGGTCCCAGGCTTGAGCACAACGTGAGGACGACTGGCAGCCGATAGAGGGGCCCAGCGTGACACGGCGCGTCGTCGGCAGCGTTCAAGGTGTAGTCAGTAGGGACAAAGATCTCGTGGATGGCGAAGTCGTGACTTCCGGTGCTGCGCATCCCCCCGACGGACCAGGTATCGATGATCTCTACATCCTTGGCAGGGACGAGCATCATCGGCCCCACTCGGGGTACTTCTCCCTCCAACGCATAGCCCGCCACGAACCAGCAGGCATGGGGACTCGCGCGGCCGAACTGCCACCGGCCGGAAACGATGTAGCCCCCGTCTGTGGATCGTGCGGTCCCCGTTGGCGCGCCTGCGCCAGCGATGACGCCGATCGGGTCCTCACAAAACACGACCCGTCCGACCTCAGCGGAGACCCAACCACTGACGATCGCGTTCACCGATCCGCCCACGCCCGCAATCCAGCCGACCGCGCCATCGACGGTGGAGAGCTCCTCGACGACCTGCATCCAAGTCGGCCAATCCCACTCTTCGCCCCCGGCGCGGATAGGGACCAGCGAACGGAAGAGGCCGAGTCGTGCCATGGCTTCTACCACAGGTGGCGCCAACTGGCGTGCCTCGTCGGTGTGTTGGCGGTGCCTGAGGATGAGCCCCCGCAGCTCGCGTGCGCCGGCGAGTTTCTGCTCGGGGCTCACCGTGGTCGGGGTTACTTGCGAATCGGCCATGATCCCCTCCTTATACGATTTGCCATGTTGCTGCGCAGCCTGACGCTGAAGTAGGCATGAGATGTGTGATACAGACGCCGGGACTGCCTCCTGCGGTTGGCCGGGAGCCGCACCGCACACTACTTCCGACCCCCTTAGGGCGCTTGCGTTCTGTCGCGTGTGCCTCAGAAGAGGGGATTGTTTGGTTTCAGCCCCAGGTGGAGCCGTCCAACGTCCTTCAGTCGCATGAACCACAGGATCGTGTGTTGGGTTACGGCACGGATGTCGCGGTGCACCCCCTCAAGCGGGCAGTCCACATAGAGCATGGACGTGCCTGCCGCTTCGTACATGGCCGTCACGACCGCCTTGGTGGTCTTGGCAGCGTGGATGGCCCCACCATACAAATGAGACTGCCGAATGGATCCGCCAAACACTGCAACGCGTTTCCGTCTTACAAAAAACCCGAAAAAGCCGACCAGCCGTAAAATAGCCTTCATTTTAGCACCTTTGTGCATCCCCCGCAAACAAGGTATGATCCCCATCTAGGCTGGGATATCTTGCAGGCTAACCTCCTCATACCATCCTGCGATCCCCGTAATCAAAAATGATCGCCAGCAAAAGTCAGGCGTTGACGCATCCCTGATAGCAGCCCCCCGGCCACCCCCGTAGTCAGCGATCGATGGCGACAAGATTCCGCGCCGGCGATTTACGCTGCCCATCTTGGTGCTTCACCTATGCTACTGAGCCTCATGAGTTCAGGAGCAGCCGGGCGCGACGGCGTATGGTAGGGGGCCTGTCTTGGGGGGGCCGCTACTCCGCACCCCCAGTTAAGCCCAGCTGGGCTCGCGTTCCGCTGCACCGGACAGCGTGGTACGGATACATGTCCTACCTCCTGACAGGACAGGCGTCTGCTGCAAGGTTAGCACCAAGCGCCACAAGAACCGTCGACATTGGGGCACACTCAACGGGATCAGAGGCCAGGTCGGGCTTTGAACCAAGCCAGAGTGTTCCCCTCCAGCATCGGCAGGCTTTTTTTGCGACTCTACGCCCGTGACCTCTGCGCGCAGGACGATTAGCAGGGCCAAGCCACATGGCGGACGTCAGAGATGCCGATACCAGCCCGTCCAACTGCTAATCTCGTAGTGATCCAGGCCCCCTGCTTTTGGCGGTTTCAAAGCCGATCTCAATGGATGTATACTAGAAAACGATACATGGTGCCTTCCATAGTTGAGGGGATGTTCTCAACGAAACCGATACACGACCTGCATCAGACAGGTCGTTTGTAGTGGAGAGGGGGTGGACGATGACGATTGGTGAACTCATGGCGACCGTGCAGACTATGGACCCCGAGCACGACGTGTTTGTCGCATTTTTCAAACTTGATGGCACCGGCGAGGTGTTCGACATCGAAGCGGTGCAGGATCACCACGGGGATGCCCAGCTGGATATCTATGCAGAAGCAGAGGTCTTCGACGAGGAAGATGGCAACGGCGCGGTGAGTCAGGCGGATGCGGTGAGCACACCGGACGCGGCGGATGCAGCCGCTGATGCCTTTCTGGACTTCTGCGAACGCCGGGGCATCACCGAAGAGGAGAAAGACCTCATTTGGAATGCGATGGCATTCATGTGTTATGAGCAGGTTCAGCACCGGCACGGGCCCTTTTACGAGGCGATAAGACCGTTCCTCGCCGAGGGCGAGGCATAAAGGAGGCCAAGGGGATGGCCGACGAATCACCGCCCATCCACTTCGAAGACATCATAACGGAGACCGGCGACGCTGCGCCGACCCTGCCACCGCTCACCATGCCGATCGAGGAGGCGATGCGGACGCAGCGGGCGCTCCGCCGTCTCAAACCCGATCCGGTCGATGATGCCCTGGTGTTGCGCCTCATCGAGTTCGCGCTCAAGGCTCCCACGGGGAGAAATGCGCAGAACTGGGAGTTCGTGCTGGTGAAAGACTACGCGGTGAAAGCCCGCCTCGCTCGTTTGTACCGCATGGCCTGGAGCATCTATGGCCGCATCGGCCGGCGTCTGACCACCTCTGACTCGAAGATGCAACGCCAGCTTGAGGCGGTACAGTGGCAGGTAGAGCACTTCGAGGAGATCCCGGTGCTGGTGGTCGCGTGCCTGCATGGCATACGACCCGTGTGGCCACCGCTCGTGGTCACCAGCTACTACGGGTCCATTTATCCCTCCGTGCAAAATCTGCTACTGGCGGCGCGGGCTACCGGTCTCGGAGCGGCGTTGATCACGCTCCCGCTGTGGAGCACCTGGCTGGTGCGCCGGGCGCTGCGTTTGCCTTGGCGCGTCACCCCATGTGCCGTGGTGCCGCTGGGCTGGCCGATGGGACGGTACGGGCCGACGACTCGCCGTCCCGTCGGCGATGTCGTGCACCTCGATCGCTATGGCGACCAGCCGTTCAAGACCCCTCAACTCCGAAGGACCGATATGACGTAGGGCGAGAGCGGTCGAGGCCTACCGCCATCTATTACACTCCTCGCGGCCACGGGTGCCAAAGCTTTCTCAGGATGGGGGCCGCAGACCGAAGCAATAAGCAGCGACCTGCCCGCGCCTTGGATAACACTCACGATCCTCCTTCGTCAGCCCCTGGTCACTAGGGGATGAGGAGGACTTTGCCCATGGCACGGCGGCTTGACAGGTGTGCGTGCGCCTTGGCAGCCTCCGAGAGGGGAAGGACTTGGTCGACGATGAGGCGCACCTTCTTGTCCATGATTAGGCTCAGAAGCTCAGCCATGGCCGACTGGTTATCCCGTCCGGGCACGTTCGCCGACAGAGCGAACCCCATGACGGCGCGATTTTCCCGCAAGCTCGATAATGAGACAGAAGCCGGTGTGTTGCTAGCGTTCCCATAGTTCACCAAACAGCCGAAGGGAGCCAGGCAGCGCATGCTCTTCTCCGTCACTTCACCACCCACCGCCTCAAGGGCTAG
>JBKPCR010000006.1:0-23653 GCA_046727435.1 bacterium | reverse complement strand
CGGTCTCCCGCTTGGCGGGCTGATCGCCGGGCTCAGGCGCTCTCTCCCAGCTGCTATCCAAGTCGTTCAGCGCACCATGCATCATCTGCACGGCTAGGTCTGCGGCCCATTTGCGCATCAACGACACCACCACCCGGCACTGCAGGAGTCGGAGGCGAAGCTGCTCATACACATCGGGCGTCATGGATGAAACTCCTTGACGGCAGCGCGACACAGCCGCCGAATGCCCGCTGTCCATTCAGCAGGCCGGTTCTCGCTGATGGCCAGAGCGAGGCACGCGTCAGGGCTTGGCAGCTCACGGGTGTCTCGCTCGCTCCGTGTATAGCGTATCAAGCGGTATGGGGTTCTCGCCAGTCCATCCTGGGGACAAGGTCATCCTGTGACGCGGGTGGATGGAGCACCTCCACATGCTGGAGTTTTGACGTGGCACGCATGATGGAGTTCCATGATGGACCTGGGGCTGTAGGGAAAACGACCTCAAGCGAGACGCACCCCACACGCGGGTGAGGTAGGGGATAGCATGAGAAGATGCCATGAGAGACTGCCGCTCTGCGATCCAAACAGGCGCGCCTTCGAGCAGCTGCCAGGGGATGGTGTTGGTTCTGACGTCCGCGTCCAGGTGTTTCGGGTGGCAGGTCCAGGCGATGCCGTTCAGGTGACCATGCCCAGCGACGGCATGAGAGTTGCTTCGATAGGGAAGCAGCTCTGTCGGTCGCTGGCAGCCCGGCTCAAGGGGGCGAACCGGCATGCGCTGACGGAGTGCTGCGTCGTCAGGTGTGAAGCACCGTATGGTCTATGGATAGGAGGAATCACCGATGTCACTCACGCTCAGAACCACGATGGGCTTAGCCCTGGCCGGGCTGTTGTGCATGGCGCCGCTAGGCATGGCTGCCGGGACCGCGACCGAGAAGAGCCCCGGTCCATCCAGCACCCAGGTGCAGCCACCCAGCACGAACGTGCCGAGTGTGCAGGCCGGGGACCGCATCATGGCCACGGTTGAGGGCGTCGATCAGAGCAAAGGTACGCTGAAACTCCGTGCGGTGGATGGCGACCGCCTGGAGTTCAAAGCCCCGAAGGGGATGCTCGCGAGTCTGCATGAGGGTGATCGGGTGCAGATCGCGGTTCAGAAGGTTCCGGGCACGCCAGAGCGCAGCCCGACCAGCGGGACCGAGCGGCTGCGGCCTGAGCAGCCGAAGTAACCCCACCGTCATGTGGCCTGGGGAGGCGGCTCCCACGTGGGGCCGCTTCCTGGGGCGCATCCCATCGACGCAAGCCCGCGCAAGGTCCCGATCAAGACGGCAAGGCCATCCGGGATGATGCGGCACCCTCCCATGGCGGATCCATAGTCGCCTTAAAGCCTTCCTCTGCGAAGTCCCCATCGCTTTCGAGCTCATCATGTATGAATGGCCCGCCCCTGAGAGCCGAGCCGCGGCCGTTGGATCAGCGCACCATCGCACGCCATCCGGGTATTCCACGTGCGCACAACCTCTCACGGCGCAGCCGTCCTGTACTCTACCGCTGTACCCTGTGACGATGCTCCTCGGTGGACGCCACGCCCTCGCGTGGGTAGACGCCATCTCGCGGACTCACGGCGGTCGTCTCGCCATCAGGTGACGGTATCGATGAAGATAGCGGGCTCTCTGGAGCGTCTGTCGGGGCAGGGTAAAAATTACCAGAAAGATGACAAGAACACGTCCGTTGTAAAGCTTACAGGTCATTGAGACAAGAGGTGTTGCCCCACGATGCACAGATCCCGCAGGTGGTAAGTAAGGTCGTGTTGGCGGGTGTGGGCAGGCATGGATGTGCGCGTGTCTGGATGCAGCAGGCATGCAGAGTTATTGGCAGGTGTAGAAGATACAGCCGTAGGGGAACAGAAACGGGCTCGGGCAACCAAAAGCCGTCATCCGGCAGCTTTGATCGCGGGACCTTCTCCTAGACAGCGAGGGCGTCTTCGAGTTTCTTCATCCGGGTCTCCAAACCCGCGATTTTTCGCTTCTGTTCTGCCAGGAGCAGGGTTTCTATCCGATCAAGTCGCCTGGTGACTTTATCCTCTAGCACTTTGACGTCCTCCTTGGTGGCCGCGGTCTTGAACCCTTCGTTGATCATCTCAGCGAGCGTTTCGATTGTCATGTTCTTTTGTGCCATATGTCTTCAAGCATAGATGAACCTCGCGCGGTCTCAATGGCGTGTGGGAAGGGGGGATTAAAGAAGGAGGAGACAACTCGCCGGCAAATGAACCTGCCCTTTCTGGGCAAGGTGAAAAAATCGAGAGCTTTGTCAGATCTTAACCCACCCTTCTTCGAGAGCAGCATTTACCACGTTTCAGATTTATCGAACCGACCCACGGAGCAATGAGCCAGCGGGGGGTCCAATAGGACAAACAAACGAAGTCTGTGAGGTTAACTCGGGGTGAGAGCCACTAACGCCCATAGAGGCTAAAGCGGAGAAAGCGGTGCTTACAGCTCTTGCAGCGAAACGGGTAGAGGTGAATGACGCGGAGCACCCATTCCCACGGGTGCCACTGCCTAGATCGCCGGGTTTGCTGGCATCGACACTGTGGGCACCTGCGCCGGAGGGCAAGCCCATCCTTGCTGACGGCGCTTGTCCTACCCCTCTTGCGTAAGGCCCGTCCTCTGGTGCTTCGACTGCCGGTCCACCAACCCATAGGGCTTACCTCACTACGGCGATACTACCACTCCCCCATCCTTCACTATCCAGGGTAGCTCTGGCCTACTACATCCGCAAGGCTATCCGGCAAGCCTCAGACCTGTGGTAAAATTTCTAACCACCTGATAAGATACCAAAATGACTGAGAACTAGCACCACCCCCGACTTTCTGCCTACCGCGTTCGTCGTCCCATTGACGATGATGGATTGCAGGGAGTACAGTGCTCCTCAATTTCCGTTTATATCTCTCCATGCGTACTCGACAATGCACCTGGGTTGGCCCCTCGCATACCCCCCGGTAGGGGGACCTAAACCAATCGAAGTCAGTGGCTGGCACAGGTTTTGCCCACCTTCGATCACCTACGACTTACCCCTACGTTTCCCGGACACCCTAGCCGTAATGGAGCTTGACGAAAGGGAGGGGGTGGGTTACCATCGACCTGGGAGCAGGCAGGTCCAGGCTCGCCTCAAAGGGGGCGAAACATGGGCTCACCCTACCGACGTGGAAATATCTATCGGTTACAGATCTACCAGGCAGGCAGAGCAGTGAGGGAAAGCACGGGGACCAGCGACAAGGCCGAAGCCCGAAGGCTACTGAAGGAGTGGGAAAGCCAGATTGCCAAGGGCGAGGAGATACCGAAGTGTGGCAAGGTGACATGGGACGAGGCTAGCACTGATCTATGAGGCTACTATCAAGCTTATGATACGCGAAACCCCCGTGAGGCTCGTTACAGGTTAGCGCACTTAGACCGGCTGGCCGTGAGGCAACTGCTCGAAGCAGATATCGCAGCTGTGCACTGCGAATACACATGTCTCAAGCCATGGCTAGGGTCATAGCGACCCGGGGCATGGCCTGGCAACAGTGGAGACCCATGAGGCGTCCCTGGCAGTACACTTGTCCTCTTCGACAACGGGCCTTTGACATCTGGGCTGTCCTCACCATGATGGTAACGCTCCCCATATGGACGTATGCCGGCCAGGGAGGTTCTGGCCCCATCCCTGTGGTGGTCGGAACTGTGACGGCGCAGCAAGTGGCAACTGAGGTCGAGGTGGTAGGGAGCGTTGAACCACAGTTGGCCACCACGCTGAGCACGGAGATCGCCGGGTCCACACAGCATTTTGACCTCCGCGAGGGGGATTTCGTGCAGAAAGGCACAACCGTCGTGGCCCAGCTCAAAGCCACAGAGCTGACACTGGCGGTGAACGAGGCCGAGGCAGAGCTGACCAAAGCCAGGGCTGATCTGACGAAATTGAAGCGTGGTTTACGGCAAGAGGAAATCGACGAGAAGCGTGCTGAAGTCGCCGAGAAAAAGACCTGGGTCGAGAAATACGCCAAGGACGTCGAGCGCACCAAGTCTTTGGTGACGCGGGATATGATCAGCATGTCCGAGTTCGACCAGGCGGAAGCGAACTCTCTCGCTGCCAAAGCCCAGTATGAACGTGCGCTGCGCTCATTGCGCGTCGCTGAACTGGGCTTTCGACAGGAGGAGATCGCCGCCGCCGAAGCGGAGGTCCAGCGCCTCCAGGCTAAGGTGCAACGGTTGCGCGACGATGTCCAGAAAACGGTGATTCGCGCTCCGGTGTCGGGGTTCATCACGAACCGTTATGCCGAGGTCGGCCAGTGGGTCGAACGTGGTGGGAAGGTGGCCGATATCATCGATCTGGCGGCCGTGCTGGTGCGAGTGCCAGTGCACGAGCGCGACATCCGTCTCGTGCAAGTGGGTGATCAGGCGGTGGTCACCCTAGATGCTCTGCCGAACCGGACGTTCACCGGGCGCGTCAAGTACATCACGCCACAAGCCGACCTGGCGAGCCGCACCTTCCCGGTGAGGATCGAGGTGCTGAACACGCCCGATACAGCCATCAAGGCGGGGATGTTTGCCCGGGGCACCCTGCGTATTGGAGCGACCCAGCCGGCCGTGTTCGTACCCAAAGATGCGGTAGCGCGTCGCGCCAGCGGGCAGGTAGTGTTTGTGGTGGAGGATGGCAAAGCTCGCATGGTGCCGATCAAGACCGGGCGTACCCATGAGGGCTTGATCGAGGCGGTTGAAGGGCAGTTAAGGCCCGGCGATTCCGTCGTCATTACTGGCAACGAGATGCTCCAGGACCAGATGGCTGTCGTCACAAAACCCACCCTCCGCAACTGAGGACCCTCTTATGACGCTCATCGCGTTCTGTGTGCGCTACCCGGTCACGATCATCGTCGGCATGATCCTCGCCCTGCTCTTTGGCGTGATCGCGCTTGCGCGCCTGCCTATTCAGATGACGCCGACGGTGGAGCGTCCCGAGATCTCGGTCGAGACGGTCTATCGTGGCGCGGCGCCGCAGGAGGTCGAGAACGAGATCGTCGACCGCCAGGAAGAGAAACTGATCTCTGTCCAGGACCTGCAGGAGCTCGTGTCAACCTCCTATGAAGGCCGTGGCGTGGTCACCTTACGCTTCGACTGGGGCGTGAATAAGGATGTCGCCCGCCTGGAGGTGTCGGAGAAGCTCGATCTCGTGCAAGACATCCCCAACGATGCCGAACGACCGGTCATCCGCGCCGTGAGCTCGGATGAGGAAACCCCCATCGCTTGGATCGTCATCACCACCAAGCGCGACATCAACGAAGTCAGGCAGGAGGCTGAGGACGCCATCAAGCCACGCCTGGAGCGTGTCGAGGGCGTGGGCGCGGTGTGGTTGTTCGGCGGCCAAGAGCGCGAAGTGCATGTCATCCTGGATTATCAAGCCATGACCGCACGCAGCTTGACGATTCACCAGGTGCGTGATGCGCTCCTGCGCGAAAACCGCAACACCAAAGGGGGCAATATCGACGAGGGCAAGAAACGGTTTTTGGTGCGGACGATCGGACAATTCGCCGACCTCAAGCACATCGAAGAGACGATTGTGGCCACCCAGGATGGACACACGGTATACGTGCGCGATATCGCCACCGTGCGTTTCGGCCTCAAGGAGCGCGACCGCAGCATTCGCCTGTTCGGCGATCCGACCGTGGGTTTCGGCGTGGTGCGGCGCACTGGGGCCAACACCGTCGAGGTGATGAAAGGCGTTAAACGAGAGCTCGCCTATCTGAATGCCATTTATGCCGACAAGGGCATGCAGTTCAAGCAGGTCTACGATGAAACGGATTACATCTATGATGCCGTCAGCCTGGTCACCGAGAACGTATACGAGGCATCGCTCCTGACGGTGGTCGTCCTGCTCTTTTTCCTGCGCAGCTTCAGCAGTATTTTGGTCATCGGCCTGTCGATTCCGATCTCGGTGGTGACGACGTTCATCGTCCTCAACGCCCTCGGGCGTTCCCTGAACATCGTCATGCTGGCCGGCCTGGCCTTCGCCGTCGGGAACGTCGTTGACAACTCGATCGTGGTGTTGGAGAACATCTTCCGCCACCGGGAGATGGGAAAACCCCGTGTTCAGGCGGCATTGGATGGCGCTAGCGAGGTCTGGAGCGCGATCCTGGCCTCGACGCTGACCAACCTGGCGGTGTTTCTCCCGATTATCCTGATGAAGGATGAGGTGGGACAGCTCTTCCGAGATATCGCCATCGCCACCTCGATCTCCACGGCCCTCTCCCTGGGCTGCGCTCTCACCATCGTGCCCATGATGGCCTCCCGGGTGCTGAAGACCGGTACCGCGGTATCTCGCTATCCGCGTCTGCAGCGCATCCTGGATATCGTCCTGCTGAGCTGGCTGGGACAGGCCTCCAGCAATGGCTTAGTGCATAGTCTCTCCTGGCTGCGCCGCGGGGTTGGGCGGCGACTGGTCGTGGTGCTTGGCATGACGCTGGGCTCACTCGCCCTGGCGCTCTACCTGATGCCGCCTATCGACTATCTGCCGAAGGGAAATCGCAACTTGATTTTGGCCATCGTGCAGCTACCGCCTGGTTTCAACTTGGACCAGATCGACGGCATTGTTACGGAGCTCGAAGACCGTTACAGGCAGGTGCCAGAGATCGAGCGCCTCTTCGCAGTGGTACGCACGGACAACCCCTTGCTGGGCATCCTCGTCAAACGACAATATGCAGATGTCGCTGGGATACAGCGGGTGATCGAAGAGCTCAAACAACGCTCCACCGGCATTCCGGGCACGCGGGCGGTGTTCGTCACCCAGATGGCGTTGTTCCGACAGCGCGGGCAGCTGTTGGGCGGAACAAACCTGGAAATTGACGTCAAGGGCCACGGCCTGGACGAAGTACATGACATCGCAGCCGGCATCGAGCAGCAGGTGCGCACCGTGCCAGGCGTGAACTTCGTGCGCTCGAGCTTCGAGTGGGGCAACCCGGAATTGCAGGTGGCGGTCGACCGCCAGAAGGCGTCGGACTTAGGCCTCTCGGTCAGCGATGTGGGCTACATCGTGGAGACGCTGATCGCCGGCACGCTCGCCGGCACCTTCCGCGAGCAGGGCAAAGAGCGGGACCTGACCCTGATCGGCACCGAGCGCGGGGCGGCGCGGACGCAGGTGCTGGATAACGTCGTGCTTTATCCTCCGCGTGGCGGTCCGCTCCGACTGGCAGCTATTGCCGACCTCCGCGAGGCGGAGGGGCCAACGAAAATCGAGCACATCGACCGCGACCGTTCCATCAAACTGACCGTGAACCTCCGAGACGAGGTGCCGATGCAGGAAGCCATCGATACCGTCAACGCCCAGGTGCTCCGCCAGGTGCGCCAGGAATTGCCGTTGGGCTACACCATCAACGTCAGCGGCCAGGCCAAGGATCTGGATCGCACTTGGAACTCACTCAAATGGTCGTTCCTGCTGGCCGTGGTGGTGATCTACTTGTTGATGTGCTCGCTTTACGAATCCTTCACCTATCCCTTCATTATCATGTTTAGCGTCCCGCCAGCGATGGTCGGTGGGGTGCTGGGAGTACGACTGCTGCATCATATCGAGCCTACGGTAAAGCTCGACGTCGTCACGATGCTCGGCTTCATCATTATGGCTGGGGTGGTGGTGAATGCCGCCATCCTCCTGGTCGAGCAGGCGCTGAACCATATGCACGAGGGGATGCACCCGCAAGACGCCATTATCGAGAGCGCCCGCAATCGACTGCGGCCCATTTTCATGACCGCCAGCAGCATCCTCGGTTTTCTGCCGCTGGTCGCTTCTAGTGGCGCGGGCTCTGAGTTGTATCGGGGGATGGGCGCTGTCCAGCTCGGGGGTATGGCGCTGTCGACCGTGTTTACCCTCATCCTGGTTCCCACCATGTTCTCACTCTGGATGGACGCCAGGTCAGGCCTCTTGACGCTCCTGGGCAGGAAGCCGAAAGAACTGAACGGCCATGGGAATGGCAACGGCCATGGGAATAGTGAAGAGATGGCATTGACCTATCAGTCGAGGACGATGCACGACGTATAGTCCCGCTACGCGTGGAAGATAACCCCTAGGGGGGGAAATGGGACGGCTAGGACGAGGATGGATCGCGCGGTACGCTGTCGCTCTCTGGGCCATAGGCCTCGGGATGCCCACGATGGCCAGTGCCGGCTGGATGATCGAGCAGATCGAATACGCCAATCTTGGGGCGGAAGGCACCAGAACGCTGCAGTATATCTCGAAAAACCGCCTGAAGACCGTGGGTGATGGCAACACATTCATTATGGATTTTGGAAAGAATCTGTTTATCGCGACCGATCAAGAGAATCGTGTGTACTGGAGTGGCACGGTCGACGCCTACGTTCAAGAGGTCAAAACTTTCCAGCAAGCCTCCAACGACCTGGCACGGGAGCAGATGGAGGAGGCGATGAAAGAGATGCCTCCCGACCAGCGCAAGTCGGTGGAGGACCTGCTCCAACAGATGCGCAGTTCCAACGCGTCATCGCCATCACAGCCCGCTGTTAAGCGACCAGCGGTGAAAATCGAGCCGACCACTGAGACGGCCACGATCGCGGGGCGACAAGCCACGAAGATCATGGTCTATGCCGATGACAAGCCCTATCAAGAGGTGTGGCTGGCCAAGGGCTTGACGCTGAAAGCTGATCTCGACTTGAAGCGTCTGAGGGGCCTACAGGCTCAGCTTACGCAGGCAATCATGGCTGACATCCCCAATCGACAGGCGGTAGAGGAGGATCCTGCCTACGAGCAACTACTGGAGCAGGGCTATCCGATCAAAATCGTCGAGCTTGGGGAGGGTGGAGAACCCGAATCGGTGACCGAGGTGGTGCGCCTCGACAAGCGCGACATCCCGGATCGCGAATTTCAAGTACCGGAGGGGTATCGACGCATCGACCTACGCGAGTTCTTTGGTGAAGAGCTGGAAAAAATGAAAAAGGGGGAATAAGTGGTTGTGCCTTTGCTGACGGCGGAACAGATTCGCCAGATGATCCCAGCGCTGCACAGACAGGCCTCGGGGCACGTCATTCTGTCCGACGTTTATGCCATTGGCCTGGCCTATGGGGTGATTCGGGTCTTCGAGCGTCGGACAGGAGGTCGCGTGGTGGCAACGCTGGGCACCCTGGCGACCGACGCGGGGGCCATTCTCGCCACCTTGGAAAACCTGGGGCAGGCATGGCCCGACGGTGCCGCTGACAAACCGTTGTGGAAGGCCGTGGATGAGCGTGGCCAACGGCTCGGAGTGTTTGCCGATGAAAAGGTCGCTGGCGGGTTTGCCAAGGGCTGGGTGTTCCAGCAGGGGCGCCAGGGGCTCATCAACTCCGACTTCGGGCAACAGGCCACGGTGCTAGAATTGTCAGCAGAGGATCGTGCCGAGTTGGCGCGAGCGCCGGAGCGGGAGCCGGAGATCTTGCTCGAGCGCACACCCTAGCTCTCTGCCAACACCAGCGCCTGGCCAGCACTGACCAGTCTTTTCGGCCTCACCCAAATACGTCGGTCGGGGTCTGCCACGGCGTGGCCCAGGTCATAGGCTGTGATGCCATGCTGGCGGACGATGGCGTGGACGTGAGCAGCTGCCGCCGGCGCCGTTACGACACAAAACCCCACTCCCATATTGAAGACCTGGTACATCTCCGCCTCGCTGACCCGCCCACGCGCTTGAATCAGGTGAAAGATTGGTTGCGGCTCCGGTAGTTGTTCGATGACGAAGCCCATCGACGCCTGAATCCGACGCAGATTGAGCAACCCATCACCGGTGATGTGCAAGAGCGCCTTGATGGGGAGTTGAGCATCGAGCATGGCGCAGACCTCTCGCACATAGATGCGCGTTGGGGCCAACAATTCTTCCCCCAGGAGCCGACCAAGTTCTGGGACATATTGGTTGACGCGTAACCCCCCCTGATCCAGCAAGACGCGGCGCGCTAACGTCAGGCCATTGCTGTGGATGCCGGTGCTGGCCAATCCGATCAGCACATCGCCCTCTTCAATATGCTGGCCGACCAGGATGTGGTCCAGGGCCACAGTCCCGACGCACGTCGCCGCCAGATCAAAGGCATAGCCGTCGCGGACCCCCTTGATCATCTCGCCGATCTGCGCCAGCTCGCCGCCAGCGATGGTGATGTTCGCTTGCTTCGCCCCCTCATACAGCCCCTTCCCCAGTTGCTCCAGGAGGCGTGCCTCTGGCACCTGCACCGCCAAGTAATCGACCAAGGACAGCGGTCGGGCGCCGACGCATAGGATATCGTTGGCGTTCATGGCGACGCAGTCGATGCCGACCGTGTCGTATTGATCCATGAGCTGCGCCACCAGGAGTTTTGAGCCGACGCCATCGGTGGAGATGGCCAGCCCCAGGCCATGGCCGATGTCGATCACATTGGCATAGTAGCCGATAGGCAAGCGCACCGTTCCCACGTCCTGGCGCAGGGCGTGCGTTTGCCTCACCCAATGCAGCAGCCCTTTTAAGCCGGTTGAGGCTTGATCGGTATCTACACCTGCCTGTTGGTAAGCGAAACCAGGGTACGTTGGCATAGCCCTCTCACGTTTCAGGTTTAACGTTCACCATCCAACATTCAGAGGCGGGAGAGGCAGATGGTTCACCTGTGGGATGCCTGCAAGCCTGCAAGATAGCATAACTCCCGCCCAGCAGTCATCCATACCAGCGCGCCTGCATCCGAAATAATGCGGCATACCGGCGATTGTGCTGCATCAACTCCTCATGAGTGCCCTGCTCATCGATCTGCCCATGGCGGAGTGAGAGGATCTGATCAGCTCTTCTCACCGTGGAGAAGCGATGCGAGATGAAGATGATGCTCTTGCCCCGAATCTCACGCAGCAGCAGTTCAAAAAAGACCTCCTCGGCTTCGGGATCCAACGCGGCACTTGGCTCATCGAGAATGAGCAGCGCCGCCTGCGGCTTCATACACGCTCGCGCCAGCGCCAACCGTTGCCACTGCCCACTGGAGAGCTTCACCGTCCCCTCTTCCAGCTCCCACTTGCCCAGCGGGGTCTCGTAGCGTTTGGGTAGTTCCTCGATGAACGACTCGGCACCGGCGAGCCGGGCCCCATGTCGGATCTGCTCCAAATCCTCCATCGACTCGATCTCACCATAGCCGATCTGCTCGCGTATGCGCCCTTCATACTGGGCGAACTGCTGGAAAATGACCCCGATCCGCGCATAATAGGAGTCCAAATCGACCTCCCGCAGGTCCACCCCATTCACCAGGATCCGCCCCTCGGTTGGATCGTAGAAGCGCAACAACAGCTTCACCAGCGTAGTTTTGCCCGATCCATTGTCGCCGACCAAGGCCATGCGCATGCCGGCGTCGAGGCGAAATGAGACATCCGAAAGGACCCACGGACCCTCGTCCTGATAACGAAACCGGACGTGCTCGAACTCGATCGCGAGCAGCATATCCTTTTCAATGATTCGTGCATACGGTGCCCTGCGAATGCGTGGCTGATAAAGGAGTATCCCACGCAGGTCCTGAATGAACAGATGGTTTCCATAGATATCGGCAATGGTTTTCACAAGTGCTGAAAGGCTCCCAAGCGCGGCTCGATATGCAGACATATACATCGTCACATCGCCGATGGTAATCTGTTTCGATAAGCCACGAAAGAGTAAAATAACAAATCCACTGTAATAACCGACGAAGTGTAGATTCTGCATCTTCAAGCTATGTGATCGATAGGCCGTGATATATCAGCCTCCAATCTCTAAATAACGATTGATAAACAGCGGCCTCAAGCGAAAAATACGAAACTCCTGAAGATAGTCATAGGCCGCCAGAACCCAGCGATAGTACCAGACATGTCTCCACCACCGACTCCAACTAGTCTGCCATTGATAGGTGAGGATCGATTGGCGAAATTCGATCAGAATTACCGGGATCATCGTCCCTGCGAGAATCGCCACAAAAATCCAATCAAGCTTATACAGCACCACACCAAACGCGATCTCGATTCCCACAAAGAACAACACATCATACAGTGCCTGCGGGGTTCTATCTTGAATAAGATAGACAAGCTGGTCGACGATGAGCTTTCCAACGTAGACTTGGATCGATGGGATTACCGCGCCCACCGTTCTCACCGTCCCCAGGCCGACGACAAGAGGTTCGTGTTCCTTCCACGCCAGATTGAGGAGAAACGCGATGTCGGAAAAAAATCTCTCACCAGACCGACGTAGGTTCGCACCTCATCAGCCATATGGCACTACCTTTGGTGTCCTGTTGATGCCCTGTCAAGACACCCCTGGACCGAGCCTGACGAGCATCTTGCCCATATTTTCTCCCGCGAACAGGCCGAGGAACGCCTGGGGCGCGTGCTCGATGCCATCGACAATGGTTTCCTCCCACCTGATCCTGCCATCAGCAATCCATGCCCCCATGTCGGCATAGAACTGTGGCTGGCGATCGACGTGGTCGGAGACGATAAAACCTGAGAGCGTCAGCCGCTTGCGCACCGCCAGGCGCAGGTTGCTCGGCCCGGAAGACGGCTTGCTCTCATTATACTGGGAGATCATACCGCACAAGGCGATTCGGCCTCGTATATTCATGTGTTCGAGTGCGGCTTCAAGGTGCGCGCCGCCAACGTTATCGAAGTAGACGTCGACGCCGTGTGGGCAGTGATTGCCAAGCTCGGTGGTTAGCGAGTCGACTGCTTTGTAGTTGAAGGCGGCATCGATCCCGGCGACGTCTTGTAGCCACTGCACTTTGGCTGCCGAACCGGCACTGCCTACTACGCGGCAGCCCTTGAGCTTGGCGATCTGGCAGACGACTGAGCCCACGGCGCCAGCGGCGGCGGAGACAAAGACAGTGTTCCCAGCCTGTGGTTGGCCGATGTCGAGCAAACCGACATACGCCGTCAACCCGGGCATCCCCAGGATGCCGAGATAAGCCTGCAGCGGGGCTAGGGTGGGATTGATCTTCGTCAGGTCTGCGCCATGCGAAATGTAATACTCGCGCCACCCCTTCCGGCCCAAAACGTAGTCCCCAACTTGAAACGTGCCTTTCTCCGACTGCACGACCTGTCCGACGCAACCCCCTTCTAGCGGCTGGCCAAGCTGAAACGGCTGAACATAGCTCGGCTGCTCGATCATGCGCCCGCGCATGTAGGGATCGACCGACATGTAGAGGTTACGTACCAGCACCTCGCCCGCACCGGGTGTGGGGATCGGCACCCTGGCGAGCTCGAAGTCGCCTACGCTCGGCCGGCCAACGGGGCGGTGCTTGAGGCGAATTTCGCGGCTGACGGTTTCAGTCATGGTGGTCTCCTTGGTGACAGTGGGCCTGGAACGGACGCCAGCAGAGCTCTTCGGCCAGGCGAGGGCATAGCCCAGCTGTAAGTTCACTAGCACCTGCAGCGGTCTATCGCCGGTAGCAATGCCGAAGACGCGAGCGCGCTCGCCGGCCGTGACGGCCTCCTCATGCGGAGAAGCCCCGTAGAATGAGCTGCACAGTTATGCGGAGACCCACCCCAGCCGACGAGGGTCGTCGAGCCCAAATCGGATCTCGAGGGCCCGATAGGAAAGCTGCTTGTCGCACTAGAGCAGCTCGAGCACCTGAGCCAGGATCTCGTCAAACGTCCTGGCTGCTCTCCCTCTCGCCCGCGGCTCGTGACGGGGTTTGTACACCCTTGGGTCGTGTCGCATCCACGGTATACCGCATGTACCGCAGAAAAGGAAGTGCCATGTCTGACACCTGTCTACTATAGAGATTGCCGCCAGGCTGTCAGACCACGTGAAACTGTTTCAAGTCAATTAGGGGTAAGGCAAGGAAGTGATCCGCAACAGGTGTCTACTACTGCACCGGCACGGTGAGGGGTTAACCCTTGTCAGCCACTTGGAAGACCAGAGACTTGAGGGGGGCGGTCCGGCTCCGGTGAGGCGAGCGTTGACTTCAGCGGACTCGCATGATATACGACTGGTCAGGATAGGGCTGGCACTCGCGTTTTCTAACCGATGCCCAGCGTATTGCGAGGGTGATGGATCGTGGATTACGTCGTCCAGGGTTATGTGTCGCGAGGTGTAAAGGAGAAAACGATGGCGATGAAACGGGTGGTCGTTGAGATGGGTATGGGAACTGATATTCGCGGCGGCGATTATACCAAGGCGGCAGTACGTGCCCTGCGCGACGCGTTGTGGCATAACTCGCTCGGGGTAACGGGGGCGCTCGGCATGGATGTCGATTCGATGCGGGTCGAGGTCGTGATCGGTGTGCCGAAACCAGAGGCGGTTGATAAAGCACAGGTGCTGGCCGTGCTGCCGCATGGCACCGGAGAGGTGCGCGTAGTACATGGAGGCTTGGTGGTTCCCACAGAAGACGGTCGGGAGGGGACCATCATCGCTAACGCCGCGGCCATCGTCCGGCTCGACCTACCATGAATGCGTCGGAGTTGTCTAGCAGGTGATGGGCGTGCGGTCGCAAACCGTGCGATCAATCCTGCTGGGGTTTTGGGACCGTCTGCTCCAAGCGTTTGTGGTGGCGCTTGAGATCGGCCACCGCGAGTTCGATGGCCAAGTTGATGACGTGCGGAGCCCAAGGAATCTGCGCATCGATAGCCCGACGTTGAATCCGAAAGAAGGCAGTTCGATGTTTTTCTTCGTCCCTGAGCGGTAATCCTTCACGGGCGATCTCCCACACGACCTCTTGGGCGATGCGACGCACGGGTGGCAACACTGCTCCTGTCAGTCCGCCACGATGTCGGAATAGCCACATTACCACCGACTCCCAAAGGTCCACGGCTACCCTCCCTGCTCCGATACGGTACATGCGGTGCGGTGTCATCAATCCACAGCGATCTCCCGGTTTCGACGGCAGACATGCTCATTGGCCAGGCATTATAGTGCATCCTAACATGTGACGGAAGTGGGAGGAGACCGATATGAACACTTCTGAAGAATTGGCGCGCTTCAAAGAAGAGGTCCGGCAGCGCACGCGGTTAGTGCTCGAAAAAGTCACGCCGGACCAACTGGACTGGATACCTGCCCCCCGGGCTTTGACGATTCGGCAGATGGTCCGCCACATGCATCTCAGCGAGGAGGGGGCTTTCCAGGTCGTGCAGCATGGGGATTGGGGCTACTCAGTCAGACGCCGCACCGCCCCACTCGTCACGCTGCTGGGAGAATCAGAGCCTTGGGAGGCTGAGCTGGCAGCGTTCGAGGGGGCGCACCAGGATTGGCTCGCCTGGATCAGCGCTATACCGGCCGACTCGCTCACCCAGGAGCTGGTGAACCCACAAAATAACCAACGCCTCTCAGCGCTCGCGTTCGTCCTGGCACGCGTCGAGCACGAGGTGCATCACCGGGCCCAAATCTCCACTTATTTGCGTATGCTGGGCGAGCAGTGGCCGAGCCCCTATGGCCAGCTGCCGTGAGGGATGTTATAGCACTTCATCGGTAGGCAGAATGACCTCACCGAGGCGCTTCAGCGCTGGCTGCGGCAATCCCTCATAGAGCTTCTCAAACGCCTCATTAACCTCGGCATTGGCCATCCCGAAGAGATCGCGCCATTCGACGTCGTATTCGACCAAGAAGGGGCCGAAGTTCTCGACCTCGAGCACCCACACCGCCTGAACCAGGCCCAGTTCATTCTTCCATAGGCCATCTTTGACGCGGCGAATCCCCTGGCCGTAGATGGCTCCCGGCCCGTAACCAACGGTGGTCAAATAGATCGCGCCGTGATGGCGAAAGGCCGTCTGGTACACCTCCTCTTGCATGCGCCCCTTGCCGATGACGGCGCGTATGCCGTAGCGCTCCAGCACCAATGGCACGTTTTTGGCCAAGCGGAAGCTAGCGGTCGGAGTGATCGAGGGGATGTGATATTCTCCGGGACGCGCCTTGCTAACGGCGTGGGAACAGTGGAAGGTGACGTTGCAGGTGTGGCCTAGGTCGAGCGGCGGCTGCAGCCCTTTCTCGAATACCTGGTAATAAAAACCCTCGCGCCCAGTGAAGATGATGCCACTGAGAAATGCTGCATCGCCCAGCTCGAGCGTCCGCGCGGCAGTATTGGTCAGCGGCAAATGCAAATGCACTTCACGCATGCGTAACTACTCAGTGCGGTCCATAAGACTCCTTGTCCTTAGCCTATGTGGATATCGAGCCATCCGTGCGGAGTGACCAGGACTCGGTCGCCACGTCGGACGAGGACGGTGGTCGTTGCCGACTCGAAGATTGCCGGGCCTGCAACCTCATGCCCTGGTTGCAGGGTGTCCAGCTCGTAGACTGGCACGTCTAACCAGGTGCTAAGATACACGCGTCGGCTACCGTGCGGTGCGGCCATTTCCCCGGCGTCGAGGATCGGCTCTGCCGGAAGCATCGGCAGCTCGCCCACCACCGCCAGCCGGGCATTCACCAGTATCACCTCTTGGTCCGAGGCGCTGTAAGTGTACAATTCTTCATGACGATGGTGAAAGCGCTCGATGACCTGCTCGATCAGATCGGGAGCACTGATATCAACCCCATCCAGTGGCACCGTGATCTCAAAGATTTGCTCGCCATAGCGCATGTCTGCAGCTCGGCATATGCTTACGGGCCCGGAAAAAGCCGTGGCCAGGCGGGAGCGTCCATTAGCCTCCATGTCGGCGAAGAGGCGGCTGAGTTCCACCGAGCCCACCTGCTGCACTTCGCCTACGTGCGTGCGCGCCAACTCATAGCGTAGATCCGTCGCAAGCATGCCCCAGGCTGACAGCACCGCTGCCACGCGGGGAATCACCACACGCGAAATCTCGAGTTGGCGCGCCACTTCGGTGATGTGCAAACCAGCGGCGCCACCGAACGCCAATAATGCAAATCGTTGCGGGTCCACGCCCCGTCGTGCTGATACTAGGCGAATGCCCTCCGCCATGTTGGCGTTGATCACACGATGGATCCCTTCAGCGGCTGCGATGGCTGTGATGCTTAATTGGCTCGCGATTCCCTCTACGGCGGTGAGAGCCGCGCCTGTGTCCAACAGCCTACGGCCGCCCAGGAAGTTGCTTGGGTCGAGGTAGCCCAGGACAAGGTTAGCATCGGTGACCGTTGCGGCCATGCTGCCCTGAGTATAGCAGGCTGGACCGGGGTCAGCTCCGGCGCTCTGCGGCCCGACATGCAGCATGCCGCCGAGGTCGGCATGGGCGATGGAGCCGCCGCCCGCACCCAACGTATGGATATCGAGGCTCGGCAGCGCGACTTTCAGGCCGCCAACTGCCTTGTCGCCTGTCAAGAAGGGCTCGCCTCCCTCAAGGACAGCGATGTCAGTGCTAGTGCCCCCCATGTCGAAGGAGATCAGGTTGCCCTCTCCTAGAAGGCGTGCACAATAGCGGCTGCCGGCGATGCCTCCAGCCGGCCCCGATAAAATGGCACCAGCGGCGAGCCGTGCCGCATCAGCGGGCGGAGCCACCCCGCCATGGGACTGCATGATGAGGACGTCACGTCGGTAACCAGCGAGCTGCAGGCGGTCCGCCAGATGAGTCAAGTAGCGTGAGAGCGTTGGGCCGACGTAGGCATTGACCACCGTCGTACACACCCGCTCGTATTCCTTAATCTGCGGCAAGACCTCGGACGAGAGGGAAATATACGCCTCAGGCAGACGTGTTTCGACGTACTGGCGTGTCGCCAGCTCATGGCTGGGGTCACGATACGCGTGCAGGTAGCACACCGCCACCGCATCCACCCCGGCCTGCAGCAATTTGCGGACGCCTGAGGCCAGGGACGCACGACTGAGGGGAGTTTCTACGGTTCCGTCGTATCGTAGGCGCTCTCGTACCCCGATGCGCAGGGCGCGCGGCACGAGGGGGATCGGCGGCGGCATGCGCAGGTTGTAGCGGTCGTCTTTCAATCCCTCACGCATTTCGATGATGTCCCGGTGCCCCTCGGTCGTCAACAGCCCCACTTTGGCCCCCTTGCGCTCCAGCAGGGCATTAGTGGCGACCGTTGTGCCATGGACGATGCGCTCGGTCTCGTCCAGCAACGACGTGAGGTCTTTGTCGAGCTCTGCTGCCAGGAACCCTAGCCCTTCCATGATTCCTAGCGATGGATCGCTGGGCGTGGAGGCCGCTTTGGCAAGCGCGACTCGACCGTAGTCGTCAACCGCGACTAGATCGGTGAACGTACCGCCGACATCGATACCGATGCGATACATGCTGTGTCCTTTAGCCTCTTCTCCCTCGTCCTCTGCGCTTCCTCTCCGTTACAAAGCCATCCGCGAGGTCAGTGGCATGCGCCTCGAGAGCACGGTCTTTGGGATCTCCATACCCGCCGCCACCCGATGATTCGATGTAAAACACATCCCCTGGCAACACCGGGATGCCGACTTCCTTGGTCTTCAAAAAGCGGCTGCATCCCTTCGAGATCAGCCGGTAGCGATGCGGCAAGCCGTCCTCGCCTCCGAATATCCCGTACGGGGCATAGCGCACGCCGTCGCCGGCAGTGTTCGCCACCGCGGGTTCGGTGATTTCGATATGCATCTCCATCTCGGAGCCAGCGCCGCCGCGGTATTTCCCAGCCCCCGCGGAATCCGGACGAAACTCATGCCGCTTCAAGAACAGGGGGAAGCGGACCTCGGTCACCTCGATGCTGCCGAATTTGATGCCACCAGCCGCCTGCCCCTCGCCTGCGGTCGGCCAGCCATCGCCAACCGGCGAGGCACCGCCTCCGCCACGAGCGTGGAACATATGCCAGATGAAGGGTCGATTGGTGCGCGGATTAATGCCCTTGATGGCGATGCGGAAGCGTCGGGACCAGCCGGCGAGGACGCGCTCCGGACATGCTGCGGCCAGCGCCTTGATCACCGTTTCGGCGACCTCCTGTGCACAGTGATTGGTGGACAGGGTGACGGGAGCCGGAGGGAAAGGCCAGACCACGGTTCCTTGCTTGAGCTGCACAGTGATCGGCCGGAAAGTCCCCTCGTTCTTCGGGATGCGAGGATCGATGAGGTAGGCGAACGCCATATGGATGGCCGACATGGTATTCGGGTAGGAGGAATTGACGAAGCCAATCACTTGCGGGTGCGAATCAGTGAGGTCGATGGTCAGTGAGTCCCCGTGCTTGGTGACCATGGCGCGGATGTAAATGTCGGTGATGCCATGGCCGTCATCGTCCAAAATGGCTTCGCCCTGGTATACCCCATCCTTCCAGGTCTGGACACAAGCTCGTGCTTGGCGTTCGGCACTATCCAAGATCTCCCCTACGGCTCCGGTCAGCGTCGCCTGACCATATTCGTCGACAAGGCGCAGGAGCCGCCTTTCGCCAAGCCTGGCGGAGCCAATCATGGCGCGCAGGTCTCCCAGGAAGTCGCGCGCATGGCGCACATTGGTGGCTAACATGTGCAACACGTCATCCCGCAGCTTGCCCTCATCATACAACTTCAGGGGGGTGACGCGGATACCCTCCTGCCAGATCTCCGTCGCTCCGGGATTGTAGGCCCCATGCGTGGCACCGCCGATATCGCTCTGATGCGCCCGATTGATCGACCAGAAAACCAGACGCTCACCCATGAAGACGGGGAGCAAAACTGTCAGGTCCGGCAGATGATTGCCCCCGTGATAGGGATCGTTGAGTAGGAACATATCCCCTGCCTGAATACGTCCCGTGAAGAACTCGCGAATCGATTGCACCGCCCACGGTATCGCCCCCACATGGATGGGTACGTGCTCAGCCTGCGCCGTCAGTCGTCCTTCACCGTCGCATACCGCCGTCGAGAAGTCACGGCTGGAGTTCAAGATTTGCGAGTAGGCCGTACGCAGCATTGCTTCGCCCATCTCCTGGACGATGGCTTCGAGGCGGAGTTGCAGAACTGACACGCTGATACGGTCGAGCATGGGGAGCCTCTCTATTCGATGCCTTCCCGTCGGTAGAACGGCGTAAACCACTGCGGATCCTCGCGGTAGGTAACAGTATTATCCGCGGCGATACGAGCCGTCATACCCCGATGCGCGAAGCAGAAGTGTTGGATGACGATGGGCATGCCGCCGGTGTGGGCGTAGGCGATCTCGATGTGCCCATCCATAATTCCGCCGTTGCCGGGAAAACCCATGGCGCCAAAACAGGTCGCGTGACCCAACCCCAGCAACTCATCTTCGAGCGCGGCGATGTCGGGGTTGGGGTTGCGGTCTCTGACCAGGCGTAAACAGAAGGTGGGCCTCATTACCTACCTTGGCGTAGAACCGTAGTAGGCCCGTATCAGCGCACACCAGGCGCTGTTCGGCAACGGCCACGGTGTAGTTCTGCACGATCTGCCCCAGCACATACTTCGAGAGTTTATGCGTTTCCTGCTCGTACATGCGGTCAACCGCCTGCCGGGCATCGTCGGGGATTTTGATCGCAGCTCGGCGGTTGAGTTCAATGCCGGCCTGGTCGATGGTTTCCGTGCGAATCTTGGCCTCTTTCTCCAACATCGAGGGGCGTGACGGGTGCGCAGCCAGTCGAGCACGATCGCCTGTTTCAACCCTTGAATGGCACGCGTCGGGCTTAGGTGCTTGGGGCAGACCAGTGCCACAGGACGAGGCCCATCAGGATGAGCGATGAGGCGTGCTGGAGTACCCACGTCCACATCCCCAGGTAAGCGGGCCTTCCAGAGGCAGGAAGCGTGACGGAGAAGCGCGTCGGCCTTGAGCTCTGCGTCATTCTCCCTCCTGCGCCAGATACGTCTGTTCTATGCCTGTTGTGGCAGACGCTGCTGGCCGTAGCCGGGTGAATTGCACCGGTGCCAACCAAAGACGTATTCCCTTTCCCTGGCGCTGCAGATAGATGTTCTGCAGATAGTGGCTGTTGTCGGCTTCCGGGTAGTCGCTGCGAAAGTCCGCGCCGCGGCTCTCCTTGCGTTGTAAGGCGCTAGCAATAATCATGTTGGAGACGGACAGTAGACTGTCGAGATTCAGCCATTCCTGCCATTCGGCGCTGAGACGTGGCGAGCCGCTGACATGTAATTGT
The DNA here is from genome assembly GCA_046727435.1 of bacterium. Lineage (GTDB taxonomy): Bacteria > Tectomicrobia > Entotheonellia > J063 > CAVPRW01 > CAVPRW01. The sequence goes on along the minus strand of JBKPCR010000006.1, from coordinate 2,748 downwards.
GAGCTCATATGGTAATGCTGCTGAGCCATCATGGCGAACTGATCGGTGCCTGCGGGCAACCGCAGGGCTCTACTATACAATGCCGGGTCTGACCCGTCAATCTCTCGCCGCTTAGGGCTGCTGACCATCATTGCCAATGTGATACGAGTTCCCCAATGCCGTTGCATCTCCGGGATGCGTGGGCTACCATGAAAGCGGTAGGGGGGTGGCTCTCACCCCGATCAGTATGCTATCGCAGAGGAGGATGGCCATGATCATCGGCGTGCCACGGGAGATCAAGCAGGATGAGCACCGTGTGAGTCTGGTGCCTGCCGGCGCATATAGCCTTGTCAAGGCAGGTCATCAGGTGCTCATCGAACAAGGGGCAGGCTTGGGCAGCGGCATCCCCGACGCAGAATACAAGAATGTGGGGGCCCAAATTGTCGCCGACCGTGACGAACTGTTTGCACCAGCCGACATGATCATCAAGGTCAAAGAGCCTCTCACGTCGGAGTATCAGCTGCTGCGCGATGGGCAGATTCTCTTTACCTTTTTGCATCTTGCTGCTCTGCCAGAGCTGACGCAGATGCTCCTAGCACGGCGTATCATCGCGCTGGCCTACGAGACCGTGCAATTGCCCGATCGTTCACTTCCGTTGTTGGCCCCGATGAGCGAAGTGGCTGGACGTATGTCGGTACAGGAAGGTGCGAAGTATCTGGAACGGCATGAAGGGGGGCGTGGCGTGCTCCTCGCTGGAGTGCCTGGTGTTCCGCCCGGTCAGGTGACGATTGTCGGGGGCGGCACCGTTGGCACCAATGCCGCGAAAATGGCGATGGGGCTCGGTGCCACGGTGACCGTCATCGATATGAATCCGTCCCGTCTGCGGCATGTGGATGACCTGTTTCAGGGGCGTGTCCGCACGTTGATGTCCAGCGAATATGCCATCGCTGATATGACCGCGCGGTCGGATCTGGTCATTGGGGCGGCTTTGGTGCCAGGGGCACGTGCGCCACGACTGGTGACCCATGAGATGATCGCAGGGATGTCGAAAGGGACGGTGGTAGTGGATGTCGCCATTGATCAGGGGGGGTGTGTTGAAACGTCACATCCCACCTCGCATAGCCACCCAACATTCTGTGTCGACGGTGTCGTGCATTACTGCGTCGCCAACATGCCGGGAGCGGTCTCCCGCACGTCGACGTTTGCCCTGACCAACGTCACGTTTCCCTACGCCATGGCCATGGCCAGCAAGGGGTGGCGCCAAGCCGTTCGCGATGATCCTGCCCTAGCGCGAGGGCTCAATCTGTGTGACGGCAAGCTGACCCATCCTGCCGTCGCAGAGGCCTTGGGTTTACCATATGTTCCCGTCGAGCGCATCGTCTCATGAGTGTGTTACGGCCAATGACCTCCGCTCAGACGGCTTTGAGTTGTCGTAGCTCCGCGATCTGGTCGGCCGTGTAGCCCAGGATATCGGCGAGAATCGTATCGGTATGCTGCCCCAGTAGCGGTGGCGGGTCTTTCACTTCGCCTGGAGTGGCCGAGAGCTTGATTGGGACCCCGTTGACGCTGATCGGGCCAGCAGTTGGATGGTTAAGCTGTACCACCATGTCGCGGGCGAGTACTTGAGGATCGGAGCACACTTCCGCGACATTTTTGATTAGTCCGCAGGGAATGCCCTCACGGTCTAAGAGGTCATACCACTCCTGGCGCGTGCGAGGTTTGACGCCAGCAGCCACGAGAGGTGTCAGTTCGTGCCGATTTTCGACCCGTTTTTTCATCGTTGTGAAACGGTCGTCTGCGAGGAGAGGTTCGAGCCCGGCCAGCTTGCAGAATTTCTCCCAGAACCCCTGATTCCCGCAGGCGATGATGATATGCCCATCACTGGCCTCAAAGGTTTCATACGGAGTAATGCTTGGATGCTTGTTGCCCAGTCGCTCTGGACTCTTGCCCGTGGCAAAGTAGATACCCGCCTGATAGGTCAGGAGCGCGACCTGGCAATCCAGCAGTGACACATCGACCCGCTGCCCCTCGCCGGTTTGTTGCCGTGCCAGCAGCGCCAGTAAGACGCCTGAAAACGCGTTCATCCCCGCGGTGATATCCGCAAATGACAGCCCGACCTTCAACGGAGGATCATCCGGTGCACCGGTGAGGCTCATCACGCCACCTTCCGCCTGTGCAATCAGATCGTACCCAGGCCGCTGGGCATACGGGCCGGTCTGTCCAAACCCAGAGATGGAACAGTAGATGAGCTTTGGGTTCAAGGCATGCACCGCGTCGTACCCAAAGCCAAGCCCATCAAGCGTGCCAGGGCGGAAATTCTCCACCAGCACGTCCCCTTTCTGCAGCAGTTGACGCAATATCTCCTTCCCGCGTGCGTGCTTTAGATTTAGCGTCAGACTCATTTTGTTGCGATTCACGCTCATGAAATAGGTGCTTTCACCGTGCAAGAAGGGGGGACCGTATGCGCGGGTGTCATCGCCGCTGCCCGGTATCTCAATTTTCACGACAGTGGCCCCCATATCCGCCAATTCCATCGTGCAGTACGGGCCGGCTAACACCCGGGAGAGATCGATCACCAGAATACCGTCAAGTGGTTTGCCCATGCCTTCTCCTCTATGCCGATAGCTCTTAGTACTACAGTGGTAACAAGATCATTATGCCGCCACGGCCCCCACCAGCGCTTGACGACGCCTATAGTGGTAGTATGGGGCGGTGGCCTGGTGCCACCGACGCCATTGCGACCAACGCAGGATGTGACGGGCCGGCTGC
>JBKPCR010000005.1:0-47178 GCA_046727435.1 bacterium | reverse complement strand
GGTGCCGCTTGAGGCGGCGGCAGCTGCGCCCTAGCGTGCGGGACAACTGGTCGAGGCTGGCGGTGGCGTCCTCGAGCACATGCACCTGCGCCGCCAGCTTATCCTCATAGGCCAGGGCCTCCGCAGTGTCGAGCTGCGCCCACACCCGCCGCAGCTCGGTGAAGAGGATCTGGCCCCACGCGAAGACCACGCGCTGGCGGGCGGCTTCCGTCTGCGTCGTGGCGGCTGCGGTCAGCTCTACGCTCGTCTGTCCTGGGCTGTGCCGTGTCATCTCCTCCTCCGTCTCGCGCCCTCCCGTCATCACCCCTCTGGGAGCGCCCACACCGCCCCGTCAGCAGTCTTGACGGGGGTCTGCAGGCTCCTCGCGCCCGTGTCTGAGGCGAGAGGCCCGGATAAAGGCTTCGAGGTCCGCGGGCTTGACCCGCCAGAAGCGGCCGATCTTGCACCCCGGCAGCTTGCCGGCGCGCAGCCAGTCCTTCAGCGTTTTCGGACTCAGCTGGAGGATAGCGGCGGCCTGTTCCGGTGTGAGTAACTCGTCCATAGCGGCGCGGGATCCTTCCGCTGGTGCTCTCCCTGCCTGGGCCTTGCGACCGGAGCCCGTGCGACGTACCGCTGGCACCCGCTCCGTACCGATTGATTCCAGTACTATACTTTTCCAATCAATAAACTTCAATATTAATCTAAGATGCTTATAAAAATTCATCATCAATCGATTAACCTCTTAATTTTCCAACACGTATCAGCTCACGCACCCCCTGGCGCAAACCGAGAGATAATGGCCTACTCTCCTCCCGCAATTGGTCAGCCAGTCCGCCTAGAACCCCGCTTTAGAAAAGGGCTTCACGCTCATTCGGCCCTACCCGCCAGAGCTGTGCGATGCCTTGCTGCGCTTGCGCACCGTCATGGTCACCATCAAGCCGATGCCCTATCCGCTGACGCGGTGGACCCCACGGAGGTCCCCGACCAGTACCACCAGGAGCGCCGCAAGAGCCGCTACCTGGAGATCGACGAGGCGTTCATCGCGAGTGGCCACGCGCTGGTCCGCCTCGACCTGCAGTCGAGGGGGCTGACCATGGGAGTGGCGAACGAGGGAGGGAGGAGAGCCATGGCTGAGGAGCTGACCAAGGACGTGGTCGAGCGGCGGGTGACCGGGGTGATCGACCGTTGGGTCGAGGACCGCCGACGGTTGGGGAAGACCCTCACCATCGATGAGCAGGACGTGCGTGAACTCGCCCGGAACATCGTGAACCACGACTTCACTCGCGAGGAGGTGTGGTGAGTGAGGACCTGGTGGCCGGGATCAGGGCCTACGTCGAGCTGCGACCACACAACCGGGCTGGGTGGATCGGGCTGTGCCCCTTCCATCAGGAAGAGACGCCCTCCTTCGTGGTGGTGCGGTCGGCCTGGCACTGCTTCGGCTGCGGGGTCGGCGGGAGGACTCTGGCGGAATTTCGCATGGCCTGGTGGATCGAGCAAGCCTGTGGGAGGGAGCCCGCATGAGCGAGGACGAGGCGCTGCACCGGCTGGAGCAAGCCTGGAAATCTGCGTCTGGCGACGTGCGCCGCGCCTTTATGATCGCGAGATACCGCGAGCAGGGCGCCACCGGCGAGTCGATGATCCAGATCATGGGGCAGGTGAACGCCATCGACCTGGCGCCTCGCGTGGCCGCTTCTGCCCTAGCGGTCAGACTGGGGGTAGACACTGGCTCGTCATGGAGGCGGTGACGAGTCGCCCCTGCCCTGTGTGGCCATCCCATCGTTAGTCGCTGACGTATTGGATTGACACCGCTGCGAGGCCGATGTAACGGTTAGTGGGAGACTTCGCCATGGCGCGACCTGAATGGCCCTACCTTGAGGGCTCCGGCTACACCTGGATTCAGCACCCGGATGGCCTCTACTACGGCCCACACTACCCCGGTGCGGATGATCAGCTCGTCTGACTGGAGGAGCAGGGGATGGTTGGGCACAGTTCCGTGCGGCGTGGGGAGTATCGATACTTCCTACACGTTCCCGAGGTGGACGACGCATGACTCAGGGCCGGGCGTGCTCGTGGCGCTAGCATCAGTCGCACCAGCGCTCAGCGCCATGACCCCTGGCGCGATATTGTACAAGCGGACCGTAAACGGTGGGTATAGGCGCTGCGATCACCCCACGTGGCCCCTGCCACGCAAGGGCTGGGTTTCTCCACGCCATCTTCGGGGCCGCTGTTGTGCCTGAGAGGCGTCGGTCTGTGGGGAGGGCCGATGCACCGTCCTCCCTGCGATGGCAATGGGCAGGGCGGAGGCCCGGGAGGTATTGACAAGGCAGACCAGCCCTGCGACAATCATGCCACTGATCAGAACTGAACGACGCCTCGCGGCCCTCATCAAGGAGGCTCTTCGATGCTGAGCCAGCGCCCTCGCCAGTCTCCCACCCCTCCTGTCCTGACATGCCTGCCGGCGCCAGGTCATGTCCTCCTGAGGGGACAGCTCTTCTCTCACCATGGCGTTCGATCATGGAAGATATGGCGCTGAGCGGCGGGAATGGTGTCGCACCGCATCTCTCGTGCCCCGCATGCGTCAGAGCGGAGCTATGCGCCGAGGAACGTGGAAGCTCGCGACGCGTGGCCCCGCCGATCCACTGCGTTTAGGCCATTCGTTATATCCGGGATGTGCGGATCCCGGTATCCGCGGCTCCAGAGACACCGATGCGTATCTCTCGTCTGTTCACATCTATTGCCCTCGTATGTCGTAGGGTCCTGCACCTGCTGGCCCGCCCGGTCAGGGTTGTCGGCGGGCACAGGGACCTTGTCATCCAGCCCTACCGCGGCTACGGCTCCCCTGACGAGGTCTTCCTCATGGGCCGCGTCTTCCGGCAGGGAGGCCTTGGGGCACGCATGCGCGAAGGCACGTGGCGCCGAGATCTGCTCGACGCCGGACGGCGGCTCCTGCGCCGGGGCGTGGCGGAGGCCATTCTGGTAGCCCGCTTCGGCGGCACGGAGCAGCGAGTGACCACGGACCGGGACGGCTACTTCCGGGTGCACCTCCACCCGATACAGCCCCCACCCGCCGCGCGCCTCTGGCACCCCATGAAGCTCGAACTGGTCAGTCACTCCGGTGCTCAAGCCATGGGCGAGCTGTTCGTACCGCCACGGACTGCCCGCTTCGTGGTGACTAGTGACATCGACGACACCGTCGTGAATACTGGCGTGGCGAACAAGGTCATGATGCTGTGGCGCCTCTTCGCCCAGGGGGCTCGCAGCCGGGTGGCGTTCCCCGGTGTGGCCGCCTTCTATCGTGCCCTGCACGGCGGCGTCTCCGGCGCCGAGCGGAACCCCATGCTCTACGTCTCCCGTGGGCCCTGGAGCCTCTACGAGGTCCTGGATGAGTTCTTCCACCTGCACGGCATCCCCGTGGGTCCGATCCTGTTCCTGCGGGAGTGGGGGGTGAGTCTGCGCCACCCCTTCCCCCGGCGCGCCCTGGACCACAAGCTTGCCCTGATCCGGCACATGGTGGCGCTCTATCACTACCGGCCGTTCCTCCTCATCGGTGACAGCGGCCAGCGCGACCCCGAGATCTATGCCCAGGTGGTCCGCGAGCACCCCGGCCGGGTGGTGGCGATCTACATCCGCTCGATCAGCCGACCCCCCGAGCGGCTCCGCGCCATCGAGGCCCTGGCCAAGGAGGTGGTCGAGGCCGGCAGCAGCCTGCTGCTCGCCGCCGACAGCTTTGCCATGGCGGCGCACGCGGCTGAGCGCGGCCTCATTTCAGCAACAGCGCTCGCCGAGGTCCTCTCGGAACGCGTGGCAGCGCAGGGGGAACCGGACCTCCACCCGACCAGGACCGTCCAACGGCCCACCCCCGAGGACACCCGAGAGGCAGTAGAGCAGGGAGCGGTCCAAGCCGCGCTCGCCGAGGAGACGGGCTCCGACGTGCCGCCGAACGTGGTGGTCGAGCCCGAAGCCGGCAAGGCCCACACCCCGCTCGACTCCGGGCGTACGTGACCCGGTGTGCCGCAGGGTCGGTGGCACACCCTCACGGTCGCCCTCGTCATGATCCACGCGGGCTAGCAGCCTAGGGTCACGCGGGCCTCTGGAGGGTCCATAACACCTCCTCCAGGCACAGGCGAGGCTATCAGGCTACCGCTCATCGCTGGAGCAGGGGCGAGCCACGTGTGTGGGGCACTTGCCCCGCGCGTGCGAACTGTTCCGCTAGCGTGGTAGTGCCCCGGGCCTGAGGCGTGCCGGCGTCTCAGGCTCTCCTATGAGGCCCTTCCTCATCCTATGACGAACCTTGCCACGACCCAACCTCTCCGATATTGAATGCAGGCCTGCTTTTCGCGCCTTGTAGACTTCCCCAACAGAGTCACGGCATGCTTGCTATGCGAGTGGGTGACCGGCGGCGCCTGACGTTCGTACATACACGCACGGCCCCAGCCCCGCTGACGACCACCGGCTCCCGGTGTTCGCCTCAGGTCATGAGGGGGTGAGCCGTGGATCGGGTGCCCTCCAGCCCTCAAGTTCCCAACCGCCCTGTCGATAGGTAAGGGTACGCCAAGACCAGATCATCTGCCCCATGCTGCATCAATCCTCCGGCCCACCGCAGACCTGATCGGCAAAGTCACCCTTGCGGCCCCATCCGTTGAAGGTGCTCAGGGCCCGCCGTGGCGGGCAATCCCGTTGGGAGATGTCGATGACGCAGCGACGCTGCCCCTTGTGCGTGGAATCGATTGACGATGGGGCGCTCATATGCAAGGAGTGCGGCTCTCTTCTGTATTCCTTCCCAGCCTCTGCTCACGCGCAAAAGGTTCAGCCATCAGCCGGAGAAACCGATTGCTTGCCCGTCCCATCCTTCATATTGGGCATCCTCTGCGTCCTAACGCTCATGAACGGCGCTCAATTCGACGCCGAGGCGTGGCTTGGAGGCGTGTTATTCAGTGGAGCAGCAGTTGGTCTTGGTACGGCGAGTCTCATCCGGCAACAACTGGGTCGGGGGTGGCGGTCTCGGCGATCGTACTCGGAGGAATGGCATTACTGGCATTCCTCGGACACTGAAGAGACAAGGAGGTCATCATGACATGTCCATTTTGTAAAGAAGAAATTCAGGAGGGGGCCCTGAAATGCAAGTATTGTCGATCCATGCTGACGAGCCCTCGGCATGAAATGTCCCCAGATCATCATGCACCACAGAATTCGTCGTTGACGCATCTCTTCTGTTCGCACCACGGGCGGATCAATCGTGCCAAATATTGGTTAGGAAGCCTGCTGTTGGCAGTCATATACATCATTCCGTATGTCATTTTTGAGTCGATAGCGCCCGGCTTGGGTGCCTTAGCGGCCTTCATCACCATCTATCCCAGTCTCATGCTCGCCATGAAACGCGCGCACGATTTGGATCGATCCGCGCATTTCTGCTGGCTGCTATTGGTGCCCCTGGTCAATCTTGTGCCGACCATTATGCTGGGGTTTTGCAAGGGCACCACGGGACCGAATCGCTTCGGACCCGACCCCCTGGCCCCGGCCTCGGTGGCTTATCCGGAGGTCCCGTATTCGCAGGCCGTCTAAAACGGCGTGCTGAGCATTGGCGCAGCCATTGTTGCCTCCCTGCGCACTGCAGATCCCAATGAGCACGCCTCGTGCATTGAGAAGGCTATGCCCCTGAAGGCTCTGGCGGACGGCGCCCCACACTCAGAGCGCCGTCTTCGTTGCAGAATAGGCAGAGCCATGGGATCCTCGAACGAATACAGGCTCTCGTGTTCAGTGCTGGAGAAGGGAGAATTGCACGTCCCTACGGAGGTGTCCCCCGCCCTGTCATGCCATCTCGCACCGCCCGGTGACATCTGCCATCGCTCGTCTGACGCCGCCGGCAGGCGATCGCGGCGCAGCCGTCTGGCGAGTCACCTCATGCCGTTCCCAAGTCCCGGCGCCTGCCTCAAGAATCAGGTGATCGGTGAAAACCACTCGCGGCTCGCCACATTCTTCGCTGCCAGAAGCCGGGGGTGCCGGTGATGCGTTCTTGTCAACTAGAGGAGCGTGTATCCTGATGACGATCGACGACATCTTGCGTGGTCCGGCGTGGATGTGTCAGTGGCGATGTCCATTCATGGGGGAGGTGAATACGGTCCGCAAGCAGGATCTCCCTCCGGGGATCGAATCCCCTCATGACCTGCCGAGGCAGCTGGTCTGCCACGGCTGCCAGATGGATCTCGGCGATCTTCCTCTCATCCAACTCATAGTCCATCAGACGGGCCCAGCGGTTATCCGCCAGACGAAAAAATTTACCATCCATGTCTGGCCGGAGGAATCCTAAACGAGGCTCAGCGACGTGTTCTTGCCTCATCTCCCGGCTACACCTGGCCCCGCGCCCCGGCAGACCAGACCGCTGTGCCAAAACCGGCATCCCACACTCACCCACGACCCGGGGATGTACCAGACTTATCATCCAGGGCGGATTGCGGGGGGCCAGAAATGTGCCCTGTGGTCGGGGATGCATGGGAACGACCGTGCATCCCCTCTAGCCGCATTCGTGGAGCGGCTACCCACGCTCGCTCCAGCCTTGGCTAACGTCATCTGACTTATCGGCTCCACCTCGCCCCCCTGACCGGCCACATCCGATTGCGCAAACGGATTGAAACGGCGCTTGCCCACCATTTGTCCCGCCAACCTGGCCTTGTGGGATCATTCCAGTACGCGGGGATCCGCTATGGACCCCGGCGCGCCGGCGAAGAGCCCATCCATGTCCGTTGCCAGTCCTCCGCGGTGCTCCTCGAGCTGCCAGCACACTTCGTGGCATAGCCCTCACCCGGGGCCTCACCATGCGCTCCCACGAGCGAGGCCATTTGACTATATTACGCTAGACTGGGGGTGAGTGACCCCACGAACACCTCACGCGCACATTCGGGATCTCGGAACGGGGCCAGTGATGGTCTACCTCTATGCGGTGCTGCTGACGGTGCTAAACCTGGGCTTCTGGGGCGGCATCCTGTTTAACCTGCCGGGGACGTGGCTCATGGTCCTGGTCACCGCCGTGCTGACGTGGTGGGAACCAGAGTACGTCCGGGTGAGCTGGACCGTGCTGGGTGTGGCCGCGGGGTTGGCCGCACTGGGGGAAGTGCTGGAGTTTGCCCTAGGGGCGGCGGGCTCAGGCCGCGCGGGGGGGGTCCACACGAGCGGCGGCGTTGGCGGTCCTCGGCAGCCTCGTCGGTGGGCTCCTGGGCACGGCGCTCCCGGTGCCCATTGTGGGGACGCTGATCGGCGCCTGTCTTGGCGCCTTTCTGGGCTCACTCTTTGGGGATCTGTGGGCACGACGCCCGCTGTTCCCGAGCGTCGAGGCGGGGTGGGGGGCGGCCGTGGGCCGGTTCTGGGGGACGGCATCCAAGCTGGCCATCGGCGGCATCATTGTCGTTATCTTGACGCTGGCCGCGTTCGTCTGATGTGCCGGTCTTAAATGGAGTCGGTCTTCAAGGCACTAGAGCTGATGCTGTGGAGCAATTACGCTGCTGGCAGGGTCGAGTCTCATCTCGCATCGGTGCCTGGACCTTCCCTCCTTATGCTTTCCGTAAGCGGTCTCGCCGTCCCTGAAAGATCAGTTGAGCAATCCCTACTACCAGTTTGATGTCCTCTCGTGCCCGTCCTCTGCAGAGCCCGATCAGTTCAATCAGGGCCTCCTGTGAAGAATCTGCCTGCAGTTCCCCGGCAAAGAGATCACCGAGGGAGAGATTCATGGCGGTGGCGATGGCCTTAAGGCTCTCGATGGAGGGGCTCGTCGTCCCCCGTTCGACTTTGCCGATGAAATCGGCTGACAGCTCACTGCGCTCGGCCAGCACTAATTGGCTCAGCCCTTGAGCCTTGCGGGCCATGCGGATATTACGCCCCACCACGCGCTTGATGTCCACTCCACGTCTCCCTCTGATGCCCAGCGTAGCAGGCTCCCGCGAGCTGGTGAAGGGAACATAGACGGGATTTTTGAAGAAATTATCTTGACTATCAAGCCATGTTCGCGTATATGGGTGGCCCAGGTACCAGCCTCGATGAACCCTCCCCTCCAACGTAACATCTCCCACGACCACGCGATTATTCAAGATCACGTCTCTGCGGGGGAGTGTGTCCCCCGGTCACGGCGGCGTGTGGGGGTGACAGGAGAAGGAGGGTTCCTCATGGCGTATCGATCCACGGCACACTTATTTGAAGACACCAATCCCCGCGAACTGATCGCACTCCTCAGACAAATTCACACGCGCGAAGTCGCACTCCCCGATTTTCAGCGGGATTTCGTCTGGGATCCGTCCATGACAAAGGAGCTGATCGTATCGATGGCTGAGGGCACGTACGCCGGGAGCGTGTTGCGTATCCCGAACACGCAGAAGCTGTTTGCATGGCGGGCCTTTCAAGGAGCCCCGGCCCTTGGCGATTGCCAACCGATCTTCTTAGTGTTGGACGGTCAACAACGTCTCACGTCCCTGTACCAAGTGTTCTACGGTGTTGGCGTCTACCGGTACTATGTGGACCTCCGCCGCCTGCTCGCTGGCGACGATTTTGACGACGGCCTGTTCCACCTGCGCACGGCTACCAGAAAAGCGCACACGTATGAGTCCTTTCGCGTGCAAGCGCAGACCTTGGTTGTGCCGCTGAGCATCCTCAGAGATGGCCTGGGAGACTTCAGCCGTTGGTGCCGTCAGGTGGCGCGCGCCCGGGCGCGTGACGGGGAGCGGGACACACTCGAGGACGCGCTCAGCGAGGTGGAAGAGCGCTGGATTCGGCCAATCGCAACCTATCAATTTCCGGTGGTCACCCTCTCGCAGACGACCAGCGTCGAGGCCGTGTGCCGTATGTTTGTGAAGCTGCACGCCACTGGCGTTAAGCTGTCGGCCTTCGAGCTGCTGAACGCGCGCTTCTGGCCGCAAGACCTCAGCCTCCGGCGGCTCTGGGAGGAGACACGCGCTCATTACCCGATCATCGGCGAGTTTCGGGTGAACCCCTACTATATCCTGCAGATCATCTCGTTGGTGGCCCGCACGACCCCGTCGTGTCAGCTCGGTGACGTGCTGCACCTTGAGGCCAGCACCATTGCGGTGTGGTGGGACCGCGTCGTGGCGAGCCTCGCCCGCGCACTCGAGATCCTGCGGGATGACTGCGGGGTGGTCACTGCCAAATGGTTCCCCTATAGGCCCATGCTCTTAGCGCTGGCGGCGGTACTGGCGAAGCTGCCGCGATCGGTGAGTCCTGAGACGGGGGTGATCCGACAGAAGCTGGTCCGCTGGTTCTGGTGTGCCGTGTTCGGGGAGATGTACGAACGGGGGTCGAACAACCAGGCCGCGAAAGATGCCGGGGAACTGCTAGCCTGGTGTGTCGGAGGGGAGCCACCCGAGAGTGTCAACGGCTTCCGGTTCGACCCCTTTGCGCTCCGAGAGGCTACGAGCCGCCAGAGCAGCCTCTACCGCGGCACCATGTGCCTCATCTTGAGCCGCGGCCCCCGGGACTTCCACAGTGTGGCCAAGCTCACAGGTGACCTCATGGTCGAGCACCGCATCGATGACCATCACGTCTTCCCCAAGGCGTATGTGGACCGGCAGGGGGTGGTCCCACGGCTCCGGGATTGCATGCTGAACCGCACACTTATCGACGGCGCCACCAACAAGGCGTTGCATACGCGTGCCCCCGCGGACTATTTTGGCCAGCTCCAGACGACCTTCGGAGTTGAGAAGTTCCGAGCGTTGCTCCAATCACACCTGCTCCCTGATGCGCCGAATTCCCCGCTCTGGCGCAATGATTTTGAGGGCTTTCTCGACTGGCGGCAGGCATTGCTGGGACAAGCGATTGAGCAGGCGACCGGGATCGCACAGGCCATCCCTATGACGGAAGGGACCATGAGCCCACCCGGCATCCGTGGGCACGGGGGCAGTACCGCGGCCTTCACTCACGAGGGGACCACCAGGGTGGCCACAGGCCGGGGGGCACCCCAGAGCCTTGAGGCGTACCTGACACAGCAATCCGAGGCCACCCAGCGTCTATTTCTCAGGCTGGATCAGGGTGTCCGCGCCCTAGCCCCTGACATCGAGGCGCAGCCCACCAAAGGGCGGCGGTGCGTCGGCGGCATATCGTACTATTCTCCTGAGCGGCTCTTCTTGTGCGCCGACTTCTTGCACACCGGGGACGGGCTGACGCTGAGCATGTTCACCGGGGGCCAGGGATGGGAGGGGCTCAGCCTCAGTCGGACGACGCCGCGGGGCTATTACATACTGCGGTCAGAGGCGGACCTCCCCCAGGTGCTCGCCTGGGCCAAGGCGGCCTACGAGGCGCGCAAGCAGGCGCCGTAGGCCTCCAATCTTGCCGAATAGGGGTAGGGCGTCAACACGATGACGAGCGCAGGCCTGTCTTACCCACGCCCTAGGCCGATGTCTCGACACTCGCTGCGGCGCTACCCCCGCCGTTGGGGCCGTCGCCGCGTCCAGCGCCGCAGCGATGAGGCCCACGTGCGCGCGTCCATCTGGTCGATGGCGTCGTCGGTCAGCACGACGCGCCCCCGGCGCCAGACACCGCTCGCCCAGCGAAAGCCAATTTGGGCCAGCGCGTCTCGGCGGGGCTCGGGATCGCCCCGGTGGGGATGGGGGAAGGGAATGACGTTGGTCCTCGGTTCGTCCATACCGCCTCCTGAGAGCTGTCGACGTGCCCTGATGGTCGATCCACGAGGCATCTCCACGGATGTGCACAAGTGATGAGGCACAGCGATCGCAGAGGCGATCCCCCAGGCATCAGCGGATGACCTCGGTCGCCTGGAAGAGGAGGGTTGGGGAGATGGTGAGGCCGAGGGCCTCAGCAGTCTTGAGGTTGATGACCAGCTCGAAGGTCGTCGGCTGCTCCACGGGCAAATCGGCGGGCTTGGTACCTTTCAAGATGCGATCCACATAGTAGGCCGCGCGCCGGTAATTGTTAGACGGGTTCTGTCCATAGTACATCAAACCGCCGTCCACGACTGATGGCCTGCCGGCAAACATGCCCGGCAGGTGCTGCTGGGTGGCGAACGCCACGATCTGGTGGCGGTGCATCCCGATGAACGCATCCGACAGGACGAGGAGCGCCTCCGGGCGCGCCTGGGCCATGCGGGCGAACGCGCCCTCGAAGTCCTGTGGGCCCCGCACTTCCTGGGAGTGGAGCCGCAGGCCCAACGCGTGGGCCGCCGCCTGCGTCTCGTGCCATGCCGCCGCGTTGGCGGGATTCGCCGCATTCCAGAGGACCGCTACCCGGGTCAAGCCTGGCACGACCTCTTGCAGCAGCTCCAGCCGTTTCTCATTGAGTTGCGCGCCAAGGCCGCTCAGCCCCGTGAGGTTGCCGCCGGGTCGTGCTAGGCTCGCCACTAACCCCGCTCCCACGGGGTCGATCGCCGTCGTCATGACGATCGGAATGGTTTGAGTCGCGTGCTTGGCGGCGAGCGCGGCGGGCGTCGTGGTCACGATGAGGCAATCGACGCTGAGCCGGACCAGCTCGGTGGCCAACTCGGGGAAACGCTCCGCGTGGCCTTCCGAGAACCGGCGCTCGAAGACGAGGTTCTGCCCTTCGCGATACCCGCGCTCCCGCAACCCGTCCAGGAGCGCCTCCCACAGGTGGGCGAGTGGGGGATCCGTCGACAGGAAGCCGATACGGTAGACCTTGCCCACCGGCTGCGCCTCAGCGGCGAGCGGCGCCACGAGAAGAGCGAGAGCGAGGATCACGAGGAGCCCGAGGGTGCGGCATGTCATGGGAACCTCCTCCATGCACAGCGGTGTCGGGGGCATTCTACGCGCGACGTGCCAGAGAGGGAAATCAAATTTTGCCGATGAAATCGTCCAAATCCGTGGACCCAATCCGCGGATATACCAATCTACGAGCACAATTATAGACGAGTTTTTCGCGGGATAACTGGTGGATGGAGCGACTGCAAGACAGGGAATCAGGCCCAAACTCAGCATATAATATGCCTTATACGGCCAGCCATAGGAACTTTCTGTTAGGGTGAGCGGCAGCAACGATGCGAAAACCTCCAGTCACGATTCGTCCTTTCCACGGCGGACTATTCCACGGCTATTCACAGGCCTCCTACGGCTCTCTGGAGCTTTGCCCACCACCAGGACCACGTACACACCAAGTTGGATGAATCGCCTCTAAGTCCACCTCTATCGTAACCGTTGAAATTTCCGGTTCATTCGGGGCTACCACATACCTGGCTGGAGCTGAATTAAAACTACCCTCGCTGATTGACCAATAGCGGGCCGAAGTAATACCAATGAACGGATGCCCAGGTGGAAGCGCGGCTCTTGGAATTTCTGGATTGACCGTTGGCGTCTCAACTAATAGGCTTGTCAGTTCCTCCGCTGTGGGCAACCTCCATCCCATGCGACCGCCTGTTGTCAC
Organism: bacterium; assembly: GCA_046727435.1. GTDB lineage: Bacteria > Tectomicrobia > Entotheonellia > J063 > CAVPRW01 > CAVPRW01. The sequence continues at coordinate 34,815 of JBKPCR010000005.1, read as the reverse complement.
TGTATAACAATGACGGACGGCACCGAAAAAATCGGTTTCAAAAAAAGACGAAAAAGGTTTATCCTTAGGCTCTCTTTGCCACACCAATTGGGTTTCCCGATCGAGGACTGCCTCGTCCTGAAATCTGTCTAGCACCTCAAACCGCTTCGTGGCGTCTTTAATCTTCCTCGACCAGCTCTTGAGAATTTCCGTCTGCACATCAGCAGGCCTGAAGCTTTCCGTCTGCGCGGCAGCCCCGACAATCATGTGGCTCATGGCAAAAAACACTGTTGCTATCGCGCAAAAGCGCAGAATCTTGCTCATGGTTCTTCCTCCGCTGGTATACCATAGGTGAGCCAGCAAACGAGGTATGATGCTGAGTTCGGGTATAGAGATGGACTGAAAAATGTCCCTCCCGACGGGGAGGGGTTAGAGTGGGGTCGGGAGTTGGCACCTGGTGAAGAAACGGGATGGAGTGGTGAGGCTCATCATGGCAGGCGGTGCGAAGAACAGGAGGATAGATACTCGTTTCATGGGCGTGTCTCCTCCTCTCGTGCAGCCAGCGGTTACCTCAACAACGGCAGCGGGCATGTGGCGTCCAGCGAGGGAGAATCAGCGCAAGTATAGTGGAGTTAAGCAAGTGTGTCAACGAATCTTGTGCGCGATGGCTCGGTGCGCCACGCTCCCCGTCAGGTGCAATGAATGTGAGCCGGCGAGAGAAGATTGCGAGCCCAGGTGCAATACTGTGGTCTCCGGCGCAATGCATGTGGGCCTGGGACACCCGCCAGAATCAATGGTTGTGGGCCAGGAACGGTGCTCTAGTGCGAGCCGGGCGTGCTATTAGTGCGAGCCGCACACTGAGGGGACAGCCGGAACGCGTTTCCTGAGGCCAGCCAGTAGGTTGTTGCGGTGTTCGAGAGGCCGGAGGCGCATGGCAATGCCCGGCCGGCGAGGTCCAACCCACGCCGAAATTCCCTGTATCTCGGTGCGGAGTGTAGGCGACCGACCTGACCATGGTCTGGCTAGTGTTTACATCCCACGGTCTTGATGGTATCAGACCCCTGAATGGGCTCACCGTCAAACGTTTCTCCCGTGAGGGAGGCTGAGGTCTCGCCACATGTGATCCCGGTGGCCTGGGTCTTGAAGTGGAGTACGAGGTCGGGCTCCCTGTCGTGGTTCACGTCCCGAATATGTCCTTTGCCGTGCACCTCCGCCCCGTTGGGGCCGAAGCGGACGCTCAGGGGATCGACGGTGGTGGCATCAAAGATATCCGTAGTCAGGATGGCCACTGGGATCACCCCGCGGCTCTTAGGGTTGATGCTGTTGGGGAAGCTGCTGGGCTTGATGTCGATCGTGACCTCCTGAACCTCTGTCTCCTTGCACTTGCCTGCGCTGCCGGCGTTGAAGATGGCTTGGATTTCCGAGGTAGAGAGGGCACGGTTGAAGATTTCGACTTCATCCATTAAGCCTTCGAATGTAGCACAAGTCCCTGATCCACCAATCAGCAACGGCGCTGCATGTGTAGGTCCAAGCGTGCCAGCAGCAGCGACGGACTGTCCATCAATATAGAATCGATAGGTCGTTCCATCGAAGGTACCAGCTAAGTGTGTCCACGTGTTCAGTGGCAGGTCTATTCCGGTAGCAACCTCATTTCCAAAGCCAGCGCCGAAGACCAAACCTTCTCCACTCTCAGTGTTCAACGCCATCTGGTAATTTAAATCTCCGTCGCAATCCACCCGTTTGCCGATAAGGTGCATCACCGGATTCGTCCCAGTCCGAAATGCCCATAGATCTATAGAGATTGGAGAATTCGTATTGAAACTCAAGCTGGGTGCATTCGGCACTTCCACAACATCATCCACCCCATCAATACTAAACGCCTGCCCTACCAGGCCTTGGGCAAACGTCGTCCCGCCTTGTGGCGTACCGTCGTTAGAGCCGATAATGTCCTGCGCATTTCCATCCCCCGGCCACCAGCTCACCAGCCCCGCTGGCGGCTGGATACAGGTCTGCGCCGAGGTGCTGCTGTTCAGAAAGCAGAAGACGGCAAGTAGCCAACTGAGATAAAACGGGGCTTTAGCGAGGGGGCTCGATGGTAGCATGCTCAGCTCCTCTACGCCCAGCTCATGGGCACGCGGGGGGGGGGCTCATGGCATTACCCTAGCAAGTGGGCGCGAGTGTACGCCCACGATACAAGCACGTCAATCACGAGGACGCTACAGAGAGGATCTGAGGAATGAGGTGGGGGCCACTCCCACTCCGTACGGAGGTATTGGGAATTTCAGCGAGCAACGCGGGGCCTCGGGCAGCTCGCGGCTCCGGTAGAGGTGAACCCCACGCGACCCCTAGCGTGTGTGTCATCGGGCAAGCCGGCGTCACCCCGCACGCGTCAGGGCCTGCGGACGTGAGGGTACACCACGTCAGTTTCGTCCCTATAGGGTTTCATCCCGACACCCTAATGCCTTACGAAGTGGGATCGCGCATTTTTTCTTGCCCCGACGGGAGTATCACTGGTACGCTACAAGTTATCAGTATTCAGTTGATCATCTTCAACACATGGGCCGGGACCCTCGTCCAGGCATCAGGCGGATGCCCTCAGAGAGGAGGCGGCGATGACGAGCCCCCTTGAAGCCCCCACCCCGGGGACGCGGGAGCACTTCCTCCAGGTCACCACGTTGCGGCGCTGGGGGACCATCCAGGAGTACGTCGAGCTGTGCCGACAGCAGGGGTATTTCACCGAGGCATTCTACCGCAAGGCCGCAGCCCACATGGAGCGCATCCACGTGCGGCGCATGCTGCGGCAGGTCACGGACGGCCGCGGCTGGCCGACGCTGGCCAACATCGTGCGGGCGGGCGACGACGGCCGACCAGAACGCGTGTTTATGCAGGAGGAACTCTTCGGCCCAGAGGAGTACCGCCAGGTGGTCGCGTATCACTACGGCATGGCGCGGCACCACCTCTTCAAGGCGCAGACCTACCGCGAGCACGCCAAGGCGCGTTACGGCCTCCAGCTCCCGCTCTTCGACGAGGATGACGGCGCGTCTGACAGCGAGGCCGGTGCGCGCTGATCGCCGCGTGGCTCGCAACCTCCCGGCATACTGAGGCGGCACGATCACGTGAGGGTCCAGAGGGGGGTGCAGGGCCATACGCACGTGCCGCCTCATGGGCATGAGGCTGGCTCGCGGTCATCTCTCATAATCCTTCAGAGCGGCGGACCAGGGTCACCTACACCACACCGGGCAAAAACAGCGCTGTGCGCCTGTGCTTCCCCACCTGGCGGAGAAACCGATGCGCCAGCAGCCAGTGCATGGCGTCGCCGACATGTCGCTCGCCGAGGCCACACCAGGCCGCGGCAAAGCGCCATGAGAACGGCGTCGGCGCCTGGGGGGTGTGCCACCACTTGCAGGCGAGCAAGAAGCGAAAGCCCTCGTAGACCTTGCGGACGGCGGGGCGCACCTCAGGTGGGAGCGGACAAGCCGGCACAGGATAGGGCTCCAGGATCCGCGCCTCGACCAGCAGCCGGAGCTGCCACGTCGCCACCGATGGCCCGCGCAGCCGCACCGCCTGCCCGCACGCCAGCGAGGCGCGCACGTCGGGCAGCGTGTACCAGGCGACGCCACCGCGGGCGTGCCAGTCGCGGTACATGACGGCGCCGGTCTTGGGGTCCCAGTGCAGGCTCGCCGAGGGGTGGCGTTCCGTATGCCCCGGCAGCACGCACAAAAACCCCTGCCCCACGCGAGTGGTCGGCACCCCCAGCACCCCCGCGCACCGCAGCGCCACATCCGGCCGCTGATAGAGCATCCGCAAGCCCTCGCCTCCCCGCATGAACTGCTGTACAACAGGGGAGCAAGTAAGGGCATATGCTTTTACTTGCGTCCCTTGTTTGGGTCTCTTGGGGGTGAGGGGGACGATGGGCCGAGTCCGATGGGTGGGGGTGCGGGCCTGGGGTGGTGAGAGACGATCGGCGGGTCGTGGGGAGACCTCATCCAGCGCGCGGGCACAGGCCCACAGCACGCGCCGCGCCTTGGACGTAATCAGCGGCACCTGAGTCCAGTCCCCGCGCAGCAGCGTATACCCCCGCGTGGGATGGTGGGGGTGAATCCCCGGCGGGGTGGGGGCCACCACGCACTGGCCACCCTGGCCCTTGCTCTCGATCAGCGTCTCGAACCGCGTGCGTCCGTATGCATCGACACCCAGCGGGCGCCTGGCCAGGATCGTGCTCCCACTCCACTCGACGCACAGATAGCCGTAGTGGCGCCCACCGCCAGGGGTTTCCTCGCAGACGAGGCGCTCCAGCAGTGAGCCGGCGCCACACGCCGCCACCAGTTCCAGGAAGCGCGCGTGGACCTCCGCGTCATCAAAATCTAACACCTCCAGCGCCGCCCGCGTGCCGTCGGCGAGGGTGATGCCGCTTACCGGACCGGCGACAAGGCCAATCCCCATGGGAGAGTGGCCCGTGACCCAGCGCTGTACCTCCTCGGGGGTGGCGCGGGTGTCCTGGTAGCGCTCCCAGCGGATCAGCACGGGTGGCCCGGTCCTGGGGTCCACGACACTGGGGGCTTTACACCCCGGGGCAATGGGCACGACCGATCGGCCCGCGGCGAGATAGGCGAGGGCCGTCTCGTCGAGCGAAGCTCCTCGTGTGTGTGGCATGGCTACCCCCTCCTCGTGATGCCGACGATCGCGTCGGCGGAGGGGAAAGACGGTGGCGTCATGTTCCGCCATCGCCGCCTCAAGCCTTGCACGCATGGCTGCAAGAATGGTAGGATCATCGTATCATCTCCTGCGTGGTGCCGAGTGGCATCGGCATCACGTGCACGCCACGGCGGTTCACGTCCTCCGGCAAGGGTGGTGTGAGCCGCTGTGGCCACCGCTTCAATACTCCCGATCTGATCAGTTCAGTGTGTCGTCATCGCTGTTCCTCCTCATAGTGGCACGTCCTCTGAGGCCGCCAACACATGCATGGAGACGTCAGATGCCGTCCCATGCTCGGCGTCATGCGCACCACGACGGTCGACCTCGCCAACCTACAGGATTATCAAGCAAAAAGCCCCAGGCCGTCATGACCTGGGGCTTTTTGTCTGAATGCTTCCTTCACGCGTGCATGATCACTCAGTCGCGGTAAGACTGGGCCTCACGCATCTCCTCACAAGCGTATTCTCAGCATTTGGTTAAGACTTTTGTAGGTCAGTTAATACTATACTAAAACACATAAAAAGTCAAGATCATCATCGATGTGATAATACACGTGTGATAAACAATAGACCATCAAGAGAGATGACAAGTCGTCTATGGTTATTTGATGCAGGATCAGATGAAGTCATGAGACATAAGCTTTATGCCTAGCGCAACACATGAGCGTCTCAATCACCGTATCTAGACTATCGTATGGGAGATCTGCGCTCAATCGCCTTGCCATGCGCCGCGTCCGGCAGCGTCGCCCGCAAGCCCTCTCGTGGTGCGGAGCCGGCTGCGCCCCGCGGTGGGCGATCCTTCACGGCCAGTCCGATAGAATGCCCGTCATGGATGCGCGGGTGAGCCGGCAGGTTCCAGACCGATGGTCGCTCTAGCAGGCCATAATGCCTCCTGATCATACTCCTCAGACGTCATGGTTCAGGCGTAGCGACCTCAGGTGACCGCGGGCGGCAGCCCTTCTCCGGTTGCATAGACAGGTGCTCTTGCCTCGTGATCCGTCCTGTGACGGATCGCCCCAAGCCGGTACAATTTATCGTTTTACTTCCCGCCGTTGCTGATATACTCGTGGCATTTCTCGCATATAAGTCAGCATATACCTGCAATGACGCAGAATCGGCGCAAGCGCCAGAGTGATGGAGGGTCGGTGATGACCTTCGAGGAGATTCTCGACCACGCGATCGCCATGCTCCAGCGGCGCGGACGCCTGACCTACAGCACCCTCAAGCGCCAGTTCCAGCTCGACGACGCGGCCCTGAACGATTTGAAGAACGAACTCATTGAGGGCCAACGCCTCGCCGTGGATGAGCGGGGCACTGTCTTGGTCTGGGCGGGCGACACGGTGTCGGTGGCAGGCCCCGCCGCCGCTCCCGCGCTGGGGCAGGCCCCGGCCCCGCTGACCTACACGCCGCCGTATCTGGCGGAGAAAATCCTGACGTCCCGCAGTGCTCTGGAAGGCGAGCGCAAACAGGTCACCGTGCTCTTTGCCGACCTGAAGGGCTCGATGGAGTTGCTGGCCGATCGCGACCCCGAAGAGGCGCGTGCGATCCTCGACCCGGTGCTGGAGCGCATGATGGCCGCCGTGCACCGGTATGAGGGGACCGTCAACCAGGTCATGGGCGACGGCATCATGGCCCTGTTTGGGGCTCCTCTGGCCCATGAGGACCATGCGGTGCGGGCCTGCTATGCGGCGTTGGCGCTGCAGGCCGCGCTGCGCCGTTACAGTGAGGAGGTGCGGCGCACGCACGGCCTGGCCGTGCACTTCCGGGTAGGGCTCAACTCCGGCGAGGTGGTGGTGCGCAGCATCGACAATGACCTGCACATGGACTACTCGGCCATCGGGCAGACGGTGCACCTGGCGGCGCGCATGGAACAGCTGGCCACGCCTGGCAATATCCTGCTGACGCCCGCGACCCTTCGTCTGGTGGAGGGCTTGGTCCGCGTGAACGCCCTGGGACCGATCCCGGTGAAGGGCCTGGCGCCACCTGTGGAGGTCTATGCGCTGGTCGGCGCCAGTATGCTCCGTCAGCGCTTGCAGGCGTCAGTCGTCCGGGGGCTCACCCCCTTGGTGGGGCGCCAGATCGAACTGGCGGCGCTGGCGCAGGCGCTGGTGCGGGCCGGGACGGGGCACGGCCAGGTGCTAGCCACGGTGGGGGAGGCCGGGGTCGGCAAGTCCCGCCTGCTGTACGAGTTCATCCACTCCCCACGGACCCAGGGCTGGCTCGTGTTGGAGGCGGCCTCGGTGTCGTACGGCAAAGCCACGCCCTACTTCCCGGTTGTGGAGCTGCTCAAGCGCTATGTGCACGTCGAGGACGGCGACGAGCCGCACACCGTCAGGGCCAAAGTGACCGGGCACCTCCTCACCTTGGACGAGGCGCTCCAGGACACCATCCCGACGCTGCTGGGGCTCCTGGATGCGTTGCCCGCCGACAGCCCCTTCTTGACGCTCGATCCGCCCCAGCGGCGGCAACGCACTCTCGCCGCGCTCAAGCGCGTGCTGCTGCGCGAAAGCCAGGTGCAGCCCCTGCTCCTGGTGTTCGAGGACCTACACTGGATCGACTCCGAGACCCAGGCGCTGCTCGACAGTCTCATCGAGAGCCTGCCGACGGCCCATATGCTGCTGCTCGTGAATTACCGCCCGGAGTATCAGCACGGCTGGGGCAGCAAGACCTACTACACGCAACTGCGGCTCGACCCGCTGCCGCCGGCGAGCGCCGACGCACTGCTGCAGGCCCTCCTCGGTGACGACCCCAGCCTGGCGCCCCTCACGCCCCTGCTGATCGAGCGCACCGAGGGCAATCCCTTCTTTCTGGAGGAGAGCGTGCACACGCTGATCGAGACCGGGGCGCTGGTCGGAGAGCCGGGCGCCTATCATCTCGGCGCACCCCTCAACCGCCTGCAGGTGCCCGCCACGGTGCAGGCGGTGCTGACCGCGCGTATCGATCGCCTGCCCCCCGAGGAGAAGCGCCTGCTGCAAACCGCCGCCGTCATCGGTACCGACGTGCCGTTGCCCTTGTTGCAGACCATTGCCGGCCTCCCCGAGGCCGTCTTGCATTGGGGGCTCGCGCACGTGCAGGCGGCCGAGTTCCTCTATGAGACGCGGCTGTTTCCCGAGCACGAGTACATATTCAAGCACGCCCTCACCCACGAGGTGGCCTACGGCAGTCTCCTCCAGGAAAGGCGGCGCACGCTACATGCGTGTATCGTCGAGGCCGTGGAGGCGACCGCGGGCGACCGGCTGGCCGAGCAGGTCGAGCGCCTGGCCCACCACGCCTTGCGCGGTGAGGTGTGGGACAAGGCCGTGATGTACTGTGGCAAGGCAGGGGAGAAGGCCCTGGCGCGGTCGGCCCACCGCGAAGCCGTGGGGTCTTTCGAGCAGGCACTCAAGGCCCTGCCGTATCTGCCGGAGGCGCACGACACGCGCGCGCAGGCCATCGATCTCTGGTGCGCCCTGCGCACGGCGCTCCGACCGCTCGGCGACTTTGGGCGTACCCTGGCATGTCTGCGCGAGGCCGAGGCCCTCGCCGAGGCCCTGGGCGACCCGCGTCGGCTGGCACAGGTCTCGCTTTTTCTGTCAGACCATTTCTGGATCATGGGCGCGTATGATCAGGCGATCGCCTACGGTCAGCGCGCCCTCGCGCTTGCCACGGCCGGTGGGGAGGTCGTCCTGCACGCGCTGGCGAACCAACACCTTGGCCTGGCCCACTATGCCCAGGGCGACTATCGGCGGGCGATCGACTGCCTCGGGCAAACCGTGGCGTCCCTCGATGGCGCGCGGCGCCATGAGCGCTTCGGTCGGGTCTTCCTACCCGCCGTATACTCCCGTGCCTGGCTCGCCTGGTGCCATGCCGACCTGGGCATGTTCGCCGAGGGCCGTGCCCTCGGGGACGAAGGGCTCCGGATTGCTGAGGCGGTGGCTCACCCCGCGAGCCTCATGCTTGCTTATCGAGGGATCGGTCTGCTAGCCCTCCGCCAAGGAGACCTGCGCAGGGCACTCCCCCTTCTTGAACGGGCCGTGGACATCTGTCAGGGCGCGGAGCTCCCGTTCTTTTCCCCCGTGATGGCTGCGGCCTTAGGTGAGGCGTATACCCTGGCCAGGCGCATTGCCGACGCCGTGTCGCTGCTCACGGAGGCGCTGGAGCAGACCATTGCAACGGACATGGTACGCTGGCAGGCGCTCTATGGTCTCCCTCTGGGGGAGGCGCAGGTGCTGGCCGGTCGTTTCGAGGAGGCGCACGCCCTCGCCGAGCATGCGCTGGCGCATGCCCGCGAGCACCAGGAACGGGGTAACCAGGCCTATGCCCTGCGCCTCCTCGGAGACATTGTGGCGCGGCGGGAGCCCTCGGAGAGTGAGCAGGCCGAAACGCACTACCAGCAGGCCCTGGCCCTAGCTGAGGAACTCGGGATGCGCCCGCTGCAGGCCCACTGCCACCTCGGCCTCGGAACGCTCTATGCCAAGATCGGCCGACGGGAGCAGGCCCACATGGAGCTGTCGACTGCTATCGAGATGTACCGCGCCATGGAGATGACCTTCTGGCTGCCCCAGACGGAGGCAGCGCTGGCGCAGGTGGAGGGGCGGTGAGGGACTTTGCAGAAGCAGGCGTTCTGACCGTCATGTCCTCGGGCTAGGCCTCCGCCTCGGCCACATCAAGGCTAGTGATGGCGCACACCGAAGCCCTCGACATCACGCGCGTCCACCGCGTCGCCGGCCTCACCGGCGACCGCACTGCGTGTGTGACCGTCTATCCCGCTTCTGTGTAAATCGACGCATGGTGCTCAGGATCGAACACTTCCTCGGCTCGGTCGCGTGTGCGGGCATTTCCACGGCATGTTCGCGACGTTTTCACCCTCTCCGATGTGGAGATCTGCGCACCCGCGCTCCCTGTCCTGCAGCTCCCCTCGCGCGATGGTGCGGGCTGGCAGGCATGGGGCACGTGGGCATGGCTTTTGCCATCGGAATCCTATAATCATCCTGTTGACATGGCATTTCACACCCGACGATAGTCGCAACAACTCGCCCTGATGCTGCCGCGCTCTTGGCTGCAAGAGCCGAGGAGACCGCTGATGACGCAGGCGACGTCCTCCCCCATCCTCATCGCTTCTCCTCTCGCCATGAGGTTCCTCCTGGCGCAATCCCCATTGCTGGTGAGGCCGCAACTCCTCACGCGCCTCTCAGCCTTGCCAAGGGCAGGGCTCTCACGACGGCTCCCGGCCCCGATCGACCGCGCGTGGTCGCCCTTGAAGACGTGCGAGTGCGCGCCGGGACGCGTGTCTCGCAGCGCTTTTCGAAAGGCTGACCGCTCGTATAAACGGCACGGTGTTCCTGCGTTGAGCTGTAACGCGTAATGACGCCGAAACGCTCGGCGCATACTATCTGTCTGTCGGTGATGCGGCTGAACAATTTCCGCCGAGACAGCTGTCATAGGAGGTGATCTTGACATCAACCATATGGTTGTCGGGAAGGGTCTACGGAAACCTTTCCATCTAATCAGTAGTCAGGCCCAAGTTCCACCCGAGTAGAAAGGAGGTATCCCCCGGCTGAAGCAACAGCGGTCATCGGCAAAATAGCGTTTGAATTTCCTTCTATGTCGTTAGAACCCAGACGTGGTGTTCCTGCGCCTGAATCCCAAGCCAGTCATGATCATGCACGACGCCATACCGGGCATGCGCATGGAGGGCAAGCCGCAGTGTCACATCGCAGAAAGGAGTCAACGCCATGTATGGAATACGGACAGAGGTCATGGTTGTCCCAGGTAAGGCATATGCGTTTGAGGCCTGGTGGGCTCAGCTCAGTGACCTGGCGAAAGCGCAGCGCGGTTTCCAGACCGGAGCACTGTTAAATTCCCTCAGTTATCCGGCCAAACATGTCTTCCTCATGCTCTGGGAGAGCCGGGAAGCGCGACAAGCCTGGGCCAAAGGCGAGGTGTTCAGCACCTTCGTGGAGGCGAACCCCATCCAAGGGTTGGTCACCCCGGGCCGGCCGCAGGAAGCATATGACGTGCTTTTTCGCGTCACAGGGGAAGGGCAGCCTGCCTATGCTGTCCTGGTTGATTGGACTCTTGACCCGCGACCAGGCAACGCGGCAAGCTTTGAGCGCACGCGCAAGGAGGTCTTCGAACTCCGTAAGCAATATGTGCCGGGGTTCGTCTCGAATGGATTGGGGCGTTTGTTCGGCCATCAGTATAGGTACCAGGTGGTCCAATTCTATAGCACGATGGATGCCCTCAGGGCCGTGAGTCCTGGCTCGCAGATCCCGGAACTCCAGGCGTTCGTGGGAGCGCATCCGGCCAGCGAGTACGCGAGCGCGCCGCTCAGCGGCGAGGTCTACGAAGTCGTGCGATCGGTATGACACCCTCCTCCCAGGGCGCGCCGCTGGACCACACCCCCAGGGGGCTCTCCAGTGCTACCCGCCTCCAAGCAGACGTGACGGGGGCGTCAGAAGGCAGGCGCGGGACACGGTGCAAGGACCCCCCGTGAGTGAGGCAGATAAAACCCCTGGGCCGTGTCCTTCACTGTGCGGGGGCCCACATCGGCCTGAGCCGACGCCCTCCAGCGTCCGCTCCGCTTCAGCTTCCGGGCGCGGCTCAGGCGCAGCGTGACGCGGCAGTCGGAATCTTGCAGACGTTGTGGCATCCGGAGCTCTGGAGGAATGGCGGTCTTCTTCCAGCATGCTCGGTCGGCGACCGCCAGTACGGTATCGCTCACCAAAGGAGATGGATCATGGCAACGTTTATTAGTCTTCTGAACTTTACTGATCAGGGAATCCGGAACATCAAGGACTCGCCGGATCGGTACGAAGCGTTCAGGGCGATGGCTGAAAAGCTGGGGGTCAGGGTGAAGGACCTTTACTACACCGTCGGGCATTACGATATCGTGGCGGTCATGGAGGGGAGCGATGAAGCGGTTACCACCGCCCTGCTGCAGGTGGGCTCGCTCGGCAACGTGCGGACGGAGACGTTGCGTGGCTTCTCTTTGGAGGACATGAAGAAAATTGTCGGCACGATGCCGTAACGCCTTTCAAGGCGTGCTCAGTCAACGACGGAGCAGCCGGCTCAGGGCCGTGTGAGAGGTGATCGCACGTCCGAGCCCTGAAGCGGCCGCCTAACGAGACTGTCGAAAAAGTCCAATTTCTGGATTTTTCGCAGCAGGTCACCCTTGAAACTACAGGAGTTAGGGCCCCTGTTTTTCGACATTCGGGGTTTTTCGACAGTCTCAACAGGCCCTTGCAGCGGCGCGCCGCTGCAAGGGCAACATTAGGCTGCGAAGCGTGACTACCGATACTTGCAGCAAGCCCAATCAAGGAGATAGGCAAGAGTATGCGCACCAATAGATCGACAGATGAAGCCGAGATCTGCAACCTAGTCGAGAGTTGGGCAAGGGCAGTCCGCACCAAGAATCTCGATGGAATTATGGCCAACCACTCCCCGGAGATATTGATGTTCGACGTCCCGCCTCCGGCTCAATCGAAGGGAATTGAAGCTTACAAAAAAACGTGGGATGTATTCTTTGCTTGGTTTCAGGACTCGGGGGTCTTTGACATCAGCGAGCTAAACATTACTGCGGGTGATGATGTGGCGTTTGGCACTGCCCTTATGCGCTGTGGTGGAACGGAGGCAAACGGGGATAAAGTTGAGCTCGATTTTCGCTTGACCATTTGCTTTCGCAAAATCGGCGGTCGGTGGACGGTCATGCATGAGCATCACTCGGTCCCTGCCAGCTGAGCCTAGCGCTTCCATGAAGAATCTGGCCTAACTATTCGTTGAGCCGACCGCCTACGGCGGCGGCTGAACTCAAGCGTGTGTGCCGTGCATGCTGTCATGCTTGGGAGTGAAAGTCCCCTGTCCAGGTGTGCGTGGAGCCGAAGGACCAGGGAAGCGCCAGGGCGTCATCGCGAGGTGGGGTCTGGAGTACGCGCCATCTAAAGGCCTGGGCCGACCTGGATGATGGCGAGCCCGCCAACGCCGACCTCACCACGCTGACACAGGAGATGCCCGTGAGCTGCCGGGATAACAACTTCACGGAGTTCATCGATCACATCGTCGTCGACCGGCGGGTGTTGCCCTGGGTTGACCGCACCTCGTTTCGCCAGGTGACCTATCGTCAGCAAGACAAAGCGGTGTGGGATCAGCTCTCCGATCACTGTCCGGTGCTCGTCGAGCTGTGGATGCGGTAACGCTGGTGGCGCGGGTGAAGATAGGAGAATGAATAATGGAAAAGGGAAGAATTGCTACGGCAATTGCTTTAGTGTCTGCTATTGTAGCTATAGCTGCGCTCGCATACCAAATGGCTTCGAAACGCACCGAAGATAGAGACAAGGAGATAAACAATTGGCAAAGGACAGCCGTTTATGATGTTTTGGACAATAAACGCGCACTTGATTTTGACAGCCTTTACAATGAGTACCTGAAGGAAATAGCAAATGAAAATTATCGCACACATATTCCGCCAAAACAATCATCAAAGCAAGAATTAAGAAAGATTATATTGAGCTTGAGGGCGGATAGTGTAATTGATTATGATTCAAGAAGAAGATACTACGTTAGACAAATTCCGGAAGATAGAACTTCAATTTTATTTGAGCAGTTTGTAATACAAAAAGAGCAAAGTCGAGCAGAATCTATTTTAATGGATAAACTAATGAAGGAATCTGGAAAGACTATAAGCGAACTTTATGGAGAGATAAAAAAAGAATCAAATACAAATTGATCGTTTGATCAGTTCTCTGAGGTTATTAGGAATCTATGGCGTACTAATCTGGTGAGCATTACAAATGATAACAAGGTCCATGTTAATTTCGCAAAATATCTGGAAAGTAGTGATAAGACTGATACGCCCGATAAATCTCAAATCAAACTAGTATTGCGCTTTTGGATTCCTTCTAGCGGGAGATACTCCAATCTCTACAAGAAAAACAAAGATTACTTCGAAAATTGGCTTACGTCAAATGTTTCATGGTGGGGTAAAATCCAGATGTCTAACACCCGTAATATTAATGGCCAGCGCCAGATTATCGATGGATGGCAATATGAGACCGAAACACCTTATGAGGGATCGGATCTAAGAGGTGATGATCCAAGCAATGCGCTCAAGAATAAAATCTTAAGTACATTCCGTCTTGCTGATGAAAATGTTTTATGGGTTGAGATAGACAAAGGCCGTCAGTGATGATGCGCCGAATTTCTTCAATTTCGATAATATGGCAAAATAAGTACCATGCCCCGCCGGGGCACCAACAGGCATGAAAACGATCGGCTATTTTCAAGGGAAGGGGTCAACCAACCTAACAGCTCCCATGGAAGTGCCGGCAAGCCTCGGTGCGCATGTGGCCGATTGAAAGAGCCTGTCAACCGGCGCGTCAACGGTCGTGGACTTGCTGATGAGACAAGGTCTGGTTAGCTCCGCTCCGATTTAGGGACATTATAATGAGATCTCCATACGCTGCGTGGTGGCCTGAGGGCAGAAACGGAGACGGCGGCAACTGAAGTTTCTGAGCAGATAAACGATGCTTTCGCCCTCGGCAAGAAGCCAGGGAGCACGTCTGACCGGTCGTGCTCCGGGACGTTCTACGTCGCAAACTTCGTCACCCGTATCAACACGGCTTTGATGCCAAGGGGGAATACGGTCGGCCATGTCCAGTTGTGACCTGCTCGAATTGGTCCGGCAGACCCAGGGGTGCCGCGAAAGACTGCACCGATGGGGTGGGCTGGGCTGTCGTGTGCTCATAGGGGCGCGCCAGGATCACGGGGCATGCCTGAATTGGCGACACCCTCGGCCTGCTGCGATCACCCGGGTCACCAGGTCGGCGTTGACACCACAGACCAGCCCCAGTACAATCGCACCAACCTACAGTCATTGAGTCATATCTCGCTCCCATGATGGAGGAGGCCCCCGATGCCTGGCGATCGTCCCCACCGGTACGCCACAGCTCCCGCCGTGACGCGCCTCCTGAGGCCGCAACGCCTCACGCGCCTCTCAGTCTCCTGAAGGGCGGGGCGCTCACCACGGCCCCCGGGACCGCTCGACCGCGCGTGTGTGCCCGTTGCAGACGTGCGGCTGCGCGCCGGGACACGCGTCTCACCGCGCTTCTCGAAAGGCCGACAGCCATGATGGACGGCGCTGTCTTCCCGCGGTGACCTGCAGCCGGCCATGACGCATAAAAGCTTGAGCCATAAAATCCCCGCCTGTGCTAATATGCGGCAAAATTTCAGCATATACCCCCGTGATTGGGGGATATCTCGACACCAACCGTCGAGGTCTCGGGAAGGATATCTGGACGGATGTCTATATAATCAAGAGTTCGGCTTCCAGCTAGCGGAAGGAAGGGAGGTGGTGTCTTATGAGCTGGCTCATGCCACACCAGGCCGCGCAACTACAGGCATTGTATATGCGGGCAATCAAAACACTTTCTCGTTAGGCAAATCCCTCTACAGACTGCGGGTGAAGACTCCTGGTATTCGTACTGATGAACAAGTCAGGGAACGTGACACCCTTGAAATCGAAGTGAAAGGAGGATGGAAGATGCGATACCTGGTCCATGGAGAAATCGTCGATCCTGGCTATCCGGTTCCCCCTCAACAGTTTGCCCAGTACCTCGAATCTCTCGTTATTCCCAGTTTGGAACGCCTGGTGAAGCTGGAGGCAGAAGGGAAAGTGCTGGCTGGAGGGGCTCCGGCTGGGACCAGGGGTACCGCATTTATCGTCGACGCGGCGTCCAACGACGAGGTAGGTGAGATATTGATGAGCTTGCCTTTCTGGGCCCTGCTCAAGTGGCAAGTCACTCCGCTGGAAAGCTGGCAGTCTCGGTTAACCCGGGTCCGGCAAATACTTGAGCAAGTGAAGGCAACTCCTCGCTAAGTGGTGACGGCACAGCACAGCGAAGCGGCGCAACGCCACGGCGGGCAGCGTCCTGGGATGCGGCGGCGCGAAAAGCCGAACAACCCACTGGAGCTGACGGCCCACAGCGCAGGCTTTTGTGGGTATTCCTGGCCTTGGTGGCTGTGGGCCGCAGCTCAGCGGGAGCGTTGGGCTTACCGGGTGTGACCAACTGAGCTTGAAAGGAGGAACGCGATGGCGCATCAGACACTACAAGGCAAGGTGGTCGTCGTCGGAGCCGGAGCCAAGAATCTGGGCGGACTCATCAGCCGGACGTTTGGGGCCGACGGCGCTTCCGTCGTCGTGCACTACAACAGCGACGCCACGAAGGTGTCGGCCGATACGACGGTGAAAGCCGTCACGGAAGCGGGCGGCGATGCGTTCGCCATCCAGGGAGACCTGACCAAGGTCTCTGAAGTCGTCAGGCTGTTCGATGAGGCGATCAAGCGCTATGGCCGCGTCGACATCGCCGTCAATACCGTCGGCAAGGTGCTCAAGAAGCCGTTCGTCGAGACCACCGAGGCAGAGTACGACAGCATGTTCGCCGTCAACGCCAAGGCGGCGTATTTCTTCATCCAGGGGGCGGGGAAGCGGATGCACGATGGCGGCACGATCATTACCATCGTGACCTCGCTCCTGGCGGCATTCACCGGGCTGTACTCCACCTATGCCGGCAGCAAGGCGCCGGTGGAACACTTCACGCGGGCGGCGGCGAAGGAGTTTGGCCCGCGCGGCATCTCGGTCAACAACGTAGCGCCGGGACCGATGGATACCCCGTTCTTCTACCCCGCCGAGACGCCGGACGCGGTCGCCTACCACAAGTCTCAGAGCATGAACGGCGAACTCACCAAGATCGAGGACATCGTTCCGATCGTGAAATTCCTGGCGACCGACGGCCGGTGGATCACGGGACAGACGATCTTCGCCAACGGCGGCTACACGACCCGCTAAGGCGTCAAGCCTGGTGCGAGCCTGCGTCACGCGAGGGTGTGCAGCCCAACAAAGGCATGAAAATGCCTGCCTCCAGCGTCCGCGGCGCTCCCGCTTCCAGACGTGGCTCAGCGCCTGTGTTAGGCGACGAGGGAACACCCATGGAGCGCCGCATTGTCGGCTTCCATCAGGACGATGAGCAGCACTGGGTGGCTGAGCTCGAGTGTGGCCACAACCAACATGTCCGGCATCATCCACCATGGAGCAACCGGCCGTGGGTCATCACGGCAGAGGGCAGGTCCAAAGCCCTCGGCCGCGTGCTGTCTTGTGCCAAATGCGACGCAGGGGCGCCGCCAGATCGCCGCACGTAGGAGCAACGCGTGACTGTGCTTCTGAGAGAGGCGCTGACCGCCCTGGCGTTTTTTTGCTGCCCTCCTCGGCATGGGCGTCGCGGCGTTTGTCATGGGGATCGTGCTGGCGGGGCCGCATGCCGACATGCTTCCGCCGCCACTCTAGGTCATGGCAGCCATCGCAGGCTGGCTGGCGGTCTTGATCCTGCCGGTGCTCGTTGCGAGAGGAGTTTGGAAACGTGTCAAGAGCAGGCGTGTCGCCTAACAATAGGTTCAGCTTCATTGGCAAGAAGACATCAGCATGAGACCGACTCGGGGAGACGACCATGTGGTACAGCGCTGTTAGGTGCCTCGTGGCACTCACCTTGAGCCTCTTCGCGGCACCGCTCGCCAGCACAGCGCAGCCGCGGGAGAAAATCCCCAGGGTCGCGGTGCTGGAACCCGCTTCTGAAGAGCGTCCGACGCCTTGTCTCTTGCCCTTTCAGCAGGGATTGCGCGACCTCGGCTATGTGGAGGGACAGACCATCCTCTTCGATTATCGGTACGGCGAGGGGCACAGCGACCGGCTCCCCGCGCTGGCCGCTGAGCTGGTCCAACGCACTCCAGATGTCTTCTGGACGGTCTCGGACCCCGCCGCGTGGGCTGCCAAGCGCGCCACCACCACCATTCCCATCGTCGTCGGCGTGTCGGATGGGCTGGTGGAACAGGGGCTCGTCGCGAGTGTGACACGACCCGGGGGCAACCTCACCGGGCTGGAACTCCCGGCCATCGAGGTGTCGGGGAAGCGTCTCGAGCTGTTCAAGGAGGCGGTGCCGACGATTTCCCGGGTGGCGGTCCTGGTCGATCCGGCCCAGGCGGCCCACGCCGAGGTGCCGAGCAACCTCACGCGGGAAGCGCGGGCGCTGGGCGTGCAGCTCCAGCGCGTGGAGGCGGGCGCTCCCGCCGCCTTCGAAGCGGCCTTCACTGCCATGGTCCAGGGCGGTGCCGACGCGCTCCTGATCATGGGCTCCCCGCTCTTTGCCACGCATCGGCAGCCGCTCCTGGCGCTGGCGCTCCGGCACCGGCTCCCGACCATGGCGTACGGGTGGCACTTGGCCGAGGCGGGGAGCCTGGTGGCGTATGGGGCAGACCCGCGCGCGCTGTGCCGGCGTTCCGCCGTCTTGGTGCACAAGATCCTGCAAGGCGCCAAACCCGCCGACCTGCCCATTGAGCGGGCCGAGTTCTCGTTAGTCGTCAATCTGAAGACGGCGGAGGCGCTCGGCGTGACGTTCCCGCCGACGTTCCTCTTCCGGGCTGACGAGGTGATACGCTAGGCGTGCGCAGGGGAGCCGTGCGGGGGCGTGGCACGGGCAGCAGGGGGCGGCGGCGCGGGATGGGCAGTACCTCACCCACGGCCCCACGGGGCATCCCCAACCGAACCAACCACTGCAGCCGACGCCCTCCAGCGTCCGCGGCGCTCCCGCTTTCAGGCGCGGCTGACGCAGGGGCGTGAGCTGCCAAAGAGCACGACGGATGAAAACGCTCCTGTTCGTCATCGCCGTGGCCTTATGGCCAGGCGCCGCCACGCGCGCGGAATCGCCGCCACCGACATACATCGACAAAGGCGCATGCCCCTTCGAGTGCTGTGTCTGCCGGGCTTGGAACACGAAGACGGATACTGTCGCCTACGCCAAGCCCGATCAGAACGCCAAAGTGGTCGGGCTCCTGAAGGCCGGGGCCACTGTCGAAGCGATCACCGGCGAGGTGCATTCGCGTCCCGTCCGCTTCGTCGTCAAGACGCCGCACGCTGCGTACAAGCCCGGCGACGTCTTATGGGTCTACACCTATGTGGGGGAGGGCCACTTCAAAGTATGGCGGAACGGTGCAATGCAGGAAGAAGATCTGGGCTTCAGCCCCTATGGCGGCTCACCGGGCACGCGCTGCGAAAACAAGGAGGAATGCTGGGGTGAGCTTAAACAGGAGCTCAGGTTCAGTTGGTGGGTGAAGGTGAGGAGCAAGGAAGGCTGGGAGGGTTGGTCTAATCAGCCCGAGCATTTCGGGAACAAAGATGCTTGCGGATAGCGGCCTCTGGCAGCTACCGGTTATTCAGAACCATGACCGGCCGGAGAGATAGGTCACAAAAATGTCTGGAGACATGGGTAACAGTCACCGATGTCGTGTGAGTTTGCCATAGGTACCTTCGATGCGCATGTATCGCTCGAGCAGATGACCGCGTCTGGGCCGATCTGGACGATGGCGAGCCCCCCAATGCCGATCTCACCACGCTCACACAGGACATGACCGGGGCTGCTTCTCGTCGTAGGGTCGGAGCGTCCCTCCTGGAGGATAAAGGTTTACAGGGAACGGATACGGAATTTAGCGTGCGCTTGGCACCTCACGGGCGATGGCCACCACCACTTGGTTGGCATGTTTCCCCTGTGCCATGTGGACCAGGGTATCGATGTCGCCCTGCCGGGGGCCGATGGTGCCCAGAAAGACGACCTCAGCACCCTGCTCTTCCGGGGCATAGGCCACGGCGATGGACTCTTTATGCATATCCAGACCAACGTACAGTTTGCTAGAGTTCTGCATGGTTGACCTCCGAGTTCATGAGTGATCGTGCATGGAGTGATGCACGAGGCGGCTCTGGCTTGTGGTTAGCTAACCCGCGGTGTGAACCGGAGGTCAGCCTACCCATCGGAAGTCATTATGTCTAGGCATCACCGGAAAAATGCTATGAGCGTGCTGAAGAACGATCGTTCTGAGAATACTTGGAGCAGAGAGGAGCGTTGGACATGACGACAGATACAGCCGTACAGCGGGGCGAGTGGGTCGAGCGGGCGCGAGCCCTGGCACCGATCGTCGCGCAGTGGCGCGGCGCCGGCGAACAGGAGCGCCACATGTCTCGCCCAGTGTTCGAGGCGATTCGCGACGCCGGGCTCTTCGCGCTCGCGGTACCGCGAGCGCTTGGCGGCGCCGCGGCCGAGGACGAGACCATCTTGCACGTCATCGAGGAACTCTCGCGGCAAGACGGCTCCGTCGGGTGGAACGTGATGATTGCCTCGCATGCTGCAGTGATCGCTTCCTATCTCCCAGCGAAGGCCCTGCGCGAGGTCTATCGCGGCGGCCCGAGCACCGTCGTCGCTGGCGCCCTTCCGCCCAAGGGAGCGGCCATCCCGGTGCCGGGAGGCTTCCGCCTGACGGGGCGCTGGTCATTTGCGAGCGGCTGTCATCAGGCCGAGTGGATGCTTGGCCCCAGCATCGTCATGGAGGACGGAAGGCCACGACTGCGGTCGGACGGTAGACCGGACATCAGGGCCTTCTGCCTGCCCGTTGCCGACTGCCAAATCCTCGACACCTGGTACACGGCGGGTTTACGCGGCACCGGGAGTCATGACTGGCAGGTCGCCGACCTCTTCGTGCCGGAGGAGCGGTCGCTCCCGCTCCTCTTCGACGGCCCCCTCGAGCCCGGGGCCTTCTCATTCAGAAATATCGCCTATGCCTTCCCTTCGGTGGCCGCGGTCGCCCTCGGCATCGCGCGCGATGCGATCGACGCCTTCAAGGAACTGGCCGCGACCAAGACCGCCACGCTGGCCACGAGTCCCCTCGCGACCCAGCACACCGTGCAGGAGCGAGTCGGCCACGCCGAGGCCCTACTCGGTTCCGGCCGCGCGTTCCTGTACGAGACCGCACGCGAGCTGCCCCCAAGTCCGAACTGGTCCGAGGAAATCAGCGATGAGGTGAGCGCGTGGGTCCGGTTGGCAAGCACCCATGCAGCCCAGAGCGCGGCGGAGGCGGTGGACTTGATGTTCAATACCGCCGGCACGACCTCGATCTATGCGAGCAGCCGCCTCGAACGCTGCTTCCGCGACGTGCACGTGGCCACGCAGCACATTGCGGTGGCGCCTTCGAACATCGAGATGGCGGGCCAATATTTTCTCGGCTTTGGTCTTCAGATGAGGCGCTGAGGCACCGCGACCGTCTCGACACCGCGAGTGCCTCCGAGGAGATTCGGTAAGCGGCAGAAGTCTCGTGGTGTCGAAATCGGGGGCGGGGTCGAATCGCGCTTCCTGCGGTTGCACAGGCTCCTGGGGTGGGCGACCACGGGGCGTCGCAGAGTTGGGAGTGGGGCCACGGCGGGCGTGCTTCCCGGCCGAACCACGGCCTGGAGCCGACGCCCTCCAGCGTCCGCTGCCCTCCCGCTTCCGGCGCGCCTCATGCCTAGCATGAGCCTTCTCCAGCTGGTCCCAACCACGACAGCTGCCCCTGCGAAGCCACCGGGCGCCTGGGATCTCCCAGCCCCCGGATGCCGTGGATGGTGTCACCTTGCCGCCACCCCACAGCGATCACGACGCGGGCGGCTGGCCGCCCCACCAGCGGCAGCGCCATAGGGGCCTGGCCACTTGCGGTGCGAAGGCTCCGTGCCAGGCGCTGATCCGGCATCTTGGCCGGCTCACCGGATCAGCTCGTCGGCCTGGAAGAGGAGCGTCGGGGGGATCGTCAGGCCCAGCGCCTCAGCGGTCTTGAGGTTGATGACCAGCTCGAACTTGCTGGGCTGCTCGACGGGCAGGTCAGCAGGTTTGGTGCCTTTCAGGATGCGATCCACGTAGTAGGCGGCGCGTCGGTTGAGGTTGAGCGAGTCATGCCCGTAGGACATGAGGCCGCCAGCCTCCACATACGCCCGTATGGTGTGCATGGTCGGCAGGTGGCTCATGGCCGCAAGCTCAGCGAGCCGTCTGCGGTGCTGACGGAACACGCGGTCCCCTATGACGAGGAGCGCGCCCGCGTGCGCACGGGTCATCGCCGCAAAGGCGCGGTCAAACGCCTCGGGACCGCGCGCCTCCACGCGGTGCAGCTGGACGCCCAACGCCTGGGCCGCCACCTCCGCCTCCCGCACATTGAGGACGTTGGCGGGATTGGCGGGATTCCAGAGGAGGGCCACGCGGGAGATAGTGGGGAGCACGGCCTTGAGGAACTCCAGCTGTTTCCCGACGAGGTCGGGGGACAGGGAGGTCACGCCGGTGACGTTGCCGCCGGGCCGGGCGAGGCTGGTGACGAGGCCGCTCCCCACCGGATCGCCCACGTTCATCATCACGATGGGGAGCGTCGTGGTCGCGTGCTTGGCGGCCACGGAGGGCGGCGTACCATAGGTCACGATGACATCCACCGGGAGACGGACTAACTCGGCCGCGAGGTCAGGGAGCCGTTCGTACTGCCCTTCCGCCCCGCTGACCTCCAGGACGAGGTGCTGGCCTTCGACATAGCCGAGCGCGCGCATCCCCTCCAGGAACACCTCCACATAGGGGTCTCGTCCTGGGGTCGTATCAAGCAGCACACCGATCCGGTGCACGGGCGTGGGCGGCTGCGCCTCGGCGGCGAGCGGCGCCACGAGGAAGCCGAGGGCGAGGGCGATGAGAAGCCCGATACTGCGGCGCGTCATGGGAGTCTCCTGAGGTCACGGACGTGTCAGAGGCATTCTACGCGCCACGGATCAGGAAGGAAAGCCAATAGTGCCGATGCCATCATTCGCATCCGTGGACCAGATGTGCGGACACACCAGCCATCGAGCGCCGTATGCACCGTGACCGTCCCGAAATTGAGAGTGCTATCTCGTGGATGGGACACGGCCTCTGAGCATTGTCGGCTAAGGGTTGCCCTGCGGAGGCCTCCCGGCGCACAGTCTCGGCGGTGAGACAAACCATCAGCGATGGCGTCTCCCTCCACCGCACGGAAGGCTCAAGCAAGGCCGCGAGCGTAAGGGCTTCAGCCGCGTGGACGCCGAAAGGTGCCCACCGGCACGCGTTTTGCCCCTGCGGCGGCGGGACTCGTGTCGCGCCTCGGTTCCCGGTCCCCTCCCGCCGTCATGATGTGGTCTCTGGCGGCTGCCGGGCTGGGAGACCCGCCAGGAGTCGGCTGAGGTCGCGCAGGTGCCGCGCCCCCGTCTTCTCCAGGATCTGGCGGATCTGCGTGCGCACCGTCGGCAGGCTCACCCCGCGCGCCGCCGCAATGTCCTCAGCCCGGCGGCCCGCCGCCAGCGCGAGGGCCACTCCCGCCTCGGCCGCCGTCAGGGCAAAAAGCTGTTGTAGCGCCGGCACGGTCAGCACGGGACCGTCCGCCGGATCCGTGATGAGCACTAACGCGAGCGCCGGCGCCACAGCCGTCGTCGGTCGGAGGCGGGTCGGGAGGGGCGCCACCAGCGCGGCCAGGGGGGGCCGCGTGCGGCGGGTGATCCGTAGCAGGCCGCCTGCGCCCCCGTGGGTCACCGCCTGGATGAGCCCGCGCAACCGCTGCGCCTCCAGGGGCTGCATGGCGCCCAGCCCGCTGAGCCGCCCCCCCAGCCGAAGCCCCTCGTCACGGCGCGCCAGCCCCTCCGCCGCCGTATTGGCGAACACGATGGCGCCGTCCGCCGCCGCTACGACTACGCCCAGGGGGAGCACGTTGAGGGCGGCACACCCCACCTGCGTGTGTGCCTCGAGGTGGACGAGGCGCCTACGGAGCTGGACCGCGCGCTGGAGGTGCGGCAGGACGAGGTTCAGGCGCTGCCGGTCGGCGTCGGTGAAGGCCTCCGCCGTAGAGGGTCGCTCCAGGGCCAGGCCGAGCGTCGCCGTCGCCCGCACGTCGAGCGGCATGACCGCGCCCACCACGTGGCAGACGCCGAACCGTGCCCCCCAGTCGTGGTAGAACTCCGACGCCAGCACCACCCGCTGGGGCACGAGCTCCGGGCCGAGGCGCGCCTGCAGCCGTGGCGTGCGGCTGGTTCTCGCCGCCCAGGGGTCGAGTGTGTGATAGTACTGCTGGTACTGCGTCACCGCCTCCGCCGGCAGGCTACTCACCATCTCACGAACGTGGCCGTGCTCCACGATCCACAGCGCGCTCGTCTGTCCCCCGAGCGCCGTGGCCAGGCGTGCACCGAGACGTTCCCACGCGCTGGGCTCCGTGGCGGCGTCATACAGGTCCGTCATGAAGGCGTGCACGCATTGCTGCTCATCCATTCCCTCTCCTCCTGCCCGCACAAAAAAATGCGTCGCATCATCACAAGTGATGATGCGCGAGTGGAGTGCAAGAGATATACCTTGTTACAACAACACCGATGAGCGATGCGCCTGTGTGGCGCGACATCTGTACAGATCGCGTCGCATGCTCACACCCAAGCTGATGGGACAAGGCTATTACATCGCGCATCGTACTGGACGAGAGCCATTTGATGTGATCATATCCCATGGAGGCTGGCAGGAATAGCGAGCGAGCATCCCGAGATGAACGACGTACCTGCGATACTCAAGACCTGTAATCGAAGTATTTCCGATTCAAATGGTGTTGTCAGTATGCTCGCTATCATTTTCATGATGAGAGTTCTGTTTCAGTTGTCTCGGCGTCAGCGAAGGGGGTGACGATGGTCAATTGTCCGTCACAAGTTTTGGGAGCCACCTGATAAAGGTCGCAGGGGTGCTTTCGAACTGAAGAGGAGGGAGGTGATACATGACACGAAAGTCCTGTTCTCTGTGCCGAGGGCAAGATGCGATATGCCCAATTACCGGGGACTTGTGCCCACCTGCCAGATGTCTGGCGATTTGAAATGAAGGAGCAGTAGGTGAAGTTAGGTAAGATCAGTGCGCTAGCATCGACTGTCGGTCTGGGACTGGTTATCAGCGCTGGGATGGTTGCTCCGTCCCAGGTCAGTGCCGGTCCGCCAGTAATCACTACGCAACGCGTGTATGTAGTGGAGGATTACTTCCAGAATCCTCAGACATTCCGGGTCTTCAGCTTGAAACGGGAAGGGCTGAATTTCACCGTGGATATTCCTCTTCCTAGTGAAGGTCCCCTGTTTCTGTGGACCACGCTCAATGCATTCGACGAAGACTGTGACATCAGCACCCTTCGGGAGCAGGTGGAGTCTGCACCACCGGAGGTACCACTGTTCTTGCTGGGAGGTATGAGTGGCGGACCTATCGATGGTTCGGATCTCACCTGCGGTGGAGTTGAGTGGAGGTATCCCGATTCTATCATCGATGGGCATGGTGCCCCGTATATTTGGATGGGCACTGCGGGGAATTATTTCCTCTATGTCCCTGGCACGTACGGCTTTCGTGCAGATGTCACGGACAATGTAGGACATGTGACAAGTGCACGATTCACTGTGAATGTCCTACCGAATGCGGCGGCCAACCGTCCCCCGGTCGCGCAGATCGCTCAACCGGAGCGAGTTCGGCCGGGAGTGGCAGTGACCCTGAATGGATCAGGAAGTTATGATCCTGATGGGGATCCACTGACGCATTATCGTTGGCTGGTCATGTGGCAAGATCCGGCTACCGGGGAAAGTCAAGCAGTGGAACTATCTGACGGACCAATCCCGACATGGCTGGTTCCGCACGTACCTCTGGGTACGACCTTCACGGTAGCGCTAACTGTGGAGGATGCATATGGACATTTGTCCGATCCTGCATGGATGGAGGTGTCGACAACGAACAGCGCACCTATAGCTGACGCTGGACCGGACATAGTCATCACTTCGGTTTACGACCCGATCACGTTTGCGAGTCAAAGTTATGATCCAGATGGGGATGTAATGTTTCACACGTGGGAAGTCTACAATCCCTATCTAGGGTCTTACGTTCACCTTGCATCCGATCCAATCGTGACATTCCCGGACCGCCGCTTCTTTGAGGTCGCGGGGTTGCGGTATGATTATCTGACGCTCGGTGACATCGAAGTCAGGTATCGAGTGACTGATAGCTTCGGTGTGAGTGCCGAAGACTTTGTGACCATCAGCATGAATAACCTGCCGCCGGTAGCGGTGGCCGGGGATAATCAGACGGTCCCGGTGGGATATCTGGTGACTCTCGATGGGAGTGGAAGCTTCGATCCCAACGGCACTCCGGTGGTAATCTTCCGCTGGACAATCACGTCCAGGCCCGAGGGGAGTCGTGCGGATTTTGACCCGATCTATCGGGATGGAAGGAGCCGGCGATTCACCCCAGACCTCCCTGGAATGTATGTGATCAGCCTCATCGTGAGTGATGGTGCGCTAGATAGCCCACCGAGCACGCTTACAGTGAGCGTGACCTCGAACACAGAGGAGGCAGCCAACGTTCTAAGTCAGATGGTGCAGGTCCTCAATGGTCTGAGCGATGCCAGTTTTTCGAATCCAAATCAGCGGAAAGCCTTGACCAATAAGATTAATGCGATTCTGCAGGATATCGAGAGTGGTTTGTATCAGGATGCGATGGACAAGCTGCAAAATGACCTCCGGGGCAAGACGGACGGATGTAGTCGAGGCCGTCCGGATAAGAACGACTGGATTGCCGATTGTGCAGCCCAGTCTCAAATTTTCCCCGATCTTCTGCGTGCGATCTCAATGTTAAGTACTCTGTAGGAGGTGTGATGCAAAGTCGCCTGGGTCGCGATGTCATCTACGTAGAGCCGCAGATAAAATGACTGGGTGAAAAACTGTGTTGCACAGCTATCTATCTACCAGCATATCCAGCAGACGATAGATCTGTTGCCGAGCCATTAGTCTGGAGGCGAATAAGTAACTAGGTAAGGGGGGCCTGAGTAGCGCAGTGGTCAGAGCGACGGAATCATCCTCCGGAGGTCGTCGGTTCGACTTCAATCGCTATGCTCCTGTCCGTCCCGGTGATCCGGGGTGTTCGTGCGCGGCGTGGTCGGCTCCGGGCCGATCACGGCGATCGGGTGTCAGGCGCCGGTCTGGAACAGCGGCTGGGGTGGGGACTCTCCTCTCCCAGCCCAGCCTCCGGGATGGGCCATGAGCACCGCGGGCGTCTGCTCACCGCATCCCTCCCGTCGCCTCCATGCGCGTGTTCACGCCAACCCAACAGGCTGGTCGGCGCGAGGTGGCGGACCAGCGCCACGAAGGTCTTCGAGCATGCCGTCGTCGCCTAGGATGGTGGTCGAACCGACGACACTGGCTTGAGCCCTGGCGAAGGGAACCTGTCTGAGCGAGCCAGGTGAGGGCAAGTGGGGACATCACACGTCGATCCACGTCACCCGTGTGCGGTGTCCATGACGCGATCGCTGCCATACGATCGGTGGCCAAAGCCGCGAGAGATGAGCGTTTCAGCCTGGAACAACCGGCTGGGGAGAATGGCCGTCCCGGCGCTGCACATTCACCTGTTGCGGCGCGACATTGACCTGTCCCGCTCGGCCAATGGCCACCATGGGCGATGAGCCTGGGCGGGGCCGTTGCAGCGCCTGCAGATTCTGGAGCAGTTGGCGATTCACCCGCTCACACAAGGGCAGCAGTTGCTCCCGGAGCCGCCGCAACGCCTCCTCGACTGCGAACCCATCGAACTGCGGGCCATATTGCTGGCGCAGCGTGACCTTGAGCGGCTCCTCGGCGAACAGCTCGTGCTCGATCACGAGCGACAAATCCCCAATCCAGCCCTGCACCCGCAAGGCATTGTGGTAGGCCATCACCGCGAGATCGATCACCATCGTCATGGCTGGCGACTCCGCCCCGTATTCGTCCATCAGGCCCTGGCGCAACCTCCATAAGGTTGCCATCAGGTTGGGGTCTAGATGGCGCTCCGCGCCCAAGCGCTCGATGAGGAAGCGTCCCGATTGATACCGCTAGTGGGCGTCTTCGCAAGCGGCCTGCCACTCCTCCACGCTGCGAATTTGCCCCCAGCCCTGCATGGCGCGCATGACCGCCCGGGCATTCCACCGGAGCTGCTTGGCGCGCTGCTGGTCGGCTTGCCGCGCGGCCTGAAACTCGGCCGCAAGATCGGCGTTATCCTGGACGAGCGGGGTGGTGACGTGGTTGTCCTGGTGGCGATCCACCGCGCTTTTGCTCAGGCCATACTGTCCCGAAATCTGACGGAGCGATTGTCCGGCTATGAGCCTGTCATCAATAGCCTGTCGGGCGGGATGAGTGCAAATGGTGCACAGGCGTGGCATCAGTGTCTCTCCGCGCCAATATTGATCAAATTTAGTCTAAACTTTCATATGCTCATCGTACCACATTCCTGTGGCAATTGGGACACCCCGAAGCGGGACACCCGGTTGCCCAATCGAGGACCAGAGACACGATGATGGTCTTGCCTCTAGGGGTGGAGCGGTCCCGAGCAGGATGGTGCGTCAGTGATCCGGGTTGCTGTCTCTCCTGCGCATTCTCCCCTCTCACCTTGTGGGGCATGCCGGTCCTTGGCGAGGGCTTTGCCCGGAAGGTCGTGATGCACGGTCGCGACAGACACCGCCACATCGACGCTCCCGCCACGCCTGCCAATGACCTTGTCGGCGGCTCACCCCAGCGTTTCTAGATCCATTCCAGGCGAGGGAGCGATCGGCCGGTCCGGCATGAAGAACTCCTGCAGATTAGTGGTGACCATGCAGAGAAAATCGGCCACATCGAGGAGATCACCGGGGTCCATAAGCCTGTCGCTCTCCATCACACCGGGACGGCCATGACCCGCGTCCTGGTGCGCTCCCATACTGTTGTGGGCCTGCCGGTGTCTGCCTTGCGCTCGGTGCCACCTCCAGCGCCCAATGTGGATGAGCCTGGCCTGCGCGCCAGTGGGGTCAAGAACGTGCGCCCGGAGCTGCGCCGCCTGGGCACATTGGGTCCGCAGCTCGGCAAACAGCTCGAGGGGATCGATTGCACCCGTGTTGAACGCCCGGGTGGACGCCAGCAGGCGGACGCGCTCATCCAGGAGCTGGAGCTTCTCCTCAAACGAGAGCCCTGCGGTGAGCAGAGGGGTCCAAGACTCGTTCCCCTCCAGCAGGTGGATCAGCGTCGCCGTCAGGTGGGCCTCCAACGCCGCAAACCGCAGCGCAATCTGTCCGATTGCCGCGCTAATGGGGTCTGGTGTCCCGAGCCGCTCTGCAAAGGAGTAGCCGCTGCGTTCGAAAGGATGATAGTATCGCATTTGTCCTCCTGATCCTTGCCTCGCCCTCACGCGGGTCACATCGGTGACCGGCGCCGGAGCGTGTGCACTAAGCGCCTCGCGCAAACCTGAATCCCTGAAGGTTGAAACTCGCGACGCTACATCGCGACCACAGCAGAACGAGCCCGGTCACTCCGCCGAACCGGCACCAGCGTTATCCTCGCAGTCAGCGAGGGATGCGGCGCACGGCACGCGGGACTCGGCACTGAGCTGATCGGTCAAGGCATGCAGGGCAGCCATGACATCTGGATAGCATTGCTGACAGACGCGCGCCCCTGTGCGGCTGTACCACCATCGGCTCCGGCCGCACACCGGGCAATCGCTTGCTCCGTTGTGATGGTCTTGGTCCATGTCATCGCTCCCGCATGGCTGGGCTATCGAGGGCGTCGAATCGGGAGGCTCGCCCCGAATGCAACAGGATACGTAGCCGTGAGATTCGGTTTTATGACACCTCAATACTGGGCCGTACTTGTGGGGGCATCCCGCCTTCGATGATGGCCGCAATCTCCTGCAAATCACCCTTCACCCTGCACAGATAGGCGAGGCGCTCGAGGTTGAGGTCATACTGATCGAGCCGCAACGCCATGGATGCGTTCTTGGCATCCTCCTGGGCATTGTGCGCTGCTAACGCAGCCACCGAATCCTCCGCGCTCATCGGCTTCAAGACATCTGAGCCATCGTCGTCGTACGTCACGATCTTGCTGCCACCGAACAGCCCTTCGGGGCCGAACATCAGGTCGCGGCACTGACGCTGATATTCCTCCTGGTAGAGAATCCATTGACGGGCGAAGTCGCTGAGCGGCGAGAGATCCGAGAGCTGCGAGGCCATCACGGCGTGTGGATCACGAGGGTCGAACGCCTCACACTGTTCAGTGGACGTGCAGCCATGACAGGTGCTGTCCCCACTCCACCGGCGGCACTGCTGCCAATCTTCGAGGTAGCGCCCCGCGGCCATGGCGTTGCACACTGTCAGGATGGATTCAAGGGCACCGATGTGTTCTTTCAGTTCGTCTTTCAGGAGCATAAAATCCGCCAGCATCAACTTGGACTTGACCTCTTCCTCCAGCGTCTCACAGTGTCCTTGGCGCAAGAGGCTGATCTGCGTATAGATCATGATCTCGGCTTCAGCGCAAACGTCCCGCAAGTCCGCTAGCTTCATAGGTCCCTCCTTGCGTCAGTGCATCAAATCCTGTAAGGGTTACCCTGCCTTCTCTGCCAGCCGCGTAAACGCCTACCGCTCGGCGTCATCGCGCACCAATCTCCCGTCCACCCCATGTCGGCGGCTCGCTCTGTCCACCACTCTTGCTGTGCATCCGACCACCGTGCCACCTCCCGGGACTACCGCAGCTCGTGGCCCAGCCTTTCCGCATCCAGATGCCCAGGTCGATGCCGTACTGCAACATCTTATTCGTCTTGCCCCAGTAGGGACGCCGTTCATACATCATCATCCGACATTGTTTGATAGGCACACGCCATACAGACCTGATCCCCGCCGGGAAGCTCTCGCCATGCTTGCTGGCCAAACACCGAACAGGGTACGTCGTCAGCAGTTTGTGTGTGTGACGCCCCTTCCGACCTTTCGGGAAAGGTCGCCTGCGTCCTGGCGGCGAGCGCACTTTCGACCGTTCGCAGAGTATCGAGGGCCTCATGCCACTCCTCTTTGATGTGCCAGCGGTCCGGCACGCCCTGCCCCCGCTTTGTCACGGTGAGGATGCCGAGCGCCTGGAGATCCTCAAGCGCACGGCGCACGGTGGCCGTGCTGTACTGGACCCCTTGGGCTACGTTCGTGGTAGTTAGACTCTCATCGATGTCTTTTCTCGTGGCGATGGCCCGCAGGACGACTCGGCGCACGGCGGGGATGCAGTCAAACGCTACTCGGGAAATCCTGTCCAGATCCTCGTCGATAGCCTCGTGATGGCCTAATGCGAGTGCTACGCCGCGCAGGAGTTCAAAGAGCTGCTTGGCCAAACGTGCGGGCATCTCGGGCTCGGGCGCATATTCCAGCTCGCGACGGTAGCCGTCCCGTACGACGCCGGAGCGACAGCGGGTCACGAAGTCGGCGAGGCTTGCCAATCGCGTGCGCATCTCCTCTGGCACGGCAGGGGGGGTATTCGGGAGGCTGGCGAGAAAGCTCCGCACCACTGTGGCCAGTTCTCCCCGCATACGCGTCTCGTACTCCGCATTCCGGAGCGCCTTTTGTGCCACAGCTTTTCGCGATGGTTGTTGCATGCGCAGGATCATGAAGCGTTCCCCGAGGACCGCCATGACGGCATGATGGCTATCAATGACGGGCGTCACCCCGGCAACGAAGCCGAGTCGACCCTCCCAGTGCAACTCTTTGCCGGTCCCCCATACCTTATCAAAGCGTCCATCATAGAGTTCGCGGAGTTGGGCCAGGATAGCCTGCCGTTCTTCGCGGGGCATCTCTAACACGGTGGTAAAATCTTTGAGCACAAGGACTTCATCGGTCAGGCGCGCCAGCAGGCTGGGATCGTCCCCGTGGGTCTCTAGCCCCGAGGCGAAGGTGCGGGCGGTCAACTCCGACAAGGGATACACGCCTGGCACGTTCCAGGTGGCTCGCAGCAGCTCGGTCTTAGTTCCCGATGGGGGGGCCACAATCAGCAGCCATGGCGACGTGCCTGCGAAGCGATGGGCCACGATGGCGCCGAGTATCACGGGGAGCACGTCAGGGTCTTGCAACAACAGCCAATCGGTCACCGTAGCTTGCAGGGCGCGGAATTCGACCACCTTTTCCGAAGTGTCGGGACCCCCGTCACACAACAATTTTTTTTGCTCATTGGGACGTGGACGGGTCCGGCAGGCTTCATCGAGCGCGATGATCGCGCGTTCATCCAGGGTCAGGTCTTTTGCCGCCAACTGCTGTATGACACGGGTCCTGGCCCGTTGCGAGGTGAGATTGGCATTATCACGGAAGTAGATCGCGGTGTGATTGCGGACCGTCAGCGTCGCCCGAATGATCCCGCGGTCGTAATGCGGGCTCTCAGCATCCAGGGTGAGATCGCCGAGTGTCACCCGCCAGCCATACCTGCTCCGTATGACTTCGATGGGCGTTTCTGCCATCACGCCACCTCCACGAGGATGCGTGATGGCCACCCCCCAGACATTTCGGACAAGGTCCCTTGATAGCTGGTGTGGAGCCCTTTGAGAGCCTTGTCTATGGTGACGGCGCCGTAGGTCTGCCCATCGGCGAAGTGGCGTACGTCCCACTTGGGGCGCATGAGCCCCGACTGCCGAAAGAGGCGGTCAATCCTGGCCGGATCACGGCCGACCCAAAAAGCCAAGAGATGGCACAAGGCCATGTCCGCCTCACTGGGCGACGCATACTCGGTCGTGTCGCCCCTCCACAGGCGGGCAAACTTCAGGCCATTCCTGGCCTGGAAGGCCCGTGATAACACCTCGTCATCGTTGAGGTGGCCGAAGACGATGAGGGCAGCAGGGCGGGAGGTCTGGCTGAGAGGTGGAGGCTGTGCCGCTGGCCCTGCCGCAGCCGATGCTCCAAAGATCCGTGCATGCAGGGCCGCGAGCTGGGTTTGTCGGTCTTCGAGGGTCCGCGGCGTATGCGGAAGATGATGCCCTGTCAGGGTGAAGTAACGGCCCCGATCGTACAGCTCGGTCAGGCTCCTGCGGTTGCCGCCAGGGGGAAGGGTGGCGCGCATGAACAGCTTGACGCCAGTGCCACTGGGAGAGACCTCAGCGTAACTGTCCAACCCCCGGATGATCGTGTCCGCCCAGGGCTCGATTTGACCGGTGCCAGGGTCACGACACTTATCAAGATCAACTCCGCAATAGGGGTCGTCGCTCGTGAACACAAACCCGATGCCGTCTAACCCCCACCGCTGGCAACACTCGAGAGCTTCAACAAACGTCCCCCACGTACCGGGATCATTGATTTTGGCCTTCCTCCCAGTGCTCGGATTGATGGGGATTTTCGTCCACTTGCCTGCACTCAAAGCATAATGCCACCCGACCCACTGAAGGCGGTCTTTCAGCACTGCCGGGATGTATTCGACTTGCACAGGCAGGGTGTGAGGATGATGACATGGTGTGTTAGGCATGGCGAAGCCCTCCCATCTTCATGAACCAGGTTACGGCGCAGCGGGCTGCCGGCGACCCTAGAAGCCGAGTTCCTAGAGCCACGAGGAAACGTTTGATGAGCGCCTGGAGGGCTTTACGTGGAAGCTGAAGTTGGGCTATAACTATCTTAGCCGATCTGTTGGGGGTTCCATTCCGCATGGTATTGACGCCGGACTCGCTGGCAGCCGAGTGCGGCGTCCCCATTTTTAGTGACCGCGTCACACCTCGACCTCCGGCACGCGTCGGGTTCGCCCTGGCTTAGCGTGCTGATCCAACCAGGCCAGGATTTCGCTCGGACGAAAGCGGATGCACCCCCTTACTTTGATGTGAGGGATATATTCCTGCTGAACCCAGTCGTAGACCGTTGATTTGGCGTACTTTGTGAGCCCCGATAGTTCGGCTACCGTCCACATCGGCTCCTGCTGCAGGGACGCAGAACGCTGCTGCTTCCCGTTGTGAATAATGTCCTCTCGCCGTTCAGGGCCCCGTGTTATATGCCCTCGTAGAGGGCGCTTCGGTGGCATTGGTCATCCCTCGTTGTTTCTGAATATGCGGAATATTCGATCGCTACAAACTAATTGGAAATATCGCCCCTAATGGACCTATGGGATAGGAGCCAACACTCCGCGAGGGGTACCCACCGATGGGTGATGGGTAGTTATGGAAGTGATTGAATGTCTTGATGATTTAAGCGGATGACAGGAAAGCGTGGAAATTTTTTGAGGGTCTCTAAACGGGGAAGGCAATTTCGAGCGAGACGATTAAACTCTGAGGGAAAATGTCATTGAGGCGGTCTGTGGGTCCGTCTCAGGATTTCTTGTGAGTCTTCCTGCCCCGCCCACGCTTGGCTGGCCGTCTCGAATCATACGTCTGCAGGTATTGTGCGTACCAAGGTCCTAAAGGAGGTGGGGTGAGGGGGACCTTTGGGAGAAACGTCTCCGCCGGGATACGCCACGTCTCGTCCGGGCTCAAAAGGGGTGCCACTTCCTTGTGCCTGGCGTGCGGAATAAACCCCTCTCCCCACTGCCGAAAGTCTTCTGCGAGGTCGAGAAACCCTTCGAGGTCTGAGGAATTCTTGTACCAGCTCTCCCTTGGGCGCTCGCCATCTGGGGTCTCATTCCAGCGAAATGACCACAAAAGGTTGTGAGCTCCCCATAAATGTGCCACGCTCCGATAGGGCACCCATGCTTTAGCGCGGAGAGCCTTACTATTAGCGTATGGAATCGGCGTATGGCCACCAGTAAACCTGCCAGCTTTTCCAGCCTTAGCCAAAATGTCACAGGCTTTGTTGACACTGCCATCCTGTCCATGCTGCGCCATCTGCCGAATAATGATGAGCGCCTCGCCAGTAACTGATCCTCGGCGTGCCACTTCACGCGCCCGCTGAACCACCTCTGCTTGACTGCCGCCAAGATGCCGCGCACGATAAAGGGGATACAGCTCGGTAGAGGTTGGCTCACGGTCCCAAGCAGTGGGATCATCCCTGATGGTGTCATAGAAGGTAAATACCATCGTGGCATGTAGCTCTTCACGGCGCTTCACATCGGTCGGATAGAGCATGGTTGCCTGAATGCGGAATCCCGCCACTGCGGCGTGTACTTGAGGCCATCCTCCCAGGTCAAAAGTAGGCATGTCGTATTGCTCCAACACTTCCGGACGAACGTGTAGTTCCTGGTGTCCATAGAGAGGCTACGACTGACCATAAGCCGCGGAATTCTACGTATTCAATATAATCATTGGACGGCGAGTAGGCTACTGAAAAAGTAGAGGATTTCGGCAAGTTATTGAAAAATCTGTGTGTTATCTCAGCCCTACAAATCGCCCTCTCACGGCAGAAACCCGAGTTCGAATCTCGGTGGGGCCACTTATAGAATTCAGTAGTTCCATGCTTTCCCTCACCGCATCTCTCGCAAGGTAGGCGAGGTACTCTTGGGCAAACTGGCGAAAGGTGAGCTTCTTCTCCTCGTGGATCCCCAGGTATTCACCCTTCGCAAACTTCACCTGCACCTGCGCGAGCG
>JBKPCR010000004.1:0-3780 GCA_046727435.1 bacterium | reverse complement strand
GCGCTCCTGATTACAGGTTTCGTCGTGTATTGGCTGCGCGACGTCCTCACACCGATTTTCCTCGCATTTATCATCGCTTACATCTTTGATCCAGTGGTAGACCGGCTCGAAGCCTGGAAAGTGCCACGTCCGCTTGGCATTGCCATCGTACTTGGTGGGACGCTCGGCGCCGTAGTTGTGTTTCTGGCGCTGGTGTTACCGGGCATTGTCGCTGAGGTGGCCGGCGTCTTCCAGGAGCTACCCCGGCAGCTCGCCGCTCTCTGGGCCAGAATAGAGCCCTGGCTCGAACAACAAGGTATCCCCATCCCCCACTCCACGCAGGAATGGGTCGAGCGCTTGGGCGCTTATGCAAGTGAGGTCGCCAGCTCAATTCTCGCTCCTGCCGGCAACGTCTTGAGTACCCTCATGGGCGGTACGCTCAGTGTGATCGGATCGGCCGTCGCCGCGCTCGTCGTCTTGGTGTTTGGGGTCTACTTGCTGAGCGCTTTCGACCGTATCACTGCCGGGGTCAGGGAGCTGATCCCATTGCGTTGGCGTGCGACGGTCACAAGCTACGCCGAGGAAATCGATCAAATTTTGAGCCAATTCGTGCGCGGCCAGCTCACTGTGATGGCGATCCTGGCAGTGCTTTATAGCGGAGCTTATGCGTTGCTCGGTGTGCGCCTGGCGGTGCCCATCGGCATTACTGCCGGCATACTGAACTTTATTCCCTACGTGGGAGGCGCATTCGCCTTGGCGGCTGGGATACTGATGTCATTGCTAGACGGCTGGCACCCCTGGCAGCTTGTCGGCGTCGTGCTTGCCTACACGGTTATACAAACACTCGAGGGCTTCCTGATTACCCCGCGTATTGTCGGCAAGACGGTGGGGCTATCGGAGATCTGGGTGCTTGTGGCACTGTTCGTCGGCGGTGAGATCTTCGGCTTCTTGGGTGTCCTTTTGGCCCTGCCGACGGCGGCAGTCGCGAAGATCTTCGTGTCCCGTGGTGTGCAGTTCTATCGCACAACAGAACTATACCTCCAAGCTCCTCCAGAATCCGCTCCTGACCGCAGCCTGACAACTCATGAGGTGCTAGCCGAGGCACGTGATACCGAACATGACCGGCAATTGCCCGTGCCGCCCAGGTGCGGGCGGAGGGAACCATAGGGCCTGTGCCGCTCGGCGCAGCGTCAGCCAGGGAGCTGTGAGAAGCTTATCCACCTTTCCAAATACATCTGAAGCTCCAGGAACTCGCGTGACTGCTGGACCGGTGCCGACTGGCAAGGTCACGCTCACCATGGAGTTCAGGTACGACGGCAATGGTTCGGCGCCTATCGAGAGGGCCAGTTCCCAACGCCTTACGGTCTGGATGTCGGTCCCGAGCACGGGGGCTGAGGGGGTGTTAGTGGCGTCTGGGAGCTTGTCTGGAGGATATCCCCTCTAGATTAAAGATCAGAAGGTGGTCATGGACAACGTTTCCGCCGTATCGGAGGAGTACAAGTCGCCCTTCTCGTTTAAAGGACGCATCGAGCAGGTGAAGGTCGAGCTGAAGTGGAAGTCCGTTTGATGGGGCAAAGGACGTGGCATAACATCGGACAACGAAGAGGAGGAGGATCATGATGCGAGCAAAGACCACGGGACTGATGATCTGTGCGCTGGCACTTGTGGCCGTCATTATGCCTGGGCATGCGGGTGAAACAAGCATCAAAGCTTGGGCGGTGTGGCAGGGCCAAGGGCGATTTTACAAGGCCACTGCTAACTTGGCACTCTTCTCTGGCTACTTCGAGGGCATTATGGAAGTGGAGGATAAGCAAGGGGAGCTAAATGCCGCCAGCATGATCTGCCCGGGTATGCTGGAGGTGGATCTGACCGACGGCACGCAACAGGGCTGGGGTCGCTGCATTATCGTGACGGGTGACGGCGATCGCGTCTATGCAGGCTGGAGCTGCACCGGTAAACACCTCGATGGTTGCGGCGGACCATTCAACGTCAGGGGCGGCACTGGGAAATTCAGCAGTGTCTCGGGCGACAGTACGTTTGTGGTACGCAGCGCGGTTGCGGAGTATGTGGTGTCGATCCCCGAGGGTGGCGTTACAGCAAATTTCACCGGCCAGGCGGCATGGTCGGCGCTGAAGTACACCACACCGTAGGCCATGCCGCCGCTGAACGGTCCCCGCCGAGCCAAACGGACCTCCTCCGCCGCCTCGGCCTCGTCGGTGGCGACCTGCTCCGGGGCATACGGGCGAGCCGCGTCCAACAAGCGCGGTCGGGGCGGGGGCGGTCTGCAGCCGACGCAGCGACCGGCCCGCGAAACCCGGCGAAGCTCGGTGACAAGACGATCAGCAACCCGAGCCGCAGGGCAAGGGCGCAGCGGCGCCCGCGTCGACGCTATGCCAGCTGTGGTGCACCAGCGCAGGCACGCTCCTTGCCATCCTTCATTAGAGAGGGTATACTCGCCCTCACGCAAATGCCAATCCAAACAATGAGGTGCACCCATGGCGAAAATCAAGAAGGTAGGACACGTCGTTCTGGGCGTGCGGGACCCCCAGAGATCCATCACGTTCTACACTGAGGCCCTTGGCATGGAGGTGGTCAACGTCATCGAGGAAATGCAGATGGCCTTCTTCTCGTTTGGCGAGCGAGACCACGACATCGCCGTCATCAAGGTGCCGGACGATCAGCCGGTCGGCAGCTCTGGTCTCGCTCATACGGCCTTAGAGATCGAGGGCGGTCAGGAGCAGCTGCAGGAGCTCTATGAGAGGCTCAAACGCTACGGCGCCAAGGTGGAGTTCACCGCAGACCACGTGCTCACCAAGAGCGTCTACTTTTTCGACCCCGATGGCAACCGGCTGGAGATCTTCTGTCAGGAGATGCCCCCAGCGGACGCCAAGCAGTTCCTGCATGACGCTCGGGCCGTGGCGGACGTCATGAAACCGCTGGACCTGGAGACGGCTACCAAGTAACCGCGAGGGCTGGCAAGGGCCCCAACATCTCATGCATGGAGGAGAAAAACATGGCTAGGATCAACAAGGTCGGACACGTGGTTCTCAATGTGAAGGACGTGGATGCGTCCGTCCAGTTCTATACCAAGGCGCTGGGCATGGAAGTGATGCGCCTCAGGGAAGGCAACGCCGCTTTCCTGTCCTTCGGCACTCAGCACCACGACATCGCTCTCTTCAAGGCCCCCGAGGGCGCCGAGGCGGGCGCGTTAGGCCTCAACCACATCGCCCTCCAGATCGAGGGAGGGGAGACGGAGCTCCGCCAGCTGTATGGCAGGCTCATCCAACATGGGGCGAAGATCGACCATACGACCGATCACGGCCTGACCCATAGCGTCTACTTTTTCGACCCCGACGGCAACCGGCTGGAGATTTTCTGTGAAATGATGGACCCCGCGAGCGGCATGCAGCATATGCGCCAGGGCGTCAACCTCAACAACAGGAGCTACACGCCAGAGCCCATCGTGTCAGCCTAAGGCGACGCAGGACTGGGCGCCGTTCATACGCCGCGAGGTGGTCACCGACCGAGGGGGAGAGACGACACACACTGTTGCGGTGGAGAAGAAGAGGAGGGAGGCTGATGCACATCGGACTGATGATGGAATGTGACTACCGGGCCGGCAAGACGCAAGAAGAGGCTTTCCACGAAGCCTTCTCCACTGCAGCACACGCCGAGGAGTGGGGCTTCGATGCGGTCTGGTTGGCCGAACGCCACTTCGCTCCCCCCGAAAGTGGGCGAGCCATCCCTTCCGTCGTGGCGTCCCCACTGATCATCGCCACCGCTATCGCCGCCAGAACAACC
>JBKPCR010000003.1:0-6042 GCA_046727435.1 bacterium | reverse complement strand
CAGGGGAAATACTACACGATACCGCCTCGGGTCCCCTACCGCGGCTATGACCTCGAAGAGATTACTCTCGTGCCGCGCCCACTCCGCCGTCCCGTCGAATGCTGGCAGCCGATCGTAAGCTCAACACCACGAGGTCTGGATTTCATGATCAAACATCGCATCAGAGGCATCATCGGCGGCGGCTCGGCGTTGATGGCTGAGGCGCCCATATACGCCTATCGCGAGGCGGCACAACGGGCTGGCATCGACCTCCAGCTTGGCGAAGATCTGTGTATGGGTGTGTCGTTTCACCTCGCCGACACACGCGAGAAAGCGATGCGCGAAGCCACGCCGTTCTATGAAGAATATGTCAAGATGTTTGGTCCGCTGGGGTTCGTGCGGGGATTAACGCCCGAACAGATTGCTGCCACCGGTCGCCGTGGTGGTTGGGCCGAAGCGCACATTCCCACACTTGAGGATGCGGTCAACGCCGGGTCGTGGTACTGCGGGCCCCCTGAAGGGTTCATCGATTATCTGAAAAGTTTGGAAGAAAAATATCCAGGATTAGAATACGTGAATGTCGCCTCCAGCAGCGTAGGCACACCCAAGAAGATCATCCTGGAGCAGTTGAGCTGGTTTGCCAAAGAAGTGATGCCGGCCTTCAAAGCGACGCTAGCCCAGCCACTGGAGGCAGGGGCCTCGACCACTGGGCGATAAGTTCCAGTTTCTCCCACCTGTGCGCCGGTGAGACAGCGCTACGCATCGTCGGGCGAAGCCTGCAGAAGGGTGGGTTTTTGAGGAGGGGCAGGCATGGCATATAGAACCCTGAGTCATTCCAGCCGCGCGCACATGATCAGCGTCATGGCACTGGTAGGAGTGTTCTGGGCAGGCCTCTTGAGCTTGCCGTATGAGGCTGTCGCTGCTGGATTCACCCTCATGAGTGAGAGCGGGGAGATCGAAACCGGGGGGAAACTGGACGACGAGATCGGCAATAAGCTGGGCTTCTACACTGAGCCCAAGTTGCAGGCATATGTCAGCGAAATCGTGCGGCGACTGGTGCGGGCAGGCAGTCCACGTTCATTCGAATACCGCGTCAAGATCGTAGATATCGCCGAGGAGAACGCTTTCGCTACGGTCGGTGGATATGTCTACGTCACACGTGGAATGTTGGCACAACT
The DNA here is from genome assembly GCA_046727435.1 of bacterium. Classification (GTDB taxonomy): domain Bacteria; phylum Tectomicrobia; class Entotheonellia; order J063; family CAVPRW01; genus CAVPRW01. The sequence continues at coordinate 4,885 of JBKPCR010000003.1, read as the reverse complement.
GAACAGCGAGACTGAGCTGGCAGGGGTTATGGCGCATGAGATTTCGCACATTTCCCACCGTCATGTGGCCAAACAACAGACGCGAGCGCTGGCCTATCAAGTTCTCGGCCTCGGGGCCATAGCATTGGGGGCCACGATGGGCAATGCTGACAATAATCTTGGTATGGCGCCGGTGGCTGTTAGTGCAGCCCTGGGGACTATTTTAAGTAGCTACAACCAGGAGGCGGAGTTGGAGGCCGACGAGTCAGGACTGCTGATGATGGCCCAGGCGGGCTATGACCCTCGTGGGCTGGCGACCTTTCTGCGCAGCCTCCGAACCCGTGAGCGGTTGAGCGGTCTAGGGTACCATGGGCTGCTGGCTACCCACCCTGAAACCGCGGCACGCATCGCCAAGGCCGAGATCATGGCCCAGCTACTGGTTTCGCAGCAGTCATTTAGTGACCCTGGCGAAGATGCCTATAAGACGCATCTCGTGGGGCTTCCCTTCGGACAACGCCACGACCGGCGGCGTCTCGCGCTGTATCAGGTGGAGGCGGGGGAGACGATCGCCAGCATTCGGGACAAAGTCATGGCCCCTGAGGAGACAGCTTGGGAGGTCGCGCGCCTGAATCGCCTACGCGGCAATGACTCGCTCCAACCCGGCATGGTGCTGAAAATTGTCGTGTCGGACGGCCAACCAGTGGTCCAGCCTCGGCGCCAGCTCGACATCAGCGAAGGTCGCCCCTTGCCGCCGCCGCCTCCTCTGGTCCTCCCAAACAAGCGCCCACGAGGACCGTACATGGGGAGATGATGGCCACCACGGAACCTTAAGCATAGCCGCGAACTTGCTGCCACACCTGCTTCAACTTCGCGATGGTAAAGTCCGGGGCACGGCAGGCTTCGATGAGGGGACGCTCCCGAGCCTCCACCTTAGCCACCGCCTCGGGAATTTTTGCGGCGATAGACATCGGGATGCTGGCCACTCCATGCTGGTCACCATGGATGATGTCCCCTGGTTTCACCACCATGCTGCCGACTTTCACCGGGTTGCCGAAATCGACCAGGTGTATGTATGCGTGTGAGACCAGGATACATGAGGCGAAGTAGTAGAAACCCATGGCGCGGACTTCGTCAAGGTCGCGGACGCCTCCATCTGTCACCGTGCCGATGCAGCCAAGAGCTTTATGAATGCTGCCGTTGACCTCACCCCACATGGACCCAATGGGTTGCCGATCGAGATCCTGTACGACCACGACCCGTGGTTCGGGAATCGTGGCGATATAATCCCACCAATCTGGCCGCGATACCTCTCGGCCAGGGGCTGGCGGCAGCTCGGCCCTGATCGTACAGGTCACCGCATAGCCGACCATGGTCCCCAGCTCGGGTAGAATACAGCGGATGTCGGGGGTCATGAAGCCAGTGTTCCGCGGCTGAATATTGAACACCTCAATCGCATTGGCAATGGTTGGGGTGGTAATGGTTCGCAGCGCCTCAAGCTCTTGCTTCGAGAGTTGTTCCGGCATCAGAAGCCTCCTTGGATGAAATCACGCAAGACAGCAAGCATAGGACATCTGGCAAACGGCGCCATTATACACGATTTCGCGCGCTGGTCGTGGTCAGCGACGGACGGAGGGGATGAACATGCTCGACTGGTCGCCACAAGTGCAGGCGTTTGTGCAGGCACATCGCGTCGCCCGGCTGGGGACGGTTGACGGGACCGGACGCCCACTGGTGCTGCCGATCTGTTACATCGTGGCCGGAGAGACGTTGTATTCCTCTACCGATGCGAAGCCCAAACGGGTGCCTGTCCAACGGCTCAAGCGGTTGAAGAATATTCAGGAGAATCCACATGTTGCGCTGGTGATCGATGACTACAGCGACGACTGGACACAGCTCGCCTACGTCATTTTGCATGGGAGGGCGGAGATTCTCACCGGCGGGTCGCCCTTTGAGCGAGCGGTCGCGGCTCTGCGTGAGAAGTATCCTCAGTACCATCACATGACTATCGAGGAAAATCCCATGATCGCAGTGCACCTCACGCGCGCGGTGAGCTGGGGAGCTGTGAGCTAGCCGATTCTTCCCCCAATCAGGCGATGTCCTCTCCCACCCAGGAGCATAAGCGCCAGGCTAGTGCCTGGCTTCCTGTCCGCCCTGGATGCGGGCCTTGCCCGTCCGCATGCTGCCGTACCCCAGTCTGGCCGCGCTATCGGGGCCGCACCTGTTTCTAGTCATCGACGGCAGCGGCAGCCAAGGGCCGGGTGCGCGCGGCACACAGTATCGGGTGCACCTGTGCATGGAGCTGGTGCCGTTGAGCTTGACGTGCATAGCGATCAGCGATCAACGGACGGGCAAGTGCTTGAAGCACTTCGCACTGGAACCGGGTGAGGTCGCCGTGGTCGACCGGGGCTCCTGTCAGCCCGAGACCATGGTCCAGACCGTGCAGCGGGGCGCGGACATGCGGCTCCGCCTGACCCGCTACAACATGTCCTTGTCCCAGTACGATGGTACGCCCTTGGACCTAGTGGCCGCCTTGCGGCCGCAGGCCCCGGCGACCATCTGTACCTTGCCCGTGCGGGCTGGCCAGGCCTCCCAGCCGGATGGCGCGGACTTCATTACGGCACTCAGTGCATCCTACTCCGCTGGAATCTCTCGGATTTTGTCAAGCAGAGGCGCGACATCCTTGGTGACATCATCGATCCAGATCACCTTTACCCCGATCTTCCGGAAAGACCTAGCCTCGACATCGTCGGATAGGTTGCTCAGAATCACGCCCTGCGCGTCTTCGTTGGACGGCGCCGGTGACCGAGGCAGGATCGCGTAGTTCCAAATCTCAGGGTACTGCTTATGGGTGACATCGATGAGGCGGCGGAGGATCGGGTCCTGCAGGGAGAGACCGATGAACAACCCTTTATGGCGCTCGAGCAGGCCGATCTGTGTGAGATTCGACCAGCGGCACGGATCAGCGTACTCGGTGCGGTACTCGTCCTCGCTGGAGACGAAGCTTCCGGTATCGCTGTCATTTGCCCGCAGGGCGAGCTTAAAGCAAGGGCGCACGGGTGGGGCACCGTGGACGTGGTAGGACGGGAGACTACCGCGCGGTTGCTTGTTCTTCCTGGATCGGACGGTGGTGCATGGCACAGCCTCCTGGCGCAACCGCTCCTCAACGATTTCGTCGTAGTTGCAGTTAACGATGGCTTGAACACCCCTGACGTCGCGATGATAGCGAGTCAAAGCGACGATGGCCTCGAGAAGCGGGGAAGTCGGCAGCTGGATCTCTCCCGGCTTTTCCAATCGTCGAAACCCTCCCCCAAAGATTCCGCCGAGCAGTCGCGTCCACAAGCTGCTGAGCCCGCCACCGAGGCGTCCATCAAGGTGGACCGCAACCTGAGAGGGTAGGTCGTCGCCCAGCTCGTCCTTAATCGCCTGCGCCATCATAAGGATGGGCTTCCGCGGGTTCCGCCGCTGTTTGACCTCCTCCAGCAGTGCTTTGAGAGCTTCGGTCCGACTCACATCCCTGAGGCCTTCAAGCCTCCGTGCCGCCGAGTGTATGTTACGCGACATCATCGTGACGGTGAGCGAGTGGGTCAATTCGTTCCAGCTCGGCAATCCGATTGACATTGAAACACCAGCACCACGGTAAAGGACGAGTCCTTGACTGAGATAGGCGTTCTGGGGTTCAGTAATCCACTGCTGGCGCTCCTCAGCTACCTTGCGGGCGGACGCCTCTCGAGCGTAGTTGGGGAAGAGTTCCTCGAGACTGACTTGGGATTTGATCGCCCGCAGGGTCGCAGGTTCCGGAGCGACACTCGCGGTGCCGCGACCCCCTCGGCGAGCGCGTCGTCGAATGGGCTTCGCCATCGGCGCAGCGCTCTCCGTATCGCCCTCAGGCATGTTGGACTTCTCCGGCGTCGCCGGCGTTGCCGCGGGAGCGTCCGACCCGGGAGAGGCGGGCTCAGCAGAGGGAGCGTCGTGAGGACGCTCCCGCCTCCGGCGGTCGGCCTGTTGGGTCGTCACGCACCTCCCTCTTTCACGGTCGTCTACGCCCAACGCCAGTGTCAGCCGCGCGCTAGCGTGTCGGCTGCACGCCGAGTGAGGCATCCTGGTTTGCGCACCCCGCCCCTACTTCGAAAATCCCGGATCTCGATCAGCGTATGCCGCGCGATGCGCGAGCCGCCAGCCATCTGGTGTCTTCCGCCACCTATCGTGGTACACGCCGGTAAGGTTCACGTAGGGTTGCGTATCTGTTGCTTCTTGTCTGGTCACAAGGATCATCACTCGTACGCGGGCCTCCTCTTTTGTCAGCTCATCGAATGGGATACCGGCTTGGTAGTGACGGCTGGTAAATCGTCTGATACGCTCTTGCAGTCGCTGCGTAGCCCACTCGCGAATTTCCGTTCTCGACTGGAGTCGGATGGCGGGAATCGTCTTGCCTGGGACGAAGATTTCGAAGACACCGTTCTCGACGAACACATGGGCGAAGCCGTCGGCGTCCTTGCTGTTGTATGCGTAGGAGTGCTGGGCGATCATCTCGTGGATGGCGCGCTTGTCTTCGATGCTCATCATCGCTCTTTCGCGAAGCGGTTGACGGCTGAGCTGTCTCGACGGGGCCATCGCGGTAGGACCGCCGGTTACCCGACGGCCCCCACCCAGATCCCGGCCTGCGGTGTGCTCGCCCCGGGCTTTGCAGCAATACTCGCGGCCGCAGGTCGGCTGCGGTCGTGAGGGTGGCCTGCCTCGTCTGTGGTCGTCCAACGATCCGGGGTCAGGCCACGGTGACGCGCGCCAATATGGCCTGGTAGCCTGGCCACGTGTCACGGTGGCGTTGGCGACGCCGGTTGAGCCCCTTCCGCAGCATCCGTCTGGCGCTGGTGAAGAACGCTTTCAGGCTGGCGGCGTTCCCGTGGAC
>JBKPCR010000002.1:0-4881 GCA_046727435.1 bacterium | reverse complement strand
ACACTCTTCGCTGGGGCCGATAGCGGCCTGTATCGCAGCCGGGACAACGGTGCAAGCTGGGAGCGGGTCAGTGCTCCGGAGTACCACTTGAACATGTGGTCGCTGGCCATCGACCCCTCAGACCCAGAGACGATTTTCGCCGGCACAAGCCCCTCTGCCGTGTACCGCTCCGAGGATGGCGGCCAACACTGGGAGCAGCTGCCTCTAGATTTGGCCAAGGAGTGCGCCATCGGTACGCCGCGGGTCACGGCCACCGTGGTCGACCCTGATAACCCGCACATCGTCTGGGCCGGGGTGGAGATTGACGGGGTGCATCGCAGCCTGGATGGCGGTGACACGTGGAAGCGCGTGGCCGGGGGGCTCGCTGATCCTGACATTCACGGCATGGTGATCGCGCGGGGCCACCCCACACGCGTGCTCACCAGCACGCCCCGTGAGATCTTCGCCAGCACCGATGTGGGCGAGAGCTGGCAGCGGATGCACATCGCTCAACAGTTCCCCGCTCCCTATTGCCGCTGGATTGCCGTCAAGCCCGATAATCCCCAAGTCATCTTCGCAGCCTGTGGCGATAGTGCCATTGGTTCCAGTGGCAACCTCCAGCGCACTATGGACGGCGGCCAGCGTTGGCAGACCCTGCCCTTGCCGGTGGAGCCCAACTCGCCACTGTACGGGTTTGCCGTCAATGCGGCCAATCCCGATCGACTCCTCTCCTATAGCCTCTTTGGAGAGATTTACGCCAGCGAAGATGCTGGAGACTCGTGGCAGAAAGTGAAACGGGAGTTCGGCGAGATCCGGGCGATCGCGTGGCTGCCGAATTAGAAGCGCTTGGCGCGTGTCATGACATGGAGGTGAAGCATGGGACAAATCATGGGGATGGGGTCCTCTCACTGGCCCGCAATGATCCAACCGGACGAGGCAAAACCTTGGCCCTTCCTGCGAACCTTGGCCCACGACCCACGGGTGCCGGCAGAGCTCAAGGACCCGCGCAATTGGCCAGAGGCTGTGCGCATCGAGTATGGTGAGGATGAAGGGGTCTCGTCCCACCGGGAGCACCGCCGACGGCTGGTGGAAGCCTTCCGAAACATGAAGACTGAGATCGAAGCGTTCAATCCCGATGTGATTCTGATGTTCGGGGACGACCAATACGAGAACTTCAAAGAGGATGTCATCCCGCCTTTCTGCATCATGGCGTATGACGACCTCACCAGCTATCCGTTCAAAGGGGGCCGCCGCGGCAATGCGAACGTCTGGGGCGAGCCTGAAGACCACCCCATCAAGATGCAAAGCCGGCCGGATATCGCCAAGTGGCTAGCCCGCAGATACCTTGAATCAGGTGTGGATATGTCGTATGCCTACAAGCCCCTGCACTGGGAGGGTCTGGGCCACGCCTTCGTCAATATCCAGATGTACCTGGACTATGACCGCAAGGGCTTTGACTTTCCCATCGTCCCAGTGCAGGTCAACTCTTACGGTAGCAAGATCATCCGTAACCGGCGGGCGATCAATGGTGCCGGTCAAGAGCCAGACCCCTGTTCGCCCACCCCCAGGCGCTGTTTTGAGGTGGGGCAGATCACGGCTCGCATCCTCAGGGATAGCCCCTGGCGCGTCGTGATGTATGCGTCCGGTGGGTGGTCCCACGGCTTCCTGGTGGAGAAGAACCACTGCCTGTGGCCCGACACCGCCACGGACCGGCTCAGGGCACAGCAGATTCGTGAAGGCAGAGATGTCGAGTGGAAGGACATCACTGTGGGCGAGATCGAGGACGCTGGCCAACAGGAGCTGATGACCTGGATCTGTGTCGCCGGGGCGATGCACGAGCTGGGCCAGAAAGGCGAGGTCATCGACTACGTCGAGACCCCTGGTGTCTTCAACTCTGGCAAATGCCTGGCCGTCTGGAGGCCGTAGGCATCTCCTGGATTGCGACGGCGCTTTCCCAGGGGCAGACGCTGAGCGAGGTGATGGAAACGTTCGTGGTGGCCCTGTGCCCTTGCGTGGAGATAGGCGTCCCCTTTCCCATGCGGCGGATGAGCTTGACCAGGGCAGCTGTGGCCCGAGTGCGGGGGAGAAATCTGTGCTCCCCCGGCGAAACCAGGGCCATCAGATGCCTGAATACTCGCTTTTACTTCATGTGTGGCGCTGCAACTGTCGAGGGGAAAGTCATGGATTCTACGAAACGCTTCACATAGCGGACAGCTGCTTGATTGCTCCTCGTGGTGCTGTTGGGGGGCGGCCTGCCCCAGTGGCCGTTGACTCCGCCGCCTCGTACCTGGTGACAGGGCAACCCGCCTCCTCACCGTACCCAATCAGGTTTGGCGCCCAGATTGGGCAATTTGGGAGAGCAGCCGCAGGGTGCGCTCGAGCGATGCCGCCCGGTCATTGCCTGCGGGAACAGGCGACACCAGAACCTCAGTCGCTCCCAAGGCGAACAACCCTGCGATGCCCTCTGCCACCCGCGCTTCGTCGCCCCACAGGGCGACCGCGTCGGTCATCGCATCACTCCAGGTCCCTTGCGAAACTTCCTCGAACCCGGCAGCGCGAAACATGTTCTGGTAAAAGGGGGCACGCGCGAAGCCTCCGAACTGCTGCCGTACCGCCGCCTGCACTTCCTCAGCGTGATCATGGACGCATACCGGCGCATGAGCGACCAACGGCGGCACCGGGCGACCGGCCCTGTCGGCTCCCCGTTGCAGGGCCGGGAGCGCCACATCTCGCAAGTACGATCCAGGGCACACCCAGCTAATGGCCCCATCGGCCTCGGCGCCACATAACTCGTAGGCTTTTTGTCCCAGGGCCGCGGCCATCACGGCCACGTCTACCGGCGCAGCGATCCTGGTGTGGGCCTGATAATAGCGTCCGGCTAAGTCCACGGACCCTGTATGCAGCAAGGCCTTGACGATGCGCAGATATTCCCGGAGGTGGCCCAAGGGGGCTTGGAAGTTGACCCCATAAGTCTGCTCCATCCCGGCGCGGCCGCTGGTCCCTAGCCCCAGACGGAAGCGCCCCGGAGCGAGTTGAGCTAGCACCAGCACCTGCTGCACCACCGCGATGGGGTGGCGTGGGAAGGTTTGCGTAATGGCAGTCCCGAGCTGAATGTGCTGCGTGCGTAGGGCGGCACCGACGAAGACGCCTAGGGGATCGGCGCCACCGGCTCCGGCGCTCGTGAGCCATGCCGCGGGGATACCCCGTTGCTCCAGATCGGCGATGCTGGTCAGGACTGCGGCACTATCGGAAGCCGATACGACCACACCAAGTCTCTTCTCCGCCATCTCAATACCTCCCATGGTCATGCCTGCGTGGTCCCTGTGACCTCTGACGTTCGGCCCGCTGGACTGGAAACAGGGATGTCATATATCAACGGAACGCCGCTAAAATGCACCTCCTTGGCTGCTGGTTGAGAGTCTAGAGGCATCTATGTCCTTCGTCAACAGCATCACCCACTTGATCCCAAAGCACGCGTCTCTCTGAAGTAGCACACAACTCCCAATTTCTGGGCCTCTTCCAGGGCCGAGAGGTGGCGGCTGGCTGGAACGTGCACGACGCGATCGGCTACGTCTGGCTCACCCAGGCCATGATCATGCCGGTCTATTTCTGGAACTGGTGGGAGATCGCGAACACGATCCGCACCGGTGATGTGGTGTCGGACTTGGCCAAGTCGGTCGACTATTATGCCTTCTGGCTCAGCCGGGATGCGGGCCGGGTCATCTACCAAGATGCTCACCGGAATCCTGGCGCCGAGTGGCGGACAGGTGACGGTGGCCGGGCTGGTGCCCTGGCGGCAGCGGCGCGCCCTAGCTCGACGTATCGGAGCGGTCTTTGGCCAACGCACCCAACTCTGGTGGGATCTGCCGTTGATAGAGTCGCTCACCCTGTTACGCCATATCTACCGCGTGCCCGCGGCGCGTTTCGACGCCAACCTGAAGGTCTTCCGAGACCTCCTGGAACTCAATGGCTTCCTCGACACCCCGGTCCGGCAACTGAGCCTGGGCCAGCACATGCGTGGCGACTTGGCAGCGGCCTTGCTACATGATCCAGAGATCCTCTGCCTCGACGAGCCCACCATTGGGCTGGACGTGGTGGCCAAACAGCGCATTCGCGACTTCCTGCGGCACCTGAACCAGGAGCGAGATCTGACGGTGCTCCTGACCACGCATGATATGACCGACATCGCCCAGCTGTGGCCAGCGCATGCTGCTCATCGACCACGGCCGGCTGCGCTACGACGGCGCCGTAGCCGCCATCCGCAACCGTTTCGGCGCGGAGCGTACCCTGGTGGTCGACCTGGCCGAGGATGAGACACTCGCTGGCCCGCTCACCGTCGGGCCAGCCATGCAGGTGCGGGCCGACGGCCCACGACGCTGGTTGCGTTTTCGCCGTGACGAGACCACCGCCGCCGAATTGATTGCAGCCGTCTCAGCTCGCTACCGCATCCGCGACCTGACCATCGAGGAGCCGGAGATTGAGAGCATCGTCCGTCGTCTCTATGAGGAAGGGATGTAGGGTGAGCTTGGAGGCCCCGCATCTGCTCGGGTGTTAACAGCGAAGATTCACGACGCGTTCGACCCACAGCTGCGTCAGGCGTGCGGCGTCCACGGAGAATGCCACGGTGACGTTGGGTGGAGCGCTGCCTTGGCCACGCAGATCCGCAACCGTTTGTCCGCGTGTGAGCCGTCCCTGGGTCTCGATACGCACATGTACATCCTGACAGGTGAAAAGCGAGGGATCAATAACATAGGCCATCGCGGGGACATCGTTGTAGCGGATACTGTCTGGATGACGCAAGAGGCCCCGCTGCCTGTAGCTGGCTTGGAGGCAAGGGGTGAGTGCCTGCAAGAGCTGTGTGGCGGCGGTGTTTGCCTGCCAGACACGCCGTTGCTGTGCGGC
>JBKPCR010000001.1:0-12874 GCA_046727435.1 bacterium | reverse complement strand
GGGTAGTCCCTGCTACAAAGGCACCTAGGGGGGCGTGTAACCGGCACCATGAGCAGGAGCGCAGCGGACGCTGTGGGGCGTCGGCTGCATGCCATGGTTGGCTGGTCCATGGATTAGTGCGAAACCTACAGCTCGGGATTCCTCTTCAGCAGCCGTTCGGTGCGTGGCACGCCACAAAGCGCAGTGTCTCCGTATGGAGCGCCACAAGCGCGCCTTGGCTGAGCGAACGTACCTCCTCTCAACGGCTGATGCCGACAGCACAAGGACGGCTCTCGATGACCCGACGGTTGGCTTCCGTTGTCACGCCTTCGGCTCAATCACCTCACCGATTCGCCGGATCAGTGTCCCTCGCACCTGCAGGCCAGCTCCACCCATAGCCTATTGCAACTGCGGCATCAAGGCCGCGTCCGCTGTCTCAGCATCCTCCCTGGTTTCCCAGATGCTCAACGAGCCATACTCACCTGCCGCTGCATCAGCCTCGAAAAACGTGACGCTCTTGAATCCTCTCTGTGCCCTGAAGATGGGAGCAAAGCGATCGGCCAGCCTCTCAACCTCCGAGCGCTTGCCGCTTCCGACCGAGAACATGTTCAAGCGGATGTACATCGCTTGTCCTCCGTTCCTGTGACTGCAGTGAACCTGCTCATGGCTCCGTCTCTCATGGATCACGTCAGTGCCTTGCGAGAAGCACGATGCCCTGCAAAACGGACGGCTAACAGCTCCGGCATCGGCGACGCGGGTCTCCGCGTCGGCTCCAGCGGGACGATGAGGCGGCATAGACTACGGCTGACCAGAGCGGCCGATGAGCTTCCAGCCTGTCGGCAACAGGATCGTCGCAAGCGCGATTTTGAGGGCGTCACCAGCCAAGAAGGGGAGGACGCCGGTGCTCAGGACCGCCTGCCAACCCACGAATCGCGAGAGCCAGAGCACGCCAGCCACGTAAATAATACTATTCCCGATGATCATGCTGACCGCAGTAGTCCAAGGTTTGCGGTCCCAGCCTCTCTCGCTTAGGAACCCGACCACGAAAGCCGCCGCGAGAAAGCCCACCAGGTAGCCCGCCGTAGGGCCGACGAGCCGGGCGACGCCGAAGGCTCCCCCGGCGAAGACGGGCAAGCCCATGGCACCGAGGGCGAGATAGGTCATGACGGTCGCTAAGCCTCGTTTACTCCCGTAGAGGGCTCCTAAGAGCAAGACCGCGAAGGTTTGGCCCGTAATGGGCACGGGGGAGAACGGCAGCACAAACCGGAGCTGAGCTGAAAGGGCGATGAGGAGGCTGCCCCCAAGCATGAGGGCCACCTCGCGGCCGACCCCGGACTTGAGCCAGGCGGCCTCGATCATGACGCCATGACGGGTATCAACGGCTTCCATAATGTACGCCTCCCTGGTCATGCCGCCTAACGCTCGCGGTGGGCTGCACCCGAAAGCGGGAGCGACGCACGAGCGGACGCTGCAGGGCGTCGGCTGTAGCGGTGTGTCTGTCGTTGCTATCAACGGTATTCCCCGAAGAATCCTTCGTCTACCTCGTAGACGGTCTTCGGTCTTACACCAAGTTCCAAGCGCTCAAACATCTGGACTAGGGTCTCCCCGTCCACCAACTCGATGGGCGGTGCCCCGTCTCGTCGGGCTTCTTTCGTCGCTTCTGTTGTAAACGCGCCAGTCGTGATGATAATGCCTTTGTCGGCCCGTCCCATCATCGCCCCACGGAAATCCCGCACTTGCGATGCGGAGACCGCACCAGCGTAGCGCTTACACTGAAATAAGACCGTGAAACTCACAAAGGGGTTAACCTGCAGGATGCCATGGCCATCAATCCCACCATCCCCAGACCTCCCCGTGACAAGGACTCGCTCAAAGCCGGACTCACGCAGTAACCGCTGTGACACGCGTTCAAATCCCTCAGGTGAGAGCGACCTAAGGACATCCAACAAGGTGCGCTGGCTCCCACTGTCACCAGGCGGGTCCACCGGCGGGGTCATTTCTGGCACATCGTCCACGACATGTGGTGGCTCATCTCGGGTCGGAAATTGGGCATGTACATCCTTGAAAAGCTGGGTGACTACGTTTGGGGAGAGGTGTACGGTACGCCCCTTTTCTGTCAACGCCCATACCCCACGGCGGGAGGCATCGAGTAAATCCCCCTTTGCCAGGTAGAATCTTGCCCAGGCTACTTGATTCCGCACGCGTGAACCACCGTTCTTGAGCGTTTGGGCCTGCTCTCGCTCCGAAATGTGCAAACGCTCCAGAACCGTGTCAGTGACTTCTTTTGCTTTCCCCGAACCACCGAGTGCTTTCAAGGTCTCCACGATGGGAATACAGAATCGCATAAATTGTGGACCTTTAGCGTTCTCCATCCCTTTCCCTCGTGATGACACGGCAAGTCGGTTTCAACGGCTAACGCTGGTGCTCAGCCGCTGCCGGAAGCGGGAGCGCAGCGGACGCTGTAGGCCGTCGGCTGCAGGCTAATGTAAGGCTGAGGGCACCACGTGGGGCTGCGGGTGGCCTTTCCCTCCCACGCCCCACCGCCGACCCCAGAGTTATTCTCTCTCAGGCCCGTTCCACCTCGCTCGCTACGTCCCTGCATACGCCTACTTGACCATCTCATCCGCCAGGATCAGGAGGTTCGAGGGAATGGTCAGCCCGAGCGTCTGGGCCGTCTTGAGGTTCATCACCAGTTCAAACTTCCTCGGCTGCTCCACGGGCAGGTCGGCGGGCTTGGCCCCCTTCAGAATCTTGTCCACGTAGGTAGCGACACGCCGGTGCATGTCAGGCAGGCTCGGTCCATACGACATCAGGCCTCCAGCCACCACAAGCTCTCTCCAACTGTACATCGCGGGTAGCCGGTGCTTGGCGGCAAGGTCCACAGTCCGTCCGCGCAGACTATCCAACAGGAGCGGCTCCCCCACCACGATGAGTGCGTCCGCACCCGCTCGGGTCATCGCCGCGAAGGTAGCGTCCAACTCGTCAGGACTGCGCAGCTCCACGACGTGCAGTTGCAACCCCAGCGCCCGAGCGGCCACGGTCAGGTTGTTCATCGCGGACTCATAGCCTGAAGCGGCCGGATTGGCCAACACGGCGATGCGCACGCTCTGGGGCACCGCCTCCTTGAGGAGCTCCAGCCGCTTTCCAGGAAGCTCCACGGTCAGGTTGCTGAAGCCCGTGGTGTTTCCCCCCGGACGCGCCAGGCTGGCGACGAGCCCATCCCCTACCGGATCGCTGGTGCCCACCATCACGATCGGGATCGTGCGTGTGGCATGCTGGGCAGCGCGGGTCGCTGCGGCTGCCACGGCCACAAACACATCCAGCTTGCACTGGACCAACTCGACCGCCAAGTCGCGGAGACGTTCTGGGCTCCCCTCTGCATAGCGGGACTCGATGACGAGGTTCTGGCCCTCCACATAGCCGAGCTCGCGCAGCCCCTGCCGGAAAGCCTCCAAATTTGGATTGAGCTCGGTGGGAGAGCCAGAAGAGAGCCGACCGATCCGGTGCACTTTCGTCGCCTGCTGTGCCTCCGCTGTGAGTGGGGCCACGAGCAGACTCAGAGTGAAGGCACGACGAACCCGACAGCACTGTACCACATGGTCTACTCCTCAAGGCGGCCTTATGTCTACCTTGTTTCTTTTGAAGCCTAACGGCCAGTGTTCAGCGGCGGGCGGCGGAACTACCCTCGAGCTTCGCCCATGCCGACAACATGCAAACCGCCCGCTGTCCCGCCCATCCGGTTACAGTCGACGCGGGAATCACTTCCCCCGCCTCTGCTTCAAAACCGTGAGTGCCAGTTTCCCGGCACACGGCTCCTCAGTGATACGTCCCCTGTCATGGGCACCCTGCCGGGCTGGTGATCGGCAGGTTGGCGCCTCCCCCTTCCGGGTCATCCCTACCTCGCTCCATGGCGTGCTCACGGCTTCTCCAGCGCGACTCATCCCGATCACGTACCTATCACCGTCCCCACGTCAGCCTCTCCGCGGGCTTTCCCCGCGGCCGTGGCTGCTTGGGGAATCCCCCCACCGTGCCGTCTCCGGTTGACACCTGCTCCTCGGGGGAGCACGACACGGGGTTACTCCGTTCCCCATCTCCGTTTGACGCTGACCGTCGGCTCCCACTCTTCGCCGGGTGTCTCGGGGGTGTCTCGGCGTCGGCTGCAGCTCCGCTCAGCCCCTCTCCTGGCCCTTGTGGCCGTAGCCGATAAGCCGCGTCGGCTACGCCCACCTCACGACGATTCAACCAGGGGTTCGTGTGCCTGTCCGTGTTCCGCTCTGCGCGACGGGAGTCCCAGGCGGATTCCGGGTGACCGCCTGTGATCCCCGCTGTGCGGAGTGAGGGTCAGTCGCTACCCCAGGGGATACGCTCTCATCTCGACACCAGAGGGGCAGGAATGGCACCTGCACGGAGATTGAGTTGGCAAAGATCCGCGGATCTCAGCTCCTTATCCCCCAGAGCCTTTGTAAGACTCTGGTTTCAGGGAAACGGATCGCACCTGCAACGGCTGGTTAGGCCCTAGCCATTCTGCCATGCCCCGAAGATGTCCATGGCGATCGTTGTTGCCGGAAACTCTGCGAGCAGCCTGGCGTCAGAGGTGACCAATGACAACCCCAGATCTTGGGCCAGCGCAACAAACTCGCCGTCATATGCAGAACACCGTGTACCGGCTACCAAACTGAGGATACGCGCCGAGGAGATCTCGTACTCCCGATCCTGCATGAGGATTTCGGCGTTGTTGATGAGCTGCAGGGCGTGGTCAAGTGAGAGTAGCCCCCGCCGCATATAGACGGCGAGCACATTGCGAAACTCTGATCGCCAGAGAAGGGGGGCCGCCCATACGGGGTCCCTGGGGAAGACGTGCTCGGCCTGTTCCGTACGCTCGCCCGGGACGAGGAGGTAAATAAGGACATTGGTATCGACCACAATCACAACCGCCCCTCGTCCTTGGCTGCCTGGAGGTCCTCCTCAGTGACGAAAACCGTGGAGACAGTCTTGCGCAGCGCGCGAATGCTGGCGAGCAAGGTGGCGGGGTCTATGAAGCTGCTGCCCAACACTTTCTCCAGGCAAACAATTACCTCACTGTTCACGCTGCGCCGATGACGGGCTGCGCTCTGCTTGAGCTGCTCATACAGTTCATCCGGGATATTCTTAATCGTCAAGATTGCCATGGGAGACTCTCCCAGAGAAGATAGTCAAATGGAGCCGGAATGGAAGCTTACGATAAGCAACCGGTCAGGTCAAGGGAGAGATAGGGGCCGAACCATTGATTCACTAGCCATTTTGCCCTGATAATGTGATATTGGACTGGTTATCGAGCAGTTTTGCCTGATCCCTGTTATCATCGATCTCAAGGCACTACCACGCCGGGATTGTATGCCTGACTCGATAATAAATCAACAACCCAAGCTCATCGAAGATTCCTCCCTTCCCGTGCCCGCTATCCTGGATTGCGCCGATCCGCGCATAAGGTAAGAAGCGACACTGCCAAGATACAAAGACTTGCTCTTCCCCGTGCGCCCCCGCTTATCTATCGCAAAGACTCGCCCCTTTGCACGCCTCTTCATACGCTGATACACTGGATAGGCATGGTGTAGCACTCACGCCACCCCCTCTTTTGGTGTGCTTATTCCTGTCCAGACCGATGGGGAAGCAGAGGAGTCCAAGCGATGGCGACACACACAGTCAAAATTAATCGTGCCCCTGTCCTAACCCTTTGGGCGGCGGTGGTTGCCGAGCGGCTGGGCTACGACCATGAGGCCGCGCTGACACTGGGCAAGGCGGTAGCTGGGCTCAATGCCCAATCGAAAGGGAGGCGACTGGGGATTTTCGAGGAGCCCCAAGACGTGCAAGAGGACAAGGAACAGAAAGCCCGCCAGCCGGCAGACGCGTCCATGGTGAGCCTGTTGCATCGGCGGGTGCCGGTCATCAGTACGGACCAAGGCGTGCGAGCCACGGCCAAAGGTCAACCGATCGATCCGGCTGGCGTCAGGCGCTACTTAGCACAGAAGTTCGGTCACGAGCTGGCTGACGCGCGGGCCGCAATGGAAGCGTTGGCCAAAGCTTACACACCAGACCAACTGGTGGCTTACGCCTACGCGCTGTACGAGCATTTTCGTCCTGATGTACCTGAGGGAAAGAAAGGCTGGGGAGCCCCAGGACGACTGGACCTCGGCTATATCCGCTCGCTGGGCGAAGAAAAATAGCGCTCGCAAAGCTCGCCCGCCTCTCTATAGCAAAGACTCACCGCCTTCTGCTCACGCTGCACCCGAGAGCGGGAGCGAGGTATGAACGGAGGCTGTAGGCAGTCAGCCTCTTCACTTCGGCGGGATTAACTCAGCCTTAAAGTCGCCGATCTTGATGCGCTTGAGAGCGGTCAGCCAAGGGCAGAGGAGAATGAAGCCGACCCAAAAGAGCGACGTCGTATCGATGTGATTGTTCCGACGCCGAGGTTGTGCGCCGCCAGCAACGCGCCAGCGGCAATTACCCCGAGCCACCAGAAGTTCCTGAGCAAAGACTGCCGGAATCGATTCATTGGGAAACCGCCTGCATGACTCCTAATACCAAAGCTCAGGCCCGTGCGGGCAGCGTGGTCTTGGGCCTGCTGTGATGGACTGCCGTCACATCGCCCAAGCGCTCTCGTTAGTTAGAGCAAAGCCTGGTCTGAAAAGCGAACCCTTCGCACTCTCGTCAGATGGAACTTATATCCCAGGTACAGTTTTTCCTATGTACCGCTGCATCACAAGGTTCCATAGCTATCAAGTGTGAAGCGTCGCTTCACAAGTCGCCGGCCTGCTACACCCATCGCTCGCGCATCATCAGGAGATCTCAGGAGCAGTGCCACATCATCCGTGAGGGCACTCACGTTATTTGGTGGCACTACAAGACCCGTGTTGCCATCCAGCACTGTTTCTGAGAGGCCACCACTACGCGCTACTACCACTGGTCTCTCACAGCTCATTGCCTCTAGTGGCACAAGGCCGTATGGCTCTGCTCCAACCGTTGGATAAACGACGACATCTGCTTCGGCATAGAGCGATGGCATGTCAGCGTAGGTCGCAGGGCGAAGATCAACCCTGTCATGAAGGCCGAGAGCGTCTATAAGTGCCAATAGATCAGCCCGATACGTGGCACTCTCTCCGTGCCAGTCCATGATCCGAAGCGTGTCTGTGATGATTAGTGGAGCGGGGAGGCCAATGTCCCGCAACTGAGCGAGCATTGCGATTGATAGGTGTACCCCCTTCCACGGGAGCAGCCGTGCAGGATGAAGTATCGTAACACCTCTCTGGTCCGCTGGAGCTGCAAATACACGGCGGGCCGCGCAGAACGAGCTCTCGTCGACCCCAAGATGGAATACGTGCGCAGATAGTCCGAGTCGTGTCGCGCAGGCCTGAGCAACAAACCCCGAGACAGCGTACAACTGTTCACACCCGAAAAGCCCATGTGGAGATTGCACCACGTCGTCTCTAACCTCGTGGAACGTATGGTGAAACCGGAAGCCCCATCGGCGCTGGAGTTCCTATAGTGCTTCCGCCGGCTCACAGGCGAAGTGATGGAGATTATGGCCGTGGACAATATCTGGACGCCATTGCTCGACCACTTCCCCCAACTCGCAGAGGAGGCGCTCATAAATATTCCTGCAGTTGTAATTGGGGAGAGAGTTTGCGAGGTTGAGGGATGTTCCTCATTCGACATCTAGGCCTCTCCCACATGGCTATCCCATATGCTGGGAACCAAGGGCAAGCCGGTGTGGGTTTCGGCGATTCGGGGAGTCCTACTAGCCCTTGGCTGACAACGGATTTAGCCCTCGGAACTGGTATCCATCAGGGGTACAAAATCCCACACATAGACACCTTTTCATGCATCTCGATGAATCCTGGAAGTGCTCAAAAAGAAAGGGCATCCAGCGTTTGATGCGGGTTCGCTAGATGCCCTTCAAGAGTGAAGACATCCATAGCTATTGCCAGGAGGAGTTGTCATCATGCACCGAGATCATTGGGGATTGAGCTGATTTAGATAGTGCCTAAACTGCTCGATGGCCCGCTGTTCAGCATGCCCAATATAGTACCGCAGACCTTGAATATACGTGACTATATCGCGCGGCAGCATGAGCAGGTCTTCCCGCGGATCGGCCAGGGCATACAGGGCGTTCACCCCCTCTTCGAGGCCGACGTACAGCGTATCCTGGAGCAGAGCCCGATCCTTGGGATCTAAGTCCTTCCGCACCATCCAGCGGGAGAAGACACAAGGCAACCCGGTCCAGGCATGCCATTCAGCCCCCAAGTCGTAGGTGTGGCGGAAGCCTGGCACACCCAGGCGCTGGCGCAGAGCTTGATTGCCGATGAGTAGGAAGGCATCCTGAGAAGCCTGGAGAGGCACATACGCTTTCGGCTGCACCCCATACTTCAGGCACAGCAAGATTTGCAAGAGCCTCGGAGCGCTGGAGGCCTCATCGGTGATGCCAATGTTTGCCCCATCGAGCTCCGCCAAGGGTACAGTCGAGAACAAGAAGATACTTCCCGCTTGCTTGACACTGGCGACGCAAAAACCTGCCACCGGCTGAAAGCGATCTTCCAGGCTGAAACTGTCCGCCAGCGGGACTAGTCCCGCATCGATCTCGCCGTGTTCAGCGGCAACGACTATGGCGCTAGGCGCCATCTCATACAACTCGATGCCGCGGCGCACCATGTCGAAGTAGAAGGGCTCAGCGTGGAGATAAGGGACACGACCTACTCTTATGGCCATCACGATGTCCTGAACATGCTATAAATTCCTGTATGACTCACCTACATCGTATGACTCACCTACGTCAACCGCCCAGCAAATCGCTCTGGACGGGCAGCGATTGTACGGAGACCACCATTCCATGTCAAGCGAGGCCCGTGGATCGGGGGTGGGCGGCAGCATGCGGCGCTATCGTCCCAGGGCCCGTTTTTCGCTCCCTTTTCCGCTGGGAGAAGGCTGGGGTGAGGGGAACCTGACCGCATGAGCGCACCCTGCCACCCTCACCCTGACCCTCTCCCGGAGGGAGAGGGAATCATCTCGGAGATAGCGTCGCAAAGCCATGATGGACACCCCGCGACCGGCCTCATGTCCTTAGGGGTATTGTATGTGCTCAGCAGTAGAGGCGCGATACGCCACGACTACAGGTGTGCTGGGCCGGCGCCGGGCCTAGTCAGGGATTCCGGCAGTAACGGTGATCTCCACCAGCAGCTCAGGGGAGTTCAGCATCACCTCCACCGTGGTCCTGGCAGGTTTATTGGTGGGGAAATATTTGGCATATTCTTCATTGTAGGCCGCCAGATCCTCCCGTTTGGTCAGATGCGTGGTCACGGTCAGCACGTTCTCCATGGAGGTGCCGGCGGCCTCCAGAATCAGCTTGATGCGCTCAAGAACGTTACGGGTCTGTTCGCGTATGTCCCTGCCAACCTCGCCAGTGGCCGGATGTCTGCCGGTCTGGCCGGCCACAAAGACCAGATTGCCGAACCGGGTGGCAGGGGAGAGGTTCGGGTTGGGGGCGGCCAGTTGCACCTGGATGGTTTCCTTTTTGGGCATATGTACTCTCCTTCGCCAGGTCAGTTGAGGTTACCTCGCCTGTCGCTGCTCGAGCGGCTCACTGTATCACCGGAATTGGGGCGGATCAAGGATGAAGCGGAAAGCTGGTGGCATTCCCTTCCGATGAAGCCTGTTGTGTGATACAGTGACAGCCATAGGGGAAATATCCTCGAAGCGCATTGGGCATGGTCGCGCACAGGAGACCTATATGGCCATTTGGGATGATGTGTTGACGGAGCGGGATAAGCAAGTGTTCGCCGCCGCTGGGTACGGCAAGCGACAGGGCTTTGGCCGTAGACCAGCGGTCATTGTGGTAGATGTCAACTACAATTTCGTGGGGGATGTCCCCGAACCCATTCTTGACTCGATCAAAAAATCCCGCAACAGCTGTGGTGAGGAAGGCTGGCAGGGCGTGGGGCAGATCCGCAGACTGCTGGATGCGGCCAGGGCCGCGAGAGTTCCGATCTTTTACAGCACGGCTCCATCCCGTCAGACCGCCGTGACGGCCGGTCGATGGCATGGTAAAAACAGCCGCGGCACCGAGGACTTTC
This sequence comes from bacterium, assembly GCA_046727435.1. GTDB lineage: Bacteria > Tectomicrobia > Entotheonellia > J063 > CAVPRW01 > CAVPRW01. The sequence continues at coordinate 2,792 of JBKPCR010000001.1, read as the reverse complement.
ACAGCCAAGCCCAGGACGGCAATGAGATCGTACGCGAGGTTGCCCCGCACGACAATGACATTGTGATCCTGAAAGATAAGCCGAGCGTCTTCTTCGGCACCCCTCTCATGAGTTATTTGCACGAACTCCAGGTCGATACGCTCCTGATCGCGGGCACCACCACCAGCGGCTGCGTGCGTGCCACCGTCGTGGACGCCTTCTCCTACAACTTCAAGGTGGTGGTTGTGGAGGAATGCGTCTTCGATCGAGGACAGACCTCGCACAGGGTCAACCTGTTCGACATGCAGGCCAAATACGCCGATGTGGTCCCTCTCGAAGCCGTCCTCGGTTACCTGGACGAGCTGTCCAGGGAGCTGTATGCGACCCAGAGTCCGGGCATAGGGGCGCGGGCCTAGCGACCCTGATTTCACCCCCTACCAAACCTTTTCCCCTCTGGCAAGGGCTGGGTGGGGCAGCGCGACCTAGCAAGCTCGTTGTGGATGGTCAGCACAGAAAGGAGGATCGTTATGTTCATCGGACACTTTACCGAGCAACCGTGGCAGGATGACCAGACAGGCTTGATGGGGACGCAGAGCCTGGACTTGAGTATTAGTAACGGGGTGTATGACCCGCGCGTGGGGGCTCGGCTCTATAACCGCTACATCGATGAAAAGATCTATGCCGAAGAGATGGGCTTCGATGGGCTGATGCTCAACGAGCACCATAGCACGCCGTTCTGCATGCAGGGTGTGACTAATGTGGGAGCCTCGATTCTGGCGCGCGTGACGAAAAAGGTCAAGATCGTCATTCTGGGGAACATTTTACCGATCTGGGACGACCCTCTCTGGCTGGCCGAGACGCTGGCGATGATCGACATGATCTCCTACGGCCGCCTGGTTTCCGGGTTTGTGCGCGGTGGCGGACGGGAAAGCGTGTCCCACAATGCGCCACCGCACTACAATCGGGAACGCTTCGAGGAGGCACATGACTTCCTCATCAAGACCTGGACGACGCCGGGACCGTTTCGCTGGGAGGGGAAACATTTTCATTATCGTTACGTCAACCCGTGGGCCAGGCCGTTCCAGCAGCCGCATCCGCCGATCTGGATTCCGTCGACCGTGAGCATCGAGACCGTGAAATGGACCGCGCAGCACCGGTATCCGTTGGTCCTGCTGGCCACCAAGCTGGAGCCCACCAAGCAAGCCTTCCAACTTTACGCCGATACCGCGGCTGAAGCGGGCTACACGTCTGGCACGCAGAATGTGTCCTACCTGCTCAAAGTCCACGTCGACGAGACCGAGGAGAAGGCCGACGAGGTCGGACGTAAATACCTCTCGGGCGTTAGCAATCCCTTCCTGGCTGGCAATGAAGGAGCCGTGAACCCGGCCATCATGAACCTGCCAGGCCACACCTCGCGGACGTCCCGCCGACTCGCCGCGGCGGCCTTCGGCCCGGCCGGCCGGTTCGGCACCAATCGCCGCCCCTATGAAGACCAAGTGAACGACCTCACGATCATTTCGGGTACGCCCAAGACCGTCCTCCCCAAGATCCGCCATGTCTTGGAGTATCTGCGGCCGGGGAGCCTCTTCTTCTGGGATGGGGATGGTGCCATGACCCACGAAGATCAGATGCGTAGCCTGCGGCTGATGGGTGAGGAGGTCATACCCGCGGTGCGCGAAATGGGAGAAGAGTTAGATCTGTTCGGCCCGTTTGAGGTGGATCCGTCTACGGGGCAGCCGATAAACGGCGACGCAGTCGCTGCCCGGCCCGCTGATCACAACGCTGTGGCCAGTGAGCTACCGCCGATCAACGCCTAGCACGCACCGAAAGCAAAAGGCATGACCTTGGCCCACTGGCATCTGCCCTTGGCGGCGAAATCTCCCCATCGCCCACTTGATACGGGAGGGGCGAGCGCAGCGCGGGGGGATCTGTCGCAGCAGCTCCAGTGTACGAATCATGTGGAGTCTGATTTAGCCAGCTGGTGGGCCGAGGATTCTACTTGACATGAGATGATGCCCGGCGTATTCACAGGGCGTCCTGCAGACCAAGCATACTGTTGCACGCGAAGACGGCTTCCCATGAGGGTGGCGCCTGCGGACCGCCGACGGTGGTCCACTGCTGAAAGGAGTGAGACGATGCCTAGAATCCCTATCCCCACCAGAGAGAGCGTTCCTCAAAACCTGCGAGATGCCTTCGATGCAGCGGTGCAAGGCCGTGGAGGGGTGCCGCGCACCGGTCCTGGCTCGATCATGCTGAACAGCCCTGAAGCCAGTCAGCGAGCGTCTCACCTGTCGGAGTACCTGCGTCGTCAGTCCACGCTGCCGCAGAACGTCCAGGAGCTCGCCATGCTGGTCACCGCCCGAGAGCTGGATTGTCAGTATATCTGGAATGCCCATGCGGCCTCCGGGAGAAAGGCTGGAGTCAGCTCACCACTGGTGGATGCCCTGCGAGACAGGCAGCCGCCGCCGCCGATGAATCCCGAGGAGGCCGCGGTGGTGAGGTATGGGCAGGAGTTCTTCCGCACACACCGCGTTAGTCGCGGCGCCTTCCAGGCCGCACTGGAGCAGTTTGGCGCTCAGGGGCTGACGGAGCTGACGATGCTGATGGGCTACTACGGTATGCTGGCGTTCTGCGTCAACGCCTTCGATGGCGACCTCCCCAGCGAGAGAACCGAGACGATCCTGCCGGTGTAAGCATGCGCCGCAGATGGAGTCGCGATGATGAATGGTCGCCCGCCGCCCAGCAAAACCTCCGCTCCGACGGCTGCGTCGTTGCGCGAGCTGCGCGGCGTGGTGGAGCGTATCACCTACCAG